>CAZSYU010000032.1:0-40479 GCA_964611345.1 uncultured Pseudomonadales bacterium
GGTCGACAGTGCGCAGACAGTTAATGTCGAATACGGCGGCCCAGTGTTGGGTTCTACGCAACGCATCTACTGGTGCGTGCGCACCTTTGATAGCGACGGTGAAGTCAGTCCGTTTAGTGCAGCAAGCTGGTTCGAAACCGGCTTGTTGAGCGAGGCCTGGTCAGCCCACTGGATTGCAACGCCACTGCAGGGGTCCAAAGATCGAGGTGCTGCGGTGCCGGCGCTGCGCCGGACCTTTGAGTTGCCCGTCGATGACACTATTGCCAGCGCTCGCCTTTATGTCACGGCGCTTGGGGTTTATCGACCATTCTTAAACGGCCAGCGCATCGGGCATGACGAGCTCTCCCCCGGCTGGACAGATTACGAGCAGCGCCTTAACTATCAGATCTACGATGTTACCGAGCAACTGCTTGCAGGTCAGAACGCCCTAGGCATGCTGTTGGGTGATGGCTGGTACTGCGGTGGTGTTGGTTTGGCCGGTCGACAGTGTTATGGCGATCGCCCGGCTTTGCTTGCCCAACTGTGCGTTGAGTTTGCCAGCGGTGCGACGTTCGAGGTCGTTACTGATGACGAATGGAGTTGGCACGCGAGCGACATCGTTGGTAGCGATCTGCTCGACGGAGAGAGCGTTGATGGGCGCCAACACCTGGGCGACTGGAGTACACCCGACTACCCGGCGGCAGACTGGTTAGGGGTGGAAACCCCCAGCGTAGATGCGCCAACGCTCAGCTTAAGCGCGGCACCAGGCTTGCGTGTGATGCGCGAGCTTAGTCCGGTCAGTGAACCCGTGCGCAGACGCAGTGGTATTGATCGGGAAAGCTGGATTTATGATTTTGGACAAAACCTCACGGGGCGGGTAAGCGTACACTTTGAGGCGCCCGTCGGCACCTTGCTGCGACTGCGCTATGGCGAGCGGCTTACGTCAACCGGCGCGCTGTACACCGACAATCTGCGCGATGCTCAGGCCACCGACTATTACACCTGTGCCGGTGATCCGTCTGGTGAACTGTTTGAACCTGTGTTCACGTTGCATGGCTTTCAATATGTTGAGATTAGTGGTCGATTTGCCCGCGATGCCATTACGGCCATCAAGGCGCAGGTGATTGCTGCTGATCTTGAAACCACCGGCGAATTCACCTGTGACCATATGCTGATTAACAGGTTACAAGACAACATTGCCTGGAGTCAGCGCAGCAGTTTTCACAGCGTGCCGGTGGACGCGCCCCAGCGCGACGAACGCCTTGCATGGACCGGCTCTGCTGCTGCGTTTGCACGCACTGGCGCGTTCAACACGGACACGGCGGCGTTCTTTAACAAGTGGCTGACTGATTTGAGTGATGCGCAGCGCCCTGACGGTGCGCTCCCACCCGTTGTGCCATTGCCTCCGGGGCTCGATGTGCTGGATGTCGACGGAGGGGCAGGTTGGTCGGACGCCTACTTGATCTGTGCCTGGACACAATACCGTTGCTTTAACGACAAACAGTTGCTGGAACAACACTTCTCTAACATGAAGTTGTTGGTGCAGCGGATGGAGAAAATGTCAGCACAGCATATCCGCGACGACAGCCTGCATGCTGACAGTGCAACGTTCGGTGACTGGCTTGCGTGTGACGCCGGCGACAATCGCTATGCTGATCCGCGCTTGGGCGCTACGCCAGCAGAGCTGATTGGCACCGCATTTTATTGTTACAGCGCGCGATTGCTGGCTCGCATTGCAGGGGTGTTGGGTAATCTGTCTGATCTCGAACGGTTTGAAAAACTTGCCAACGATGTGCGCACTGCATTTCGCAAACGTTTTGTTACGCCAGATGGCCAGTTGGTGAGCCCCACTCAGACCGCGCTGGTGCTGTCATTGCACTTTGGTTTGCTCGAACGCACGGAACGCAAGCGAGCGCTTGATATGCTGGTGCAAGATATCAAGGCCCGCAATACGCATCTCAGTACAGGCATATTAGGCACACCCTTTTTGCTGCCTGTACTCACGGCGGGTGGACAACTCGCGCTTGCTTATGAGTTGCTGCTGCAAACGTCAGCGCCGAGTTGGCTGTACCCGGTCACCCAAGGGGCAACCAGTGTTTGGGAGCGCTGGGATAGCTGGACCAGTGATAACGGCTTTCAAGACTCGGCAATGAATAGCTTCAACCAGACTGCGCTCGGCAGCGTGGGTGAGTGGTTGTATCAGACCGTGGCCGGACTCGATTTAAACCCTGATCTTGCACCGGAACAGAATGCCTACCGGCATGCGCACATTGAACCGCATCCCCCTGTAGGCAAGGATTTTCCAGCGGGTTCACCACTGCGCTATGCCGAAGCCAGTCTGGCCACCGTGCATGGTCGCTTTGCCAGTCGGTGGCAGATTGCTAATGAGCGTTTTTTGTTAGAGGTGACAGTGCCGACGAACTGTTCAGCCACCGTGGTACTGCCCAACGGTCGTAGCGCACAGGTGAGTTCCGGTACTCACGAGTTTGAAGTCGAGCTTGAGCGCGATGTGCACATACCGGTGCTTGATCTCGCCCGGCAGGTGTCACCCTGAGCCAGCACTTGTCAGGCGGTGCTGGCTCCAAGTACAGCACAGCAACTAGTGCTACGCCGCACGATGTTGGTGGTAAACCGGGTTATGGTGCACCCAGGGTTGATCCAGATGCGCCGGTGTTTGCGGCGCGTTGGGAAGCGGCAGTGTTTGCGATGATGCGTTGCATCGGTGCTCGAGGGGTGATGAAAAACGCTGACCAGTTTCGTCACGCTGTTGAGCGGGTTGCCGCGAATGCCTACTACGAACATGGCTACTACGGGCGCTGGCTGGGGGGGCTGGAGACGCTGCTGCTTGAAGCCCAAGCCCTGCAAAAAGCGGAGCTTGATGTGCGTGTTGGTGAACTGGCGCGGCAACTGGGTGCCAGCGAAGCAGACATTGCGGAGCTGGTTGCAGATCACAATGTTGCCAGTCGTCCCAGAACTGCGTCCAACGCTGGGCAAACAACGCCACTTGAAAACAGTCGCAACCCTGGCAGTAGCGTGCGTTATCTGGCGGCGCCGCCAAACTTTGCAATCGGCGATCAGGTGCGTACTGTTCGGTTGTCTGGGTCTTTTGCTGATACCGATCAGCTACACACACGGCTGCCAGAGTATGCCCGTGGCGCTGATGGTGAAGTGGTCGCCTGGCATCGAGGTTGGGTGTTGCCCGACACGAACGCGCATGGCGCTGGCGAGCAACCCTGTCATCTTTACACGGTGCGTTTCAGTGCGCAGGCCTTGTACGGCGACTCTGCCGAGTCAGCAGTTCATGTGCACCTTGATTTATTTGAACCCTATTTGTCAGCGCGGCATTGAGAGGCAGGTATGACTAACGATCATGACTTAGACCATGGACATGAACACGAGTCGTTCGATCCAGTGGCGCTGCGTGCCGAAGCGCTTGAATCAATACTGATAGAGCGCGGCTGGCTCGACACTGCCCAGGTAGATGATGTGATCGCGCGTTACAACGACCGTATTGGACCCATGAACGGTGCGCGCGTGGTGGCGCGGGCGTGGCGCGATGCTGCGTTTCGTGAGCACTTGCTTGCTGATGGTACCGACGCGATCTGCAGCTTTGGATTCGATGGTGCGCAGGTCGAAAAGTTGGTTGTTGTCGAAAACACCGCTGCCGTGCACAACATGGTGGTGTGTACGCTGTGTTCCTGTTATCCCTGGGCAGTCCTTGGTTTGCCGCCCAAGTGGTACAAAGAACCGGAGTACCGGTCTCGCGCCGTGCGTGAACCGCGCGCTTTGCTCAAGGACTTTGGTGTGCTGCTAGATCCCGAAACGCAAGTGCGGGTATGGGACTCCAGTGCAGAGGTGCGCTACATGGTGTTGCCGCAACCGCCGCAGGGCGATTTACCCGACGACGAGCTTGCGCTTGCGCAGTTTGTAACCCGCGACTCCATGATTGGTGTTGCGCGTCTGTGAGTACAGATAGTAAGACGCCTGACTGGGCCGCGCTGCCCGAGGCCATTGCGCCGCCCCAGGCCAATGGCGAACTGCTCTTTGATGCCCCCTGGCAAGGCCGCGCTTTTGGCATGGTGCACTCGCTGGTAGATGCGGGGCAGTTTAGCTGGGATGAATTTCGCGAACAGTTGATTGTGGCGCTGGAACAAGGGGCGGTTGGTGCTGAGCGCTATTACGAGTGTTTTTTACAGGCTCTGGAGCAGACGCTGGTTGCTAAAACGCTGATAGGGCAGGCGGCAATTGACCGCAAAGCAAAAGAATTTGCCGCGCGTCCCCACGGCCACGATCACTGAGGCTCGCTGTGTGGGCTCCTTTGGCTAGAGTTGGTGCACGTAAGCAATGATTTCTTCTGCGCAGCCGCGTACCTTGATTCGATCCGCTTTGTTGGTGAGCTGGTAGTCGTACATAGGGTCGTAGTAATAATCGAGCAGAGCTTTGATCCAGCCACGATGGGTGTCCTGCGAACCGGTGGTGAACGCATCGGCAACCATTTTTTGCAATTCATCCGAGCGGGCGCCTCCCAACCTGCGACGGATGCGCTTCAGCGCATCAAGATACTGACCGGCTAGCGCCGAGTTCGTGGTGTTAGTGCCAACATATTCCGTAAAGATATGCTCCACGCGGACGCTTTGTTCTACTTCGAGTTGGGCCAAAGGGGTTTGCCGCATGCGGTTGTGCCACTCACGTGGCAAGCCTAGCCGACCAATAGTAGAACCTTCATCCTCGAGGACGACAATTGGCGCGTTGTGCCGCAGGCTAGTTTGCGCCAGCGTGTTTTCAAAGTTGATTGGCGTCGGTTGTCCTTCGGGATAGCCGCCAAAGGCAGAGCCTCGATGGTTGGCGTGACCTTCGAGGTCTATGGCGCCGCGGACATGCTCGAGTACCGCTGTTTTGCCAGCGCCGGTCCGTCCACCGATGAGCAGCCAGGGGGTCTCAGCGTTGGCAAACGTCGTTAGCTGCGCCAGACAAAATCGTCGCAGTGCTTTGAAACCCGCGGTAACGAGCGGCAGATACAGGCCGCTCTCTGCCAGCCACTGCTGGGCAATGTGTGAGCGTTGTCCGCCCCGCCAGCACATGATCACGCTGCGATTGGGGTGCGACTCGGCGCTTCTGCGCCAGTCTCTTATGCGGGCTGCACGTGTTTCACCGCTAACAATTTTGTGGCCAAGCGCGGTGGCGGCCGCCGGACCATTGCTCTTATAGCAAACGCCAACGCGGCGCCGTTCGTCGTTGTTGAGGATCGGGGCGTTTACTGCGCCTGGCAGCGAGCCCTGGTCGAATTCTGTCTCTGCGCGCACATCGATGTAGTGTGTGTTCGCACTCAGCAGCTGGGCGTAATCGTTGGTTTCGAGAAGTGTGCCCACCCGGTATCAGGGCACGGGATCGGTGATGGTGCCTTGTTCGGTAAACAGCTTCAGGTGAGCATTGAGTTCTTCGAGATCACCATCTTGCTGACGAGCTTTGGCTGCAGCGAGTGCCTGTTTTTGCAGATCAACCGCGTCGCTGAATTTGCCATTGGCGGCGTGAGCTGCTGCCCAGGTGTCTAGATAAGCTGGATTGGACCTGGCCTCTTCGTCGCTCTTCATCATACGGTCCATAATTTTCAGAGCGTAGCTTGCCTGGCGCAGTTTCGGGATGTTGGTTACGGTAAGCGTCCAGGCCACTTCGTTCACGATGTTGGCGTTGTCTTCGGACGTGGTCACGGCTGATTTGAACCAGCTTAGTGCGCGGCGCAAATTCTGTTCAACACCCAGGCCTTTGGCATGGAGGTTGCCCAGGATCAGCATGGCCTCGGGATCATCATCTTCAGCAAGCTCCGCCAGCCAGTCGTAGGCGGTGCTATTGAATGTGCGTTCGTTTCTGGGGTCGAACAGGAAGCGCGCATACTGCATGCGCGACCGTCGACCGCCATGTTCAGCGGCTGCGTGAAAATAGGTTTCAGCGCGATCAAAATTCTGGTCGACCAATTCGCCGCGGTAGTGCATGTGGGCAAGCAACAGTGAGGCGCTGACGTTGTGGATCCCAGACGCCTGTTCCAGCAAGGCGACGCCGGATGTCTTGTTGTCGTCGCCAAACTCGCCAGCGAGATAGATTGAGCCCAGCGCGAACATGGCTTCGTCTGATCCAAGGGCTATCGCATGGGTGTACTCGTCGAGCATTTTGTCGCGAAATTCTTCACGTGGTTGGCCTTCAAGGCCTTCTGCTTTACTCCAGTAGGCGCGGGCAAGCATCAGATTGGCGATAAGGTTACCGCGTTGGCTGGCGGCTTTTAGCCATTCGATAGCGTCGTCGGTGCGATTCTCGGATGCCATATAGGTGCCGATGAATGCCTGCGCTGCGGTATCGCCCTTGGACCCCAGATAGGTGATTAGGTCGATAGGTGCAAATTCTCGGTCACGAGTGCCGTCATCGAGCTCCGTCTTGGCTGCGCGAAAAGCGTCTGACAGATCAAAGTAGAGGTTTTCGAGGCGGGCAGGTTCGGCGTCGTTGCGTGCGTCTTCACTCAATGTGCGCGAGCTGGTTAGCAGCACAAAAGGGTGGGTTTCGCGTGTGTGATACATCGAGCCAATGAGTTCGAGCTCGCGGCTTAGCAAATAGGCTTCGGCTTCTGCAGCGGAATAGACGCGGTAAGGCTCGACTACAGAGCCATCGTTGGTTTCGATCAAACCCTGCAATTGCTTGAGCCAGTCTTCGTGTACTGCGGCCGATTCGGTGCTTTCGAGGTGGGTATAGAAGCGCTGTAGCGCGAGGTGACCAGTGAGACTTGCGTAATTGCTTTCGAGAATAGCGTTGCCAATGGCACCCAGCCGCAGTGGTTGGTCGACCATTAGGGCCAGCGCCTGGCGTTCGAGCTCGATAATCTTGGTGAGCTCACTCGAAGCGTCTTCGCGCTCGATGAACGCTTTTCGCAGTTGAGCGACATCTACCTTTTCGCCCTCCTCGACGCTTGCAGCAAGTACATCGTAGGGCGGCACCGTGGTGGACTGGCAGCCTGTGATGAGGGCGACAAGCAGGACGGTGCCAACGGCTCTTGCGAGAGCCCGTATGGATCCTGCGTAACTATTGAATTTGATACTGATCGTGATTCGCCGGGTAACTGCCATGGGAAAGTTTGATTGCCAAATACCGTTGGGGTTCCCTCAGTCTACCAGTAAGGGGGCTGAAGCGATGGACCTGTGCCCCATAAGGTTGATGTTAGAGGATATTTTGGCCCAAACGCACTGTTTTCGGCCTGTTTCTTGCAAATCTGTCTGGCAATTTGTTGCATGCAGGCCGGCCAAGCCCGAATCAGGTGGCCTCTGTTTTGGTCTGACCGCAACGGCGGCAACGCTTTATGGTGATCAGTTTGCCGGCCTTCACATCAAACTGTTTGTGCTGGTCGATCTGCCATTTGTGGAACCCACTCGCGCACAGAGTGTTTGCCTGGCCTTTGCTCCGCAGCAGCCGACTGCGCGCTTTTTTGCGTTTGGCACGGGTACTCAGGTCGACCACGTTGTCTTTCTTCATCAGTTGAGTCTAGCAGGTCCCACTTCCAGAGAGTTCTAGAGAAATGACCCAAGGTTGCCTAAAATCGGACCCCATTTTGGGTCTGGCAGATTCATTTCGAGCTGGGCTAGCGGCGATGAGGGAGCAGTGAAGAAACCGACTATCGGTATTGGCGTGGATTTTGGCACCACTAACTCGGCTGCAGCCGCTTTTGACGGTACCTCGGTTACTTTTGCGCGTCTCGAAGCACACAACGACATCATGCCGTCTGCGCTCTACCTCGACCGGGATTTGCAGCGCTTGACCGGTCAGGCTGCCATTGATCAATACGTCAAAGACAATACCGGACGCACGGTTGAGCTGATTCCCGAGGTTATTGGCGAAAGCTCGGTCTTGGTAGGGGGAGCGCCTGGCGGTGGAGCGCCACCGGAAACCCTGACCACCAAAGTATATGGGCAAGCGACCAGCGATGCAGGTCTGCAAGGGCGTTTGTTTCGTGGCACCAAGCGCTTGCTTGGCGACCCCAATGTGCGGCGAATGATGGTGTTTGATCATCCCTTTCGGTTAGTGGCTCTGGTAACGCCAATTCTGGTACACGTGAATCATCAGTTGCAGGACATTACCGGGACGGGTAAAGCAGCGCGCGCCACCATTGGTCACCCTGTTAATTTTGAAGGCCGGGATTCGCACAAAAACACCCTGGCGCTCACGCGGCTTGAAGAGTCTTACCGGTATGCAGGTTTCACCGAGCAAGCGTTTTACCCTGAGCCTACAGCGGCGGCGGTCAGTTATTTGTCACAACACCCCGATGCAGACTTCGAGTATTTGTTAACGCTTGATTTTGGTGGCGGTACCCTCGATTTCTGTGTGCTGAGGCGCGATGGAGCGAGCTTTGAAGTAGTGACTACACACGGTATTCCGCTCGGCGGTGATCATCTTGATCAGAGTCTTTTTCGAGAGCTGCTGTTTCCGTTATTGGGAAAGGGAGAGCGCTACCGGCGACAAGGATTTGATCGCGATATAGAAACGGCCTTTCCGTTTGAAGATTATGAAGAGCTGATCATCAACTGGGCGGTAAGCTACTCACTCAACCAAAACAAATACACCACCCCGGTGATGGAGTGCCTCGATACGGCGACGGGTGAGACCCGCATCAAGTTTCGGCGGTTGCGCGAGCTGATCAAACAGAATCTGAGTTACACGGTGTTTCAGATTCTTAAAGACTTCAAGGCGGAGCTGTCGCACAACGAAGTCGCAACCCTCGACATTCCCGAGCTGGATATTGAAGTGAGTATGACTCGTTCCGAGTTCGAGTACCTGATCAGAGAGCCGTTGGCACAAGTCGAGCAGGCGGTTGATGACACACTGGCCAAGGCCTCACTCACTACTGAGCAGATTCAGATTGTGTTGGGTACGGGCGGCTCGTCCCTGATACCTGCGGTGCGGCGTATTTTGACCGACCGATTCGGTTCCAAGGTGCGCGACCACGATCCATTCAGCAGTGTCGCAGCCGGTTTGGCAATTGCTGATTACCGGCTGCAGACGGGCGAACTCTAGGTCTGAATATCGAGTGGTCTGTAGTAGTCCTTGCCTTGCGTTTCGTATTCGCCACGCATTTTCATGAAAGTTTCTCCGGCGGAGCCTTCTTCCGTCAGGGTCAGATCCTGACGAATGAAATTGACACTGTCGGGGTTTAACTCCCGCGCCAACGCCCAGAAACGATCCGCTTGCTCGGCTGCACCATGCTCACGAAACAGATTGGCGAGGCGAAACGCTGCATCAGCCCTGTGCTGATCGAAGCTGTGGGTTCGAATGTTCCCGGCGACTTTCTCTGCAGATTGGACGTGCTTGCTTGCAGCACCATTGGCTACCCAGTCTTTTAGCGCGGGGGTGTAAACGTCGTTACCAAACTCGATGCTCTGTTCGCCATTACTAATGGTGTGAATTTTCGAATAGGTGCCTTCGTCGATACGAACGATCCTGCCTTCCTCGTTAATCCAGGCGGAGGAGGGCACGTTCACAAAGTTGAACGCACTGCTGATGATGTGATCAACATCAATTACCTGTGTGTAGGTTGGCTTTGCGGCGTCAAAAATTGGCCCTGCAACGGCTTCGCCGCCGACATCTTGAGCGGCACAGATCAGGACAAAATCTGGGTCGTTAATTTCTTCGAATACTTGTTGCCACACGGGCACATCAAGGAAACAGCCTCACCACGATGACCAGGTGACAATCAGCGCTTTCTTGCCTTTAAGGTCGGCCATGCGCACAACGTTGCCTTGCCGGTCTGTTACTTCGAACTCCGGCGCCATGGCGTTGACCATTGTGTTTTCACGCTTGGCCGGCATCTCGGCGAAGCTCCATACCCGGGCCTGGGTATCGGCAACCCATGGCTGCCCCACTAGATCGGCGAACGCGCTCAGGTTGAACCACTGGCGCGAGTCTTGGGTAACTAGTAGCTCGTCAGTGAGCGGAATACAGATTTCTTTGTAACACGCGCCTTCCGGCTTTAGCTCAAAACCATTGATTGCCGGCAGATCTTCGGGGCGGATCAGCAGGCTGTCACCGCTGCCTGTCTCGCTGAGAACCTGCTTTTTACCCTGATACAGCACGGTGGAGCTGCCGGGTGGGTGCACTGGAGTTGCCGCGAACGGGTTCCGGAGCTCTGGGTTGGCCATCATCGCTTTTGCCATGCGCGCATCCTCTCTGCTTTGGTTCTGATCAATCTGAGCCTTTCATCCTAGTCGATTGTCCGTCGGTTTAGAAACGCCGGCCCATTAACGCTGGCTCAGTAGGGCAGTTGCCGCCTCCCGGATGCTGCGCAGGGCTTCGTTGCGCATGTGGGCTTCGCTGCTTTTTTCGAGCCCCCACAACCCCATGTATTTCTGAGCGGCTGCTGCGACATACACCTGCCAGAGTGCCAGGCGCTGTGCATCGATGTCTGACCCTGCTGGCAAGTACTGATTGTAAGCCTGGGTAAATTCGTCCATGGCCTCGGCGCCCAATTGGTAGCGCAACTCCACTCTGCAGGCGGCGACATCAGATAGTGGGTCGCCAATGGCAGCGTCCTCCCAGTCCAGTACTGCGGCAATGGTACCGTTTTGCCATAGCAGATTTTCTGGCCAGAAATCGCCGTGCAGGAGTTTGGGGGTGTCGGTGTAGCGGGTAGCCGACAGAGTGTGCAAATGGGTCCGTAGTTCTTCCCACTGCGGGCCTTCGGGCAAAAAGTCGAACACTTCGGGTAGCGGGTCGAGTCTGCCAGGGAGCGCTGGAAGATCGGTGGTCGAGGTCGTGTGGATACTGGCTAACTGCCTGGCCATGGCGGCGATGTACTGGCTGCGCCGGTCTGCGCGTATCTCACTGTCGCCGGCCACAAACTCGATGACCACAAAGGGCTGCTCGAGAGTGGTGCAGCTTGCGTCGACGTATAACGGTCGCGGTACGGGTACACCTTTTTTGTGCAAGCTCTGCAACAACTGATACTCGAGTTCAGCGGGGTGGCCAGAATGCGACTCGCCATGAGCGCGCAACACGACGCTGCGGTCAGGGCTGGTCGCGAAACTCAGATCGATGCGGTAAACATCAGCGGAAACGCCACCTAGCAGCCTGCTGATCTGGCGCACAGTGGGGCGGGTTGTCGGTGCAAACACCTGCCGCATTATTTGCGTACAAGCTTCTGTTGTGAGTTTCTGGGCAGGAGAGGTGTCTTGTTCGATTGCGTCTGTCATTCGCTAGCGCTCTGCGGGCGGGCGCCAGTCTTTGTCAATGATACTGAAGAACGATTTCACCATTCGGTAGGTTAGGCCCCAGACAAAGTGGCCCTTCGGCAGGCGATAGCCGTTGAAGACAGTCGGCGTATCATCCATGGGATAGGTTTCGGTGTCGTGCCAGTGATTTGCCATCAGATCCTGTAGCGGCGCCCAGACAACGTCGGCAACTTCGTAGTTGGGTGTGGTGTCTGGAACCGCAGGCAGGCTAAACACGTGCGGTTCAATGATCATGTTCAGGCGCGGGCCGCGTGGTGCTGCAAACTGTTGGTCCACTGGGCCGAGGTACTCAGCGGCGTTGAGATCAACGTTGATCTCTTCGAGGGTTTCTCGCATTGCGGCCCCTTTCAGGTTGGCATCAAGGGGATCCAGATGACCACCCGGAAACGCCATTTGTGCAGACCAGGGGTCACCATCTCGGGTGGCGCGTTCAATAAAGCCAACCTGGATGTCTGGACTGTCCCGATGGGTCGCACAGAGAATGATCGCAACGGCCGCTTGTTTGGTATCAGCCTTCGCCTCGCTGGTTTGCTGGGTGTGTTGGGCCAGGGCGGTAGAAATTGTCTGAATTGAATTCAATCGGGGGCTTACCTGATGAAGGTGCGTAAACAGGTACAATAACATCTGTTCCAAAACTAATGCTGGGTACCGCAGTGGCTGCTGATTCCGAAACCTCGTTGACCGATTTGTCGTCAGCCGCGAACCAGTGCTTTGTGTGTGGCCCCGGTAATCCTCATGGCCTGCAAGTACAGTTCCGCATGGATGCCGAGGTCTGCCGGGGCGAGTTCACGGCAGAGCCTCGCCACATGGGTTACGACAACGTTGTGCATGGCGGCTTGCTGTTTTCCTTGCTCGACGATGTGATGGCAAATTGGCTGTATTTGCAGGGTGAGCGCTGCTTCACCGCTCGCGCAGAGGTACGTTACCGGGACAAACTGCCTGTGGGTGTGCCGGTCAAGTTGGAAGGCAGGCTCGTAAAACGAAAGGGGCGGCTGGCAGAGTTGCATGGCCAGGTTATGCGTGCCGACGATGACACGGTGGTAGTAGAGGCCACCGGGAAGTTCATGATTGGCTAACGTGTTGATGCGTGCCAATACTTATAAAAATTAATAATTACTAGAACGGAGAGATACATATGGCCCTGGTAACTGTTGTTGTCATGCTGGCACTCATTGAGTACTTCATATTTTCACTGCAGGTGGGTAATGCGCGTGGGCGCTTCGGGATAGATGCACCGGCCACAACAGGGAATATTGAGTTTGAGCGTTATTATCGGGCGGCGTCGAATACCGGTGAGCAGTTACTGCTGTTTATTCCGGGCATGTACGCGTTTGGTACCTACGTCCATGAAATAGGTGCGGCGGTGGTGGGACTGCTGTTTATTGGCGCGCGAGCGCTGTACTTCCGTACCTACGTTGCTGACGCTGCAAAACGTGGGCCAGGCATGATGGGGAGTGTGCTGGCTAACGCCATTTTAGTCCTTGGCGGGCTGATTGGTGCGCTTGTAGCTGCGTTTTAGCTCGCCTTGCGGGCAATCCAGTCGAGCATTAGCCGGGTGGTTTGCTCTGGCCGTTCCTGCATTATCCAGTGACCGCAGTCGAGTTCTGCCACTTCAAGATCGGCTGCAACCTGACCGAGTGCTGGGTTTTGCGGCACTATATCGTAGGTGCCATAAATCATTAAGACGGGAATGCTGACCTTCTCGCGGATGGCTTCGTCTACCTTGCCGAGTATTTCCCAGTTGCGATCGAAGTTGCGATACCAGCAGATGGGGTGCTCGAAACCACTGGTCTCGAACCCTTGCACGAAGACAGCGAGTTCTGCCTCTGACATACAGAGTTTGCCCGGCGCCCCATCATGTGTGGCGCTATGAATCAGCGGCATGCCGGGGCGCTCGGGCGTTGCTGCATCGAGCCACTGATCTGTGCGGTACATGTTGCGTAGGACACGCTCGGTGTTGGCTGCAAAAACCCGGGCAGCGACATTCGGCTGTTTGTTGAAGTGCACGATGTAAAAGTCCTCACCCAGCATTTCATCCCAGAACTGCACCCAGGGTTTGGCTCCGCGGTTGAGGTAAGGTACGCTCAGATTGATAAGGCCATTCATGCGTTCTGGCCGTAGTTGGGTCATACCCCAGGTCACTATGGCGCCCCAGTCGTGGCCGGCGAACAGTGCCTGGTCATAGCCGAAGTGGTCCAGCAGCCCGGTCAGGTCGTCGCACAGCGCTGGCATATCGTAGTCCGTCACCTCAGGCGGTTGGCTGCTGTCTGCGTAGCCGCGCTGGTTTGGTGCGATTACGTGAAAGCCTGCGTCAACCAATGGCTGAATCTGGTAGCGCCACGAATAGGCGAGCTCTGGCCAGCCGTGACACAAGACTATGGGTTTGCCTGGCTCACCGGCACAGTGGACGGAGAGTTCTATGCCGTTGGTGGCAATGCGCTGCGCGGGCGGGAAATCTGTCATTATTGGTTATCCTTTTACTTGCTTCCCCATTGTGATGACTACGGGTACCCATAATCCACTCCAATCTGCGCTGTCGGCTCTAGGCACCTATCCGGCGACCATAGCGCTACTGTTAGGCAACCTGCTGCCGATTGTGGGTGTGGTGTTGTGGGGTTGGGACGTACGCTCTATTGTCACCCTGTACTGGAGCGAAAATTTGATTCTGGGTGGCATTACCCTGGCGAAGTTGTTGCACTTGGCGCGCCTGGGTGCGGTGCCAAATATGCTGTTCTTTCTGGTTCACTACGGCGTATTTTGCGCTGCACACGGTCTGTTTATTTCAGAGTTGTTTACTAGCGGAGTTGGTGCGAACGAGCTGGGCGAAGGTTACCCGCAGCTGGGGCCACTTAGTCTGTTTGTTGAACCGGTCGTAACGATATTTGGCAGCGCCTCGCAGCTGTGGTGGTGGGCGTTTTGGGCGTTAGTAGCGAGCCATGTGGTGTCTTTCGTATTGAATTACCTGGGTCATGCGGAATATCGGCATGAATCTGTTGGCTCGCTAATGAGTTCGCCGTACAGCCGAATTTTCATTCTGCATGTTACGGTGTTGTTGGGTGGCATTGCGGTTACGGAACTTGGTGAGCCCGTATTGCTGATTGTTGCGCTGGTGGCTGTGAAAATTTTTGTCGATTTAAAGATGCACCGCCGAGAACACCAGCGTCCGGGGCGGGCTTATTCGGTAGTGTTGGATGCGCAGGGGGAACAAGAATGATTCAGGTGATGATCCTTGGATTCCTGTTTGTCGGTACCCACTTTTGGTTAAGTTCTGCTGCGCTAAGAACGCCACTGGTCGACCGGTTTGGGGAAAACGGATTTCTGGGTGTCTACAGTCTTGTGTCGGCTGTAACCCTGGTGTTGTTGATACTTGCCTACGGTGAGGCGAGTCGCGTCCGCTATTGGTGGTACCCCGACCCCACGCAATACGCCGTGGCGAAGGTGATCATGTGGTTTGCGGTGGTGTTGGTTGCCGGTTCATTTTTAGCACCAAATCCATCGAGTGTTGGTATGGGCGACAAGGCCAAGGAAGGTCCGCACGGCATGCTGCGTGTTACTCGTCATCCGTTGCTCTGGGGGGTTGGGCTGTGGGGGTTTGCTCACATTGTCGCCAATGGGGATCTGGTCTCAGTGGTGTTTTTTAGCTGGTTTGTGGTTCTTGCTGTGCTTGGTGCGTTGCTTCTGGACGCGAAGAAGGGGCAGCAGCTTGGTAGCGACTGGCACAACTTTAGTGCGCAGACATCGCTCTTGCCCTTTCGCGCAATTCTGGCCGGCCGGACAAAGCTCGTTGTGGCAGAGTTGGTTGCACCCGTTGTGGTTGGGTCGCTGGTTTACGGCCTGTTGTTCTGGGCCCATGAGTGGTTATCTGGCGTTGAGCTAACGCTGTTCTAACGCTGTCAGGACAATATCCCAGCAATGGCGTCGCCCAGCGCCTGGCTGCTGCTACTGAAGAAATGGTCGGCGCCTGAGATAACCTGTACTGCGGCGCCGGTGGGTAAGGCGTTGAGGTCGCAGTAGCTGTCGTTATCACCAACGATAACCTGCGAAGGCACGGGTCCTGCATCGCCCGCGAAACTCATACTCTGGGTTGGGGGAGCAATGAGCACCAGCTTGTCTAGTTGGGAGCACTGCTCTTTTGCGCTCCATGCGGTGGCTGCCCCGAAGGAATAGCCTATCAGCACCTTCTGGTCCCAGGAGTCCTGCAGCCATTGCCAGGCGGCAATGATGTCATCGCGCTCGCCCTTGCCTTTGTCATAGCCTCCAGCGCTGCCACCGACACCGCGAAAATTGAACCTCAAGTGAGAGAAACCCAGGGCGGATAATGCCTCGGCCGCGATTGCTAGCACGCTATCGTGCATACTGCCGCCGTATTGGGGGTGCGGGTGACATAACAGGGCGCAGTGGGTTGTTGTTTGTGTTCTTGTCGAGAGTGTCGAAGGTGTTGAGGGTGTCCACAGGCCTTCAAGCTGACCGACGGGGCCTTCTATTACGACCTGGGTAACCGGGCTTTTACTGCTGCTGGACATGGGCGCTCCCCACAAAACGACTACCTTAACCCGGTGTCCAATCAGGGCTTGAAATTTTTTCCAAAATTCTTAAATTTTCGTTTTTTAAGATCATTTAGACCCCTCGGGGCGAAACGAACAGGGTGCCAAAACGTGTTGGAAGCCACGAACTTGAGCAGAAGCTACGGCGATTTTGTGGCCGTGGATGATGTGTCTTTTACTATTGAGTCTGGCGAGATTGTCGGCTTGCTTGGTCACAATGGGGCCGGTAAGACGACGATCATGAAAATGCTCACGGGCTATATCGAGCCCAGTGCCGGACAAGTGCGCGTTGGTGGTCGACTGGTTGAGACGGATGCGCAGGCAGTGCAGGCGGAACTCGGCTATTTACCCGAAAATCTCCCGGTATACCCCGAGATGAGCATCATTGATTATCTTGAGTATGCGGCGACAATGCGCGGGGTCAGCGCCGTTGACCGTCCCAGGGCTGTGGCGCGAGCAATTGCGGCTACTGAACTTGGGGCGCGGGCAGGTTCTCCCATCGCAACCCTGTCACGTGGCTTTCGCCAGCGGGTTGGCGTGGCGCAGGCGGTTGTGCACGACCCGAAGTACGTCATCCTGGATGAGCCCACCAATGGCCTGGATCCGGCGCAAACCCAGCAAATGCGCAAGCTCATACAGACGCTGGCAGAGCGCGCCACAGTAATTTTGTCCACCCACATCATGCAAGAGGTTAGCGCGGTGTGTTCGCGGGCGATTATCTTGCGCGGCGGCAGGTTGGTGTTTGATGAACAAATGTCGACGCTGGGTGGCGCCGATGGGAAGGAGGGTGCACTACTGTTACGCAGCAGCGCGGCTGAAGGCGACGTGCGGCGCGCGGTGGGCGACTTAACCAGCGGTGTCGAAAAAACGAACAACGGTTATCGGCTGCTGAGCGCGGATACTTCCGATGGGCATTGTGCAGCGATCTCCAAAGCTCTCATTAATGCCAATGTGGCTTTGAGTAGCCTGGCCGTAGAATCCCGTGATCTTGAAGTGCTGTTTGCAGCGGTAAACGAGCAGGGAGTGAGTGATGCCGCGGCCTAGTATTATTCGACGAGTAGCCAGCAAAGAACTGGGGTTGTTTTTCGCCGGTGGTATGGGCTATCTGTTTTTGGCAGCCTTCCTCGGCGTCACCCTGTTTGTGTTTTTTTGGGGTGAAGCGTTCTTTGTCCGCAACATTGCAGATGTGCGACCACTGTTCGAATGGATGCCCATTCTGCTGTTGTTTCTGTGCAGTGCGCTAACGATGCGTATGTGGAGCGAGGAGCGCCGCACGGGTACGCTTGAGTTTGTGAAAACGTTGCCGGTATCAAGCTGGGAATTTGTGCTTGGCAAATTCGTGGCCTGTTGTGCCTTGCTTGCGCTGGCCTTGTTGCTCACGTTGCCGTTGCCTTTCACGGTTGCGAACCTCGGAGATCTTGATTGGGGACCCGTGGTGGCAGGTTACATCGCTGCCATGCTGCTGGGTGGGGCCTATATTGCGATTGGCCTGTATATTTCTGCGCGCAGCGACAGCCAGATTGTGGCGCTGATACTGAGCTGTTTTGTTTGCGGCATGTTCTACCTCGCAGGCTCCGGCGTATTCACTGATCTGGTTGGAGCGAGCGTAGCGGATTCTCTGCGCGCGATTGGCACCGGCAGTCGTTTCGAATCGATAACTCGTGGTGTTCTCGATTTTCGCGATCTGTTTTTCTATTTCTCGCTGCTGGTGGGGTTTTTGGCGCTCAATGTGTTTTCGCTTGAGCGCGGTCGTTGGGCCGACACTGGTGACCGGGCGCACCACAAACAGTGGTATTTTGGTACGGCCTTGATACTGGTGAACCTGGTGGTTGCCAATCTGTGGCTTGCCCACGTTGGTTCTGCCCGGGCGGATCTTACTGAGGGTAAGCTGTATTCCTTGAGTACGGCCACCCGAAATGAAGTAGAGCGATTACAGGAACCACTGCTTATTCGAGGTTACTTCAGCAGCAAAACTCATCCACTACTTGCGCCGCTAGTACCCCAAATGCGCGATCTGCTCGAAGAGTTTGCGTTGGCGGGTGGTGCCAATGTCAGAGTTGAAGTCATAGATCCGGTGGCCAATCCTGAGCTTGAGGACGAGGCCAATTCCAAGTACGGCATTCGGCCGGTGCCGTTTCAGGTCTCAGATCGCTATCAGTCGGCACTTGTGAACTCCTATTTTGATGTGTTGGTGTCCTATGGCGATGAGTATCAGGTGCTCAGCTTTCGCGATCTTATAGAAATTAAGCAGGCGACCGATGCAGACCTAGAGGTGTTACTGCGTAATCCGGAATACGATCTGACGCGCGCTATCAAGAAGGTTGCCGCGGGCTTTCGCAGTGGGGGCGATCTGTTTGACAACGTAACCTCCCCGGTACTGTTCACCGGATATATCTCGCAGGACAGTACCCTTCCTCCTGAATTGCAGGAGTTTCGCGGCCTCATTACTGAGGTGTTAACTGAGGTTGCGGGCGAGTCTGCTGGCAAGCTGAACGTTGAGTTTGTGGACCCCCAGGCCGGCGATGGCAGCGTCGCTGCACAGATTGGTGCTGACTTTGGCTTTCGCCCGATGCAGGCGAGTTTCTTTGATACTAATACCTTCTATTATTATTTAACGTTACGCAGCGGCGACACGATTGTGCAGTTACCCATGCCACAAACTCGTGATGCGGATACGTTTCGCCGCCAGCTCGATGAAGGGTTGAAGCGCTTTGCAACGGGTTTGTTGAAGAGCGTTGTTCTGGTTGCTCCGCCAACGCCGCCAGCCTATCTGGCGCAGCAGATGGCGCAGCAAGGTCAGCTACCTAACAGCTATCAGCAATTGCAACAGTTTTTGGCGGCTGATTACAACGTTGAAACCAGCGATCTCGCAGACGGAGTCGTACCAGCGAGTGCCTCTATCGTTCTGTTGCTGGAACCGGATAATCTTTCTGAAAAACAGGTGTTCGCGGTTGACCAGTTTTTAATGCAGGGTGGCACCGTGGTGCTCGTATCCTCACCCTACGGAGTGCGGGTAGCCGGACAAGCACTGGTTGCGCAACCCAAGGTCTCGGGGTTTAAAGAGTGGCTTGCGCATCATGGCGTAACGCAGAACGAGGCGTTTGTGATGGATCCACAGAATGCGGCGTTTCCTGTGCCGGTAACGCGACGCGCGGGCGGCTTCAGTTTTCAAGAGATGCGCATGCTTGATTATCCCTTCTTTGTGGACGTGCGTTCGGCGGGGCTTAATGAGGACAACGGCATCACCGCGGATCTGCCGCAGGTGACAGTGCCCTGGTCCTCGCCGGTTCTAGTCGATACCACAACCAATGCACAGCGCACCATAACTACCCTAATTTCCAGCAGTGCGGAGAGCTGGTTGTCGAGTGACGCAAATGTGATGCCGCGCCTTGATGACAATGCGGGTGGTGCTGCAAGTTCACCGTTTATACCCAGTGGTGAACGCTCACAACATGCGCTGGCAGTACTGCTGGAGGGGCGGTTCTCTTCGTTCTTCGCTGGGAAGGAATCGCCGCTACTGACGCCAGATCCTCCTGCGCCACCAGACCCGTCCAACCCAACCCCCGCGGAACCGGAAGAACCTGCAGAGGTTGTCACCAGCGTGATTGACAAGTCGGCCGAGTCAGCAAGACTGTTCGTGTTTTCAACCAATGCGCTCGCTGCTGACCAGACGCTGCGAATGATGAGCGCAGCAGACGGTACGCTTTATAGCAATACCGTGCAGTTGCTTGCGAATGTGGTCGACTGGTCGCTGGAAGATCGTAGTTTGTTGTCCATCCGTTCAAGAGGTCATTTCAATCGAACACTTGAGCCCATGGAGCCGGCAGCTCAGGCTAAAGCGGAGTATTTGAACTATGGCATTGCGGCGCTGGGTATTTTTCTGGTCGCTGTTATTGCGCGATTGCGCAGGCGAGGGCGGGAGCGACGCTACGCAGGCTGGCTTGATGAGGCGGTGGAGCAAGCGGCATGAAAAACTGGATAAGAAATCTGCTGGTGTTATTGGTCGTGCAGTTGGGTTTGTTTGCGTTCCTGCAATTCGCAGGCAAGTCAGAAGCGAGCGCTGCTGCTGTTTTGCTCGAGTTGGAGACGAGTGAAGTAACCGGATTGGCCGTGAGCGATGCTGACGGCAGCGAGGTGGCGCTGTCGTTACAAGATGGCGAATGGGTACTGGCTTCGGGCTTGCCAGCCAATGGCAGCAAAGTTTCTGAACTATTAACTAAACTCACGAACTTGAATTTGGTGTGGCCTGTATCGACCAGCTCGGCCACCCACGAACGCTTTGAGGTTGCCCAGGACAAGTATCAACGGCGGCTGGAACTCAACGATGGAGCAGCGACTCTGCTGTTCGGCACGTCACCCGGTTATCAGCAGCTACATGCGCGGGGTGCTTCCGACGATGTGTATGCGGTAAAACTCGCTACCTATGAAATGCCCGCTACCGCCGATGACTGGCTCGACAAATCGGTGCTGCATGCGACTGGTGAAGTGAGCTCAGTGCGCTGGGCGAACGGGCTGACGCTGGAAAAAGAGACAGATGGGTCCGACAGCTGGACAGTGGGCGGTGAAGCGGCAAGCACTGTTGCTGCACAGAACACAGTGCAGCGCCTGGCTGAACTTGAAGTGTTGGGGGTTTTGCCGGCGGCACCGAGCGCTGCGCCCTCAGATGCCAGACAGATTCTGTTGAGTGATACTGCTGGAGAGTACCGGCTGAGCTACTGGCCACGGGAGTCGAACAACGATCACGTTGTAATGTCGACGCGCTATCCGGGAGAGGCATTTCGTATGTCTAACTATGTAGCAGAACAGTTAGAGCCTGCACAGGCAGAGCTTGCAGAACCCGCGGTTGAGTCGCCAGCCTCTTAGACCTGGCTTGCCTAGCTGAGTTGCAACGCGTCAGCGAAGCAGACGCGGTTGCGACCCCCGTCCTTTGCGCGATAAAGGGCGACATCAGCGTCACGCAGAAAACCGTCGATGGTATCGATTTTGTTCACTGTGGCAACGCCGATGCTTGAGGTGACCTGGACGGGGACGCCGAGATTATCTTTCACCGTTGCATCGGCGATGGCTTTCAGCAACCGTTCGGCGAGGTTCATAGCACCTTCCTTGTCCGTTTCAGGTAGCAACAACGCAAACTCTTCTCCGCCGGTGCGTGCGACGACATCGGTAATACGTTTCATGTCTTCGGCGACTTCGGCAACCTTTTGTAACACTCGGTCGCCTACATCATGTCCGTAAGAGTCATTGACTTTCTTGAAATGGTCGAGGTCAAACAGCAACACAGATAGTTGGCTGCCGTGGCGTCTTACGCGCTCCGCTTCTTCAGAGAGTCGGCGCATAAAGACACGACGGTTGTACAGGCCCGTTAGTGCGTCAGTTTCTGCTGCCTTTTGCAGTGAATGTTTGGCGCGTTGCAGTGCGTGTTCAGCCCGCCGCCGTTCGGTGGCGTCACGAAACACGAGAATAGAATCGCTGTCGTCTTCATCTTGGTGAAACTTGGAGACGGTGACTTCGTACGAACGACCGTTGATACCTACCTCGGTGCTAAGTCGATGACTAGTAACGAGTTCGAGCAGTGATACGTGTCCGGTCAACTTATCCAACGGTTGATTAAACGTCATGTCGTCTGTGAGGTTTAGAATTTTCAGTGCCATTGGATTGGAATCCAACACGAGTCCTTGCCGGCTAACCACCATGATACCTTCACGTAACTGTTCGACCACGCGATGACGTACCACCTTGTTGGTGGTGAGCATGCCATGTTGGAGCACCCAGTTGTTTAGGATGAGGGTTGCGATGGCAAAGCCCGCTGTTGTCAGGTCGAGACCCGGGAGCGGGTTTTGTGGCGACAGATATACCACGTTAAGTGCCACGACCACCGCTGGTGCGGCTATTACAGCGAACAGAGGCCCACCGTGGTTGTGCGTTTGTGCCAGGGTAAAGGCAATGATGGATGTGCCAACCAGAATGAGTACGTAAGAATAAGCGGCATTCACTTTCCACCACAAACCATAGGTGTATTCGACACCAATGAACTCACTAACCTGTGTTAACTGGACGTCTGTGAAGAATGCACCGTGGAATTGATTGGTGAACGCGAGAATTACCGTAATGCACGGGATGATACAACAGCTCAATACCAACGCGACTGAAGGTCGATCGTGGCCTAATGAGTAGGTGATACAAAACATAAACCAGCCGACAGGCACAGCGGCGATGCCAAGGTAGGCGAAGGGTGCAACGATGTTCTTCAGCTCGATGGTAGTCACCATCGTGCTGGCGAGTTGGGTTAGCGACCAAAGGGTAGTGGCGGCAAGCAACAGTCGCAGTGCACGGGCTCCCGCGACGGTTGTGCTGCGCCGGAGTTGGAAGAAGCTGATCAAACAGATCACGAGTGCCACAGCCGCTGGAATAGACCAGTAGGTCAGTTGATACACTTTGACCTCCTGGTGGCAGTTGGCGCGTAGATTCTAATGGGTAAGATCCTTCAAATTCAGGCTGTGTTCATCCCTGGAGATTTTAATGTCACTCTCCAGACAGACAGGTTGCAGGATCACTCGGTGTAGAACAAATGGGGTGCAAAGTTTCGTGACCTTGTTCACGATCACAGCGTGCAATGGCGCAACTGTCAGGGGGTACACTGGGCGGCATGATTGATTTGTACACTTGGCCAACTCCAAACGGCCGCAAGGTTTCTATCGCTCTCGAAGAACTTGAGCTGGCGTATCGCGTGCAGCCCGTGAATATCGGTGCGGACGAGCAGTTTGCGCCTGACTTTCTGGCAATTAGCCCAAACAACAAGATTCCGGCGATTCGGGATACTGCGAATGGCCGGACCTTGTTTGAGTCTGGAGCCATTCTCTTGTATCTGGCTGACAAGACCGGGCGACTCGGTGGTGACGACCACTGGCAAACGCTCCAGTGGCTGATGTTACAGGTGGCATCCGTAGGCCCTATGTTCGGCCAAACGCATCACTTTCATCGCTACAACTCAGGTAAGGCACCCTACGCTGAAGAGCGTTTTGTCAGTGAAACACACCGTCTTTATGGCGTGCTGAATCAACGCCTTGCACACAGTGAGTTTTTGGCCGGCGACTACAGTATTGCCGATATTGCTACCTTTCCCTGGGTCGCCCGCTGGCCATGGCACAGTGTTGATTGGTCACAGTACCCCGACCTCGCCCGCTGGTTTAAGGCAATTGCTGGGCGGGATGCAGTGCAGCGAGGCTATCACGTACCTGCTTCTGATCAGCAGCTGCTGCTGCCCGACGAAGCACTTGGAGCATCATGAGGTTGGACTGGCGCGAAATCGGAATTCTTGCTGTTACGTTGCTTGCGACCTCTGTGCTGCAGGCAGCACCTGCTACCGATGAGAGTTGTCCGGGGAGTGGGTTGAGTCTGCGGTATGAGGCGTATATTGCCGGGGTAAACGCCGGCGAGGCCAACGTGCAGCTGAGCCGGGTGGGCACTGCTTATCGCGTTAGCGGTAAGGCGCGCTCCAAGGGCTTGTGGGAATCGATACAGCAATGGCGCGCAGAATACTCGGTTACTGGACAGCTTACGCCCGAGCGACTGGTTGCGCCCAAACACTTTTATTCGTTGCAAACCACGCCGAAAAAGCGCCGCGAGATACACATCGAAGATGGCATTTTGAAGGAGACTAAAAACCATAAAGTTCGCGATCCACGACCTGCCCAAACCGGTTACGATCTGCTGTCTGCGTTGTTTTTTCTGCCAAAGTGTCAGGCCCAGGCGCGGGTTCACACCGGGCGAGATGGCTATGAATTCACGCGTATTTCCGCCCCGGCTGGCGCCGAGAGTTGCAGCTACAAAGTCGTGGCTGAAGAGGGCACCGATTATCGACTGGAGCTGACCTACCGGCGCCTGGCAGGTTTCAACGTGCCGGCTGTTATTAGTGTCCGTGGCCCGTTGCCTGGCCGCATGGTATTGGCCGAGTCCGCTGTTATCTCTGAGTCGGAACTGGAAGCGCAAGCTGCTGAATGTACTGCCGGTTTGTCACTCAAGTGAGATCGAGCGCCGTGCGTAAGCCGACTATCAAGGCCTCGGCGTCTGCTTTGGTGTAGTTTTCCCCGGGGCCCGCAGTCCATACGGGGTTGGGCCATGCCGGGTCAGCCGAATGACGGCCAATGATGTGGATATGCAGCTGAGGCACAAGGTTGCCGAAGGCTGCGACGTTAATTTTGTCGCTCGTAGTATTGGCCAGTAGATGTTTCGAGAGTTGTTCGATTTCGTTGAACAGGGTGGGTCGATGCGCCGTAGGCAGGTCGTGTAACTCGACCAGATCGGGTATTCGAGGTATGAGCAGGCACCAGCTAAAGCGCGAATCGTTAACAATGCGCAGCTCGCACAAGCTAAGCCGGCCGACGCGCAGACTGTCTGTGCGCAGTTGTTTATGCAGTACGAAATGGCTGGTTTCGGTCATGTGGCGCGAGCTCAGACGCAATCGAGCGCAGCAGTGGGGTGAGGAGTGGGTGCTGCACGTCAATTGCCGCCCGCGGATTGGGGCGGCAATGACCACACGCGCGCAACCAGCGCGGCGTTAGTCAGGTTGCCTAGGCAACCTGTTCTTTCAATGTCGGGATGGCCTGCCAGGCCGTCTCCAGATCATTGATGAGCGATTGCAGCATTTGCAGTGCGCTAGAGACGCGACGCCGTTCGCCGGTTGCCAACAGGTCTGCGAGCAGCCCGCGGTAGGAGGCGGCAATCAGGGTCGCCGTTGGCAAACGCATGCTCTCGGGGCACTTGTTGCGCTCCAGGGCATTCAGGAAAGCGGCTACCCAGGGGCGCTGCATGTTGCCGTGGTAGCGCGGGAAACGCTCGGGCTCTTTGCTGGCCATGCTCTCAATTTCCATGACGGCGCGTTGTTCCTGACGCCGTTCTGGATCGCTTTGATGGTCCCACAGGGCCCGCAAAGCCGGCGCAATCGAGTTGTGGTCGGCGAAGGCCTTGGTCAACACCAACAGAGCTTCTTGTTGAATGATTTCAAGAGCTTCCGCCAGTAACTTCTCTTTGCTTTCAAAGTGATGAAGCAGGGCTGGAGCCGTTAGTTTCAGTTGCCGGGCGATTTCTCGCAGGCTGACGTCCGCGAGGCCGTGCTCGCGAATGTAGGCAACGACGTCCTGCAGGAGTTCATCCCGACGGTTACTGCCGGGGGCGCGCTCGGCGGCCTTTGGCGGCTTCGCCTCGAGCTCCTCGTTGACCTCGGTACTGTCGTTGCTAGCGGCAGCATTAGTCTCTGGGGCCTGTGGTGTCTTATCCGATTCGCTATCCATAGTTGGCTTAGCTTCGTTTGGATTACTGGAATCTGTTGGCATATGCCTCGTCCTCGTCGGTTCTGTCAAAGTTGCAGAACTCTTTGGTTTCTTTTTGGTTGTCAGTCCTCGTGGTAACTATTACACCAATTTGGCTTTATCGGGTGTTCAAGAGAATGCATGGCATTTGTAAGTAGACCGTTAAATACCCGATGCCATGTAAGTCAATCGACAAATATCTTGCGAAAAAATTGCGGTCTCTGGCTTCCCCACCAACGCTATGTCAGCGGCGACCGCGGCGGGAGCGCCCCGCTAAGCCTGTGGCCGTGTGCCGACGAGGGTAGCGCGGTGCATGAGGCGTCGGTGGCCATCATAACCCCCGGTGGCCTGATGTTGCAGGCAGCGGTTGTCCCACATCACCAGCATGTTGGGTTGCCAGCGATGTCGGTACACAAAATCTTCCCGCACGCTGTGCTCAAGCAGAGTGCGCAGCAGCTCATTCGCTTCACTATCGGTCAGGACCGCTTTGCTCTGTGACCCTGTCTGTCGTTCTTTCTCTATTGCTCGTCCTCTTTCTAGGCCCATTTCTAGGCCCATTTCTAGGCCAATGGTGTAGACCCAGTTTACCCAGAGTGTTTTGCGGCCAGTTTCGGGGTGGGTGCAGACCAGCGGGTGGCGTTCGATGGCGTAGGCGTCATCACTGGGCTCGATAGCCATCGATCGAGCATTGCCCCCGCTCGCCTCGTAGCCTGCCAGGCTGTAAGAGCGACGTGCGCTGTGCAGGCCAATCAGCCCCTCGACGCGGGCTTTAAGCCGTTGATCCAGATGTTCCCAGGCCAGGTAACCACTGGCGTACAGGGTATCGCCGCCAACCGGCGGGACAATTTTTGAATGCAGCAGTGTGGCTGCGGGTGGCTCGCTGCGGAATGACCAGTCGGTGTGCCAGGAGGTGCCGAAGGGGCTGGGTTTTTCGTCTGCCTTGCGTTCAACCACCACCAGATTTGGGTGCTCTGGCATGCCGCGCAGGTAGGGTTCTTCGCCGAACTCGCCAAAGCTCTGGCTGAGCGCCTCAAATTGGGGATGAGTTAGCGGTTGATCGGGGAAAGACACAACCTGATAGTCAAGCCAGGCGGCGTAAATGGCATCACGCACGTAAGGCTCGAGCGGCACACTTAGATCGACACCCGTAATCTGGGCCCCAAAAGGGGCATTTGGCACCGGTGTGACGGTGAGTCCGTGACTCACAGCGCTGCTATACCGAACAACAGCCCAACCGTGAGGCCAGAGCCAATAACCAGCAACAGGACGAACGTGGTATTGCCGATGATGGGTGGCTCGCCATTAGCAGTCGCCCGCTTTTTTCGGGCGACCAGATACAAAAGCAGCAGAAAGAGGCAGGCAGGGATGACAAACTGGATGATGTAGCGCATGGCGTAGTTGCTGGGCCTCGGCTTGGTGGTGTACGCCAGCATAATCTGACAGGCTCGGTATCAGCAATCGCTGGACGTATTGGATGGGGCATGGCCCGGTATGACTCACAAAACTGAGCGCGCGGAGTACTCGTGATTGAGGCGCTGGCGCGGCATTGGGTCGCGGTGCTGTTACTGGGCGGCTATCTCGTGTTTTTATTGTTCAACGCGCGCCGTGGCAGCGCGGATTCCCGCGTTATCGCAGACTATTTTGTTGGCGGGCGGCGGTTATCGGGTTGGGTGGTGGGGGTGTCATTTTGCGCCACCTTCGCCAGCACAAATTCTTACGTGGGCCATGCCGGCAAAGGTTACACGCTGGGAGCGCCCTGGCTGCTCTTCCCGCTGTTTATGGTGTTTTTCACCTGGCTTTCGTGGACGACGGTTGCACCGCGGTTGCGCGAGTTTACGGCCAGACTAGACGCACTCACGCTGCCAGACTATCTCGCGCGGCGCTATGCCAGCGTAGCCGTTGGGCGGGTGGCGGCAGTCATTGTGTTGTTTGCCAGCGTGCTCTATCTGATCGCAATTTTTAAAGGCGCTGGCAATGTTCTCCAGTTATTTCTTGGTGTTGAGTATGCACTGGCCGTGTTGGTTACGTTGTTGATTGTGGTGGCGTACACCTCGATCGGCGGCTTTCTCTCGGTGGCGCGGACGGACGTTGTGCAAGGTGCGATGATGCTCCTGGGCTCACTGCTGATTGGCTACTTTGTCTTGTCCCGCGCCATAGAACTAAGCGGGCAGCAAAGTGGGGACCCAAGTGGCAGTGCTACCCTGATCGGTGCAGTGGCTAACCTCAGCAAAGACGTGCGTGTTGCACCACTCATGGACTGGAATGCCGGGTTACCCTTTGCGGTGTTGATCGGGGTGTTCTTAAGTGGCTCGTTAAAGCTCATGGTAGATCCGCGCCAGGTATCGCGGTTTTTCTCGCTGGCGGATCAGCGTGCCGTGCGTACAGGCATGCTCGTCGCACTAGTGACCCTGCTGCTCATTCAGTTGGGCCTGTTCCCGGTTGGCCTGCTGGCGCATCTGTTTTTTACTCAGGTCGATGATACGGACATGATTATGCCGATGCTGTTGCAGCGAGAGGATGTGTTCCCCTTTTGGGCGGGAGACCTGTTGTTGGTGGCTATTATCTCTGCGGCCATGTCATCGATGGACAGCGTGCTGCTGGTTGCTGCGTCGGTATTGTCGCGAGATTTGCTGCGAGTCCGCGATGCGCAGGGAATCCGCGTGACGCGGCTGGCGATTGTTGGATTGGCCGTGGTGTCAGCGCTGTTTGCGTTGCGTCCGCCAGGTGACATTGTCGCGATAACGATTTTCTCTGGCAGTCTCTACGCGGCTTGCTTTCTGCCGGTGCTGTTGTTGTCGCTGCATTGGTCCCGCGGGCATGCGAGGGCGGTGCTGGGGTCTATGCTTACTGGGCTCGTGGTGTTGGTGGTGTGGATAAGCAGTGCTGCCGCGAGTGTAGTGCATGAAGTGTTTCCTGCGCTGGTTGCCTCCGCTGTGGTCTATGTGGCACTGAGCCTGCTGTGGCCGGCGCCGCAGCCCGGCGCTGCCGAACTGGTCGAGCATCGATGAACGCGCGATCTGCCGTGCAGCAGCTTGCCGAGTTTTGCCAGGCCTATCCGCGCCTTGCGGTGGTTACCGGAGCAGGTTGCAGTACGGACTCGGGCATTGGTGATTACCGCGACCCGGCAGGAAAGTGGAAGCATTCGGCACCTGTTCAGTTCGCTGAGTTTATGGCCGAGGGCGTAGCTGGGGCGGCCGCGAGGCGGCGCTACTGGGCGCGTTCTATGTTGGGCTGGCCCCAGTTTCAACAGGCCACGCCGAACGCGTCGCACCGTGCTCTGGCGAAGCTCGAACAACAGGGGCGCTTGACTGGGCTGATTACGCAAAATGTAGACGGGCTGCATCAGCAAGCCGGGCATAAACAAGTGCTCGATTTGCATGGCCGGCTCGACCGCGTTAGCTGTCAATCCTGTGCACAGCGCTTCGCCCGGGCAGAGTTACAGACCTGGTTGCTGGGTGCTAACCAGGATTTACTGGACCAGTTACAAGCGCAGCTGTTGGTGCAACAAATGCCGGATGGCGATGCGCCTGTAACACAGATAGCAGAGTCATTTGCCGTGCCGGACTGCGCGAGCTGTGGTGGTGTGTTGAAGCCGGATGTGGTGTTTTACGGCGAGTCGGTACCGAAGCCCTGGGTCGAACAAGCTTATGGCTGGGTAGAAGATGCGGATGCCCTGTTGGTGGTAGGCTCTTCCCTGATGGTGTTTTCCAGCTTTCGATTTTGCCGCGCCGCGGCCCAGGCACAAACACCCATCGCGATTATTAATCGTGGAGTCACACGGGCGGATGAGTTGGCCGCCCTAAAGTTGGATGTGCCCTGCGCGGACGTCCTGATGGCTCTGCCAGAACTCTTGCCCTAAACAAGCGTACGGACACGTGTCGGGGCGAATCCCGGGATGACCACGTGGGTTATCAAAGGGTTATCCAAAAGGAGTCTTCGATATGCGAGCTGATTGGCTATATCTCCCACACTCAGTGCTGGTAGCAGCACTCGCTATCTGTCTATGGTCAGCACCGCAAGCGGCGCGGGGAGCTGCAGCTGCATCAGCTGTGGCCACAGAAACTGCCACTGAAGCCACTGATGCCGCTGAAGGCGATAGCCCCTCTGCGGACGGCGGGCTCGACCCCGATGACCTGCCTGCCGTGATGGACTTGTCGCTGGAAGAGCTGCTGAATGACCCGGCGGGTGTAGCACCGAACGTTGCTGCGGAACGTTGTATGAACCGGTTCAGTGGCTACAGCACCGAGATTCTGGATAGCCAACATCTGCTCTTCAAGAGTTCCACGGGTCGTCGTGCCTGGCTCAATCGACTCCCGCACGATTGCATTGGTTTACGCCCATCTATGGCTCTGGTGTTTGAATCCCAAAGCGCACGTCGCTGCGCACAGGATACAGTCTATGGCTTTAATCCCAGCATTGGTCCCGCGCTATCGGCGCGCTCTGCGCGCTGTCGGTTGGGCAAGTTTGAACCGATTACCCTGGAGCATGCCCAGGCGCTTGAGGATACCTTTGCGCGACACGCTAAGGCGCTGGCCGAAGATCGGCGCCAGGAACGCAAAGCGAAGCGCGCCGAGCGTAAACGCAAACGTTCCGAAGCACGCGAAGCTCGACGCAAAAAGCGCGCTGAAGCGAATTCGTAGTGGCACGTTGAATATGCAGAGTTTAACACTGTGTGCTGCCAAGCGGCTTCAAGTTGCTGACAACCAAAGCAAAGTTGAATATTTGCGAGAAATTGCCTTAACTATTGTGGGTAGTTTTCGAGGTTAATAAAAACGCGATTTCCCTTTCTTTTTCAGTCCGATACGTTGTTCGGCTGCGCTGGACAGGATAAAATTTCGCGATTCCAGCGCAGGGTTTTTCCCATTGGCCGGCACTTCCGCACACGCGAAAACAACTCGAAGCTTCGATTGGGCAGGGCACTACAGCACTGCCGAAGTCGCTGAGCTTGTGGGTTTAAAACCAACGCAGGTGCGCCACTATGTTCGTCGTGACCTGTTGAATCCGCTGCGGGGCAACCGTGGTGAGTATCGGTTTAGCTTTCAGGACATGGTCATGCTGCGGTCGGCGAAAGAATTGCTCGACGCGCAGGTTCCGGTGCGGCGTACTAATCGTGTGTTACTGGAGTTGAAAGCCAGAAATGCCCAGGCCTCCCGACCACTGTCGTCGCTGCGAGTTCAGGCGCAAGGCACGCGGGTGGTAGTGCAAGACGGCAACACATCCTGGGACGCTGAGTCGGGGCAAGGCAGTCTGCCGTTTGTAACGCCAGCAGGCGAAACCGCCGCAGACGCAGTACCACCAAACAAGGTGGCTACGCTCGACCTGATCACGCCCGATCTATCCGCGCCCGATTTAACCGCGCCCGGCCTTGCATCGCGGGAGCAGCTGAATCGGATCACCCAACGACCGGTTCAACAGCCCCAGGATCAACAGAGCGGCAGTCAGCAGTCTGACGATCACCTGGGGCGTACTGGCGATGATTCTCCAGAACCTGAGGGCGTTGCTGGCAGTGAGCCGATGGTGGTCGTGCCCGAGTCTGGCGAGCTAACCAGTGATGACTGGTACAACCTAGCGCTAGATCTTGAGGAAGCGGAACCCGATAAGGCCCCGCAAGCCTACCTGCGGGCGCTGGAGCTCAACCCCAACAACACAGACGCGCAGGTTAACCTCGGTCGCCTCTGCCAATTGCGCGGCAATCTCAAACAGGCGCGGCGGCATTACAAGCTGGCCCTGGAGATCGCGCCCGAGCATCAGCTTGCCAACTACAACATGGGCACCATCTACGACGAACTCGATGAGTTCGAAACCGCGCGTGAGTTTTATGTTCGCGCCTGCGACATTCCGGATGCGCACTACAACCTGGCGCGCCTGTTTGAGGTGCGCGGCGACGAACTGGCCGCACTGCGGCATATGCGTGCCTATCGTCGCCTGCTCGAAGCGGATATTTCCGGCCGTTAGACCCTAGAGTTCGGAGCAGATATGGCCGCCGTCGACCACGATCGAGGCGCCGGTCATGTAGCTCGCGGCGTCAGAGGCAAGCAGCAACAGCGGACCATCCAAGTCTTCAAACTCACCATAGCGGCGTTGTGGAATGCGTGCTCGAAAGGCATCCGAGCGTTCGCTTTCGAGCAAGACACGGCTGACGTCGGTGAGGATGTAGCCCGGAGCGAGCGAATTCACGCGGACGCCGTAGCGCGCCCCCTCTAATGCCATGACCTCGGTGGCCTTCTTGACGGCTGCCTTGCTCACCGCGTAAGGGAACTGGCCCTTGATGGTTCGCCAGGCGGTGATTGAACCGATGTTAATGATGCTGCCGGTGCGTTGTTTGTCTGCACCCACGTAGTCGCTGAACAGTTTCGACAGATGCCACAGGGCTTTAACGTTGGTATCGAGCACGCTATCCCAGTCGTCTTCGTCAATCATCGCGTAGGTTTTTGCACCCGACTCGATGCCTGCGTTGTTAACCAGGATGTCGGCGCCTCCGAAGGTGTCTATGCCAGCCTGCAGGAATGCAGCCATGGAGTCTGCCTGCAAGACATCGAGTGTGACGCCCAGCGCTCGACCGCCCGCATAACCATTGATTTCATCCACTCTGTTCTGAATTTTGTCGGTCCGGCGGGCGCCAAGCACTACGTTTGCTCCTGCGGCGGCAAGTACGCCGGCGAAGTGGTGACCGAAACCAGAGGATGCGCCCGTAACGAAGGCCGTTTTACCGTCTAAACGAAACAAATCTGGCCGTTGATGGGGTGAAGGGGTGGCACTGGTCATAAAAGCTTCCTATGGTTTGACTCTGCTGTTTGCCTGCTGAGCCGCCAATAATGACACAGCCCATTGCGTTGCCAACGCCCTGTTTGCTGCTCGATGCCGACCTGATGCAGGCGAACATTGAACGCATGGATCGACGCCTGGCCAGTTTTGGCGTGCGTACGCGACCGCACGTTAAAACGGCGAAGTCGTTGCCCGTCATCGAGCGTATGGTGCAGCGGGAGCAGGCTGGCCGGCAGACGGATGTGCGTCTTACTGTGTCAACCGTGCGGGAGGCCGCCGAGGTGATTGGTGCGGGATATCGCGATGTACTTTATGCCGTAGGAATAGTGCCGCAAAAACTGGCTGAACTCACCAGTCTTGCGGGTGCTGACGCTGGCGTCAGAATCTCGGTGATATTAGACAGCGTTGAGATGGCGCAGGCACTGCTTGAGTTTCTGGCGCAGGGGACTGCGGCAGGCAGCAGCGCCGTGCAGTTGGATGCCTTCATTGAGTTGGATGTTGATGCGCATCGCGCCGGCGTGAATCCTGGTGCGGCTGAACTACTTGCCATTGGCCAGCTGTTGAATGGTGCAAGCAGGCTGCGCGGGGTCATGACCCATGCGGGTTACGCCTACGAGTGTCGGAGCAAGATTGAGTTGCTGGCGATGGCTGAGCGTGAACGCAGCGGCGCAGTATTGGCCGCGGAGCGACTGGCGGCCGTGGGAGTGAATTGCCCCGAGGTGAGTATCGGTTCAACGCCCACCGTGAGCGTCGCCGAATCCTTTGCGGGCATAACCGAAGTGCGTACAGGAGTGTATGTTTTTAACGACCTGGTGATTGCCGGATTGGGGGTATGCGCTGAATCCCAGATTGCTTTGAGTGTGCTCGCGAGTGTCATCGGGCACCAACCGGGCCGCAATACCCTGGTGATAGATGCAGGCTGGATGGCGCTGTCGAACGATCGCAGTACGGCGACCCATGCGACGGACATGGGACTTGGCAAAATTATGGGTACCGACCTTTGCGTGCGCGCCGCCAATCAGGAGCACGGGCTGGTGCAAACCCTGGATGGTACCCCCTTAGACTTTGCCCGCTTCCCGATTGGGAGCAAAGTTCGGGTGCTGCCTATCCATGCCTGTGCAACTGCGGCAGCCTTTGCGGGCTATCAGGTGTTTGGGGAGTGCCTGGGTCACGTTCTGACGCCTTCGATGGGCGGAAAAAATGCAATTTACTGGCCAAGATTTTCGGGCTGGGCGGGCACCCAGGGTGGTGATCTTAGGTACTGATTTTGTGTGCATATTGATATGAACATTTGTTCCTTCACAAATGTCCGCCGCGACCTGATATTGGTCTCATGAACACCCGCAGCAGCAAAATGGCAGTCAACCTGGGTTCGCTTGTTCGCGAGCTTGCGGCGCAAGATCTTCGTGGCTTGTTGGCTCTGGGGTTTTTTGTGGGCTATCTGATTACCGCCTTCCTGGCTTAGCACGCCCCTACCACTTCCGAGTACTCGCTAGTTTCTGCAATGCACTGAGGAAAGCGTGTCGCCATGTACCAGTACGACGATCATGACCGAGCTCTGTTGAAGAAACGCCTGGCGCAGTTCCGCGACCAGACGCAGCGTTATCTGGCCGGCGAACTGTCTGCGGACGAGTACAAGCAACTGCGACTGCGCAACGGCGTCTACGAGCAACTGCATGCGCCGATGCTGCGAGTGGCTATCCCCTACGGCATGTTCACTGCAGATCAAATGCGCACGCTTGCCAAGGTCGCTGATGACTACGATCGCGGGTTTGGCCACATGACCACGCGGCAAAACATGCAATTCAACTGGATTCCGCTCGAGCGGATTCCCGATGCACTCGAAGAGCTTGCAGAGTTTCAGATGCATGCGATTCAAACCAGTGGTAACTGCATTCGCAATATCACGAGCGATCCCCTGGCAGGTGCGATTGGCGACGAGATTGAAGACCCTCGTCCCTGGTGTGAGCTGATTCGGCAGTGGTCCACCTTTCATCCGGAATTCAACTGGTTGCCGCGCAAATTTAAGATTGCGGTTACCGGTGCGCGCAATGATCGGGCAGCCATCGAGGTGCACGATATTGGGTTACGGCTGCGGCACGATGAGCGTGGCCAGTCGGTATTTGATGTCTGGGTGGGCGGTGGTCTGGGTCGCACGCCCGTCGTAGGCAAACTGCTGCGAGAAGGCCTCCCTGGTGCCGACTTGCTGACCTTTCTGGAAGCAACGCTGCGCGTTTATAACCGCGCGGGTCGGCGCGACAACCTGTACAAGGCGCGCATAAAAATTTTGGTGAACGCGCTGGGCATTGACGCTTTTCGCGAGCAGGTAGATGCCCAGTGGGAAGTGACGCGGAAGACTGTTCGTACCCTCGAAGGTGTCGACATCGAGCGTATGCGAGCCTTCTTTACCAAAACCCTTGCGCCGCAAAACATTGTTGCAGTAACGCCCGCAGGCCCCGCGGATGCTGCTGCTGACCCAGCCTATAACCGTTGGTTGAAGCAAAACACACGCGAACACAAGGTGCCCGGGTATCGAGTGGTCCTCATTGCACTGAAGTCTCCTGAGCGCCCTGCGGGCGATATTACCTCGGCACAAATGCGCCTCGTGGCGGATCTCGCAGACACCTATTGCGCTGGCGAACTGCGCTCGACTCACGACCAGAATCTGGTGCTGGCCGATGTGCCAGTACAACACCTGAAAGCACTGTGGACAGCACTTGCTGGGCAAGATTTAGCGGTACCTAACATCGGCACGCTGTCTGACATGATTGTTTGCCCCGGGCTCGATTATTGCTCGTTGGCCAACGCCACCTCCATTTCGATCTGGGATCAGATTAACGATCACTTTGATGATCTTGATTATTTGCATGACCTGGGTGACGTGAAGGTGCGGATCTCTGGTTGCATGAACGCGTGTGGGCATCATCACGTCGCCGATATCGGCATTCTTGGCGTCGATAAGAAAGGCGTGGAGTGGTACCAGTTGACCCTCGGTGGACGCTCAACAACCGGGGCTAGAATTGGCCAGCGCATTGGTCCGGCCATAGCAAAAGCGGACGTTGCTGAGGCAGTGCAGCGGGTATTGTTAACCTATACCGATCTGCGCGACGACGGTGAGAGCTTTGTTGACACCCTGGATCGGGTGGGACTTCCGCCTTTCAAGGAGCGGGTTTATGCAGCTGCTGCGTAAGACAGACCCGTCCTCAGACTTAAGCGCCACAGCCGAGTTTGTTGTTGCTGAGCTGGAGTGGCAAGTGCTCGGCGCGGAAGATGCCAAACCTCAAAGCAGCGGTGCTGCAGTGGCAGTACCGCTGTCGATGTTTCTTTCCGACCCTCAAGATTGGACCTCACGACAAACCGCCTGGACGCTTGTGATCGAGCCTGGAGACGAACTTGGCGAGCTGGCGAACGAGTTATTGAGCGTCGTACTCGACCGGTCTGAGATTCTCATTTCGTTTCCAACCTTTACGGATGGTCGCGGCTATACGCATGCAGCCACCCTCCGAAACCAGCACGGTTTTAAGGGTGATCTCGTCGCTGTAGGTGATGTGCGCCGCGATCAGCTCGATTTTATGCACCACAGTGGTTTCACCGGCTTTGAAATTACTGGCAATGACAGTGTGCCCGACATGATTGTCTCGTTGGGTGAACTGTCAATGCCTGCACCGCATCGCCTTTACTCGGGTGCGGCACTATGAGTGAACTACTGACAGATAAGTATTCGCTTGCGCAATACAACGAGTTGTTGGAGGGAGCTTCGGCAACCGAAGTAGTGAGCTGGGTTCTTGCGCGCGCAAAACGGCCAATGGTAACCACCAGCTTTGGTAAGCATGCCGCCGTGCTACTCGATATCGTAACCAGGGTACGACCTGACGTTCCTGTAGTGTGGGTTGATCATGGTTTTAATACTCGCGCCACTTATCAGTTTGCGCACGATCTAATTGCTGCGCTGGATCTGAACATACAGATCTTTGCGCCATCCCACTCCAGTGCATGGATTACTGCATCGTTGGGCGGCGTGCCGGATATCGGTGACCCGCAGCATGCCGAGTTTACGCGCCGCGTGAAGCTCGAACCCTTCGACCGAGCGCTTAGCACGATCACACCCGATGTCTGGCTTACAGGTATTCGCTCTGAGGAGACGTCACTGCGAGCATCCCTTGAAACCCTGTCGCTGGATGGTCGCGGTATTCTCAAAGCGGCGCCGTTGCTTGCCTGGCAAGAGGCAGAAATGGACGCTTATCTGGCAACCCACAACCTGCCAAGTGAGAGCAACTACTTTGATCCCACCAAGGGCATTGAAGGTCGTGAGTGTGGTCTGCATCAGGTAGACGAGGCCAGCGCCGCCTGATTCGATAAGAATGCGCTAAGATAGATCAGGTGGACTACCTGCCTATATTCCTGCAGCTTACTGAGCGTCGCGCATTAGTCGTGGGCGGTGGGCCGGTTGCGGCGCGCAAGGCAGAGCTGGTGTTCGCAGCGGGCCCAAAGCTCACCATTATTGCACCTACACTCAGTCGAGCGATGCGCGAATTGATCGACAAACACCAGTTGCATTATTTCGAACGCGAGTTTGTAGACGATGATCTCAATGATGTGAAACTGGTTATTGCAGCAACCGATAATGCGGCTGTTAACCGTGCGGTTTACGCTGGTGCCGAGGCGCGCAATGTGCCAGTGAACGTTGCTGATCAACCCGAGCTCTGCAGTTTCATTTTGCCCGCGATTGTCGATCGTTCTCCGGCGATTGTCGCGGTATCTACTGGTGGACGCTCGCCGGTGTTGGCGCGCTACCTGAAATCACTGCTTGAACGGCAACTGCCTTTTGGCCTGGCTCGCTTCACGACTTTACTGGGTGATATGCGTGATAGCGTCAAAGCGAGGTTTAGCGACTTTGATCAGCGCCGCAGGTTTTGGGATCACATCATTGATGGACCGGTGGGTGACGCCGCCTTGGCTGGCAATGTTGATGACGCCAAAACCCGTATTGCACAGGAACTCACGAGTTGGGATGAAGCTGCGCGCTCAGAGGGTTCGGTGTACTTGATTGGTGCAGGTCCTGGCGACCCGGAGCTTATGACCATTCGTGGGCAACGCTTGTTGCAACGCGCTGATGTTGTGCTGTACGACCGACTGATCCCAACGCGGCTGCTCGATTTGGTGCGCCGCGAGGCCGAACTGATTTATGTTGGTAAACAGGCCAAATCCCATGTTGTTTCCCAGCAGACGATAGGCGAGCTATTGGTAGAGCATGCACAGGCGGGCAAGTGTGTGGCGCGTTTAAAGGGCGGGGATCCGTTTGTTTTTGGGCGCGGCGGAGAGGAGTTGCACGATCTTATTAAAGCGGGTGTCGACTTTCAGGTGGTACCTGGCATATCGGCAGCCAACGGGTGTGCCGCTTACGCGGGTATTCCCCTCACTCATCGCGATCATGCGACAGGCGTTAGTTTTTGGACGGGTCACATGAAAGAGGGCGAACTAAAATTGCCCTGGGAACAGATGAGCGTTACCCATCACACCCACGTGATTTTTATGGGGCTGAAGTCACTGCCGCTGATTACCGAACAACTTTGTCTGCACGGCATGTCGCCGGCGACGCCTGCCGCTATGATTTCTGCCGGGACCACGCCTGCACAAAAAGTGTGTATTGCGCCGCTCGGTGACTTGGCAGGGCGCGCAGAGCAAGCCGGGTTGCCGTCACCGGCACTACTTATTGTGGGAGACGTGGTCGGTCTGCACCAAGAAATGGCCTGGTTTAGCGGTGTTGATGTTGCGCTTGAGGCTTTTCCGTTTCCGTCCCACGCCTGATCACGCCTGACGAGTCTGGGATGATTGCGCTCTAGGGCCAACCGGCCTGGTCATAGAGTTCGACCGCCTTGCGCTGGTGCGTGCCCAGTACCTCGGCGTTGACCTGGTCTTCCTTAAACTCTCCGAGTTTTGCGACAGGGCCCGTTACTGCACCGGTTACCGGGTATTCGTTGTTGCCTTCAGCAAACAAGCGTTGAGCAAAATCGCTGGTTAGGTATTCGAGAAACGCAATCGCGTTGGCCCGATTGGGGGCGTGCTTAACAACGCCCGCGCCACTGATATTGACGTGGGTGCCCCGATCAACCTGGTTGGGGAAGAGTATGCCCAGAGCGCTCAGGACCGCTTGATCTTCAGGCTTGTCGGAGCCTACAAAGCGGCCTATGTAGTAGGTGTTGGCAATGGTTACACCGCATTCACCGGCGGCGACGGCGCGGAGCTGGGCGGTGTCATTGCCTTGGGGCGGGCGGGCAAAGTTCTGCACCACACCGTTTGCCCACTTGCCGCTGATCGCTTCGCCCAGGTGTTCCACCATGGAGGCAAGCAGTGACTGGTTGTAGATATTGCCTGAGCTGCGCATGCAGACGCGGCCTTTGAGCGCGGGTGCGGTGAGATCTTCGTAGCGATTGATCCCAGGGGGCAGGCCGGCGGCTTTGTTATAGACGATGACCCGCGCGCGTTTCGAGAGTCCAAACCAGCTATTGTCGGCGGCTTGCAGATGGGCAGGGACGCGCTCTTCGAGTACCTCCGATTCCACCGGGCTGAAAATGCCCGCTTCTGCAGCGCGCCACAGGCGGCCGGCATCAACGGTAATGAGCATGTCGGCGGGGCTAAACTCGCCCTCGCTCACAATGCGCTGGGTGAGTGCGTCGCTGTCACCCTCGATGAGATTGACCTTCACTCCGGTTCGGTTGGTGAACTCATCGTACAACGCCATATCCGTGTCGTAGTGCCGTGAGCTGTAGACGTTAACTTCTCCAGAGAGCGGCGCCGGGGCCTGGTCTGCCGTCGCTTGTTGCGCATGGGCGGTCACAGGCGAGAGCAGCGCGAGCACGGCCGCAAGCATGGCGATCAGCAGTGCGGTGATTAGGCTATTGCCGAGTTCTGCGGCGGCTAGCGTGGCAGGGTGGTGCGCAGATTGTGGGTATGAGGGCGTGTGCTGCATGGGATGTCCGACGGTGGTTCGATGAGTAAATGCTGAGTGCAGTTGTAGCCTAAATGAGAATAATTCGCAATTGTAAATTTGTATCAACTCATTTCAAAGCCGCCAGCCACGGGCAGTGCAATGCCTGTGACGTTGCTGGCGCTGGCCAGAAACACGGCTGCCTCGCCCATATCCAGCGTGGATTGGGGGCGTCCGAGTGGGATCATCTCGCGCATTAGTTCCGCGAAATCCTGATCGGGGTTGTTGGCACCGGCCCCGCCGGGGAGCAGATGTTCTAGCCACATCGCCGTGCCCACCATGCCCGGGCAAATGGCGTTAACCCGGATATCCTCGCCCGCAAGTTCCGCGGCCAGGGACTGGGTGATGCCAATGGCGGCAAATTTGGAACCGCAGTAGGCACTCATATTGGGGTAACCCTTGAGACCGGCGATGGAGGCGGTATTGATAATGGCCGCGGGTTTTGCTGCACGCAGCGCGGGCAGTGTTGCGCGGGTCATCAAGAACAGCCCCTTGGTGTTGACGTCAAATACCTGGTCCCAGTCTGCCTCGCTAAAATTCTCAACGCCGCCCGACTGCACAACGCCTGCGTTGTTTACCAGCACATCAATGCGTCCGAATTCCTCGAGTGTGCTGGCCACCGCGGCGGCGCAACTGTCCGCGTCAGTGACGTTCACGGCGACACCAATCACCCGGCAGGCAGGATGCTCGGCGGCGAGTTCGCTGACGGTCTCTTGCAGCACTTCGGAAGAGGCCAGCGTGTAGTTCCACTGATCACTGGTTGTTGCGGGCACACCCAGGTCGGCCAGCGCCAAGTGAGCGCCTTCGCGCAGGAACGCCTGCGCAATACCGCGCCCGATCCCTCGTGCGGCGCCGGTTACGAAAACCACCTTGTCAGTGAGTGATTGCATATTAATTGTCTTCCAATAAAGTTCTATAACCAGTTGTTTTTTTAGAAACAAAAACAATTCTCAGGATCCAGCGAGGTGTGCACTTTGGCGCCAATCGCAAGTCCTTGCGGCGACTGTACTGTGGCGCTGATACGGGCCGGTCGAGCTGTGCTTTGCCCCTGCATTGCCTGGTCCAAGGCTTCTAACCCTACTTGCCAGCGATGCCCTAGCAAGCGCAGGTCGGTGATGACTGCACTGGCGGGGTGGTTACTATCGACGGCAGTCAGCTGTATGCCCTCGGGGCGGACCGCGAGTAGTGCTTGACCGTTCGCCACGTCGGTAAACTGCGGTGTCGAGAGTTGCCCAAACGCGCTCTGTGCGACCCCGTCGTGCACGTGCGCCGCCAGTTCGACGGCGTCGCCAAACAATAACGCGACAGCAAGCGTTGCAGGTTTTCGCCAAATTTCCGCAGGGCTTGCGTGCTGCGCGATTCTGCCTGCGGCCATGATGGCAATGCTATCAGCAAGCTCCATGGCTTCGTCGGGATCGTGGGTGACAACAATCGCCGTTGTCCCCGCGGTTTTAAGCGCTTCACGGGTGGTCCGCCGGAGTTGGCGCCGCAGTGTTGAGTCTACGCTCGCAAACGGTTCATCCAGCAGTAACACGCGGGGTTTGGGTGCCATGGCCCGTGCCAGGGCGACGCGCTGGGCCTGACCGCCCGACAGCTCATGGGGGTAGCGCTTACCAAAGCCAACCAGATCCACCTGT
>CAZSYU010000033.1:0-40135 GCA_964611345.1 uncultured Pseudomonadales bacterium
CCTCAGGGCCTAGCCGCCAAACTCACACCAGATCGGGCAATGGTCAGAGGGTTTCTCTGCGGCGCGCAAGTCATAGTCAATGCCAGCACCGGTCAGCTTCTTCATGAGGGGAGCGGTGGCCAGAATCAGGTCGATGCGCAGGCCACGTTTAGGTTCGCGGTCGAATCCTTTGCTGCGGTAATCAAACCAGCTGTACAGCCGGTCGGCCTCAGCGGTGACATGGGCGTAGGTGTCTGTTAAACCCCAATCGTAGAGCTTCTGCAGCCACTCGCGCTCTTCTGGCAGGAAGCTCGCCTTGCCGGTGCGCAACCAGCGTTTCTTGTTGTCTTCGCCAATGCCGATGTCGATGTCGGTGGGCGCAACGTTCATGTCGCCGACGACTAACAGGTTATCTTTAGGTGTGTGAGAGTCTTCGAGCATTTTTAGTATGTCTGCATAAAACTCTGTTTTGTTGGGAAACTTTGTAGGGTGATCTCGACTATCGCCCTGGGGGTAATAGCCGTTGAGCAGCCGGAGTTTCAGGCCGTTGATGCGGTAGTCGGCGCAAATCAGACGGCGCTGTTGGTCCTCGGGGCGCCACGGCACACCAAAGCAAACGTTTTCTGGTTGGGTTCTGGAGAGTAAGGTGACCCCGTAGTGACCCTTCTGGCCAAAGGTCTGGATGTGGGGGTAGCCGGCCTCTTTAACGGCGTCATACGGAAACTCTTCGTCGACGACCTTGCATTCCTGAATGGCGACAACATCGGGAGCGTGACGCTCGTTGAGCATTTCGAGCTGGTGCAATCGCGCACGAATACCGTTGACGTTGAACGAGAAGATTTTCGCGCTTGCTGATTTAGGTCCTGATCCGGCCATTAACGAGTGCTTACCCTGTGACTGTGGAGGCTGTTAGCTTGCAGCGAGAATTCTAGCAGGCTTACATGATAAGCACCGCTGGCCGGGTAAGGGCTGATAGACTATTGGCTTGCCTAAAACGACGATCGAGTCAGTGATACCAGACGCGGTTCTGCACAAATATACCGAGCTGCTGGCCCAGCAGCCGGTCAACCCTACCGAGCTAACCCTGCTTGTGAGCCTCGACGCCCAGCTTTTGTCGCGCTGGTGCCGATTGCTCGATTGCGAAGCGTCACCGGGTGCATTGCTGGACGCCATCGCACGACTCGACGCCAATGTCGTGCCAAGCCTTGGACTGGCCATAGCCATTGCCGTGATGCCCCAGGGTGAGGCTCCGCGCATGAGTCTTGGCGACTGGGGCGGGCGTCTTGCAAACGCAGTGTTGGGCGAGCTGCTGGCGAGTGGTCGCCCTGGCATCGATGCTGGCGGTGTTCGGCTGCAGTGTTTGCTCGGTTTGGCAGAGTTGCCCGCAGGTAACGATCCGCTCGCTCAGGAGATGATCGAGTTTCGGGGTGAGGCCGCCGAATTTCTGCTCGATGCACACCCGTTGGTGCAAATTTTCAGCGTTGTTGAGTCGTATCACGCCGGCGACGAGGCGGCGGCCGTTGATGCGGCCCGGGCGCTGCTCGGCGTCTCTCGACCCGAGTTTGCTAATGCGCTCGCGGCAGCGGCAGAACGCACTGATACGCTAATGAGCGAGACCCATCTGGTTGACGAGAGTTACGGCGACTGGCTGGCAACACTGTGGCATCAGTTGCAAATAGCAACGTTCAACAGCGTGTTAGCTCGGTCCTCGAACGCCAGCGAACTGATAGAAGCGCATCGCTTGGCAACGCGCACGCTGTTTGGCCGAGAACCACTGATACTGGCGTTGGCAGATAACGACGGCGTGGCGAATGCGCAACTTCGGGTGCTCAATCGTGTTGATCTGGGCATGCTAAACATCGATGCCAACTCGGCGACGTCGCGTATTGCGGCAAGCGTTCGCGAGGGGGCGGCTTTACAAATTACTGATCGTGCTTCCACGGTGGTTATTGAACGTCAGCTGTTACGTCGGTTGGAGACGAAGACTGCCATGGTGTATCCGCTGGAGTCTGCCGGGGGTACTGTCGGCGCCTGCGTGTTTCCGCTGAACTCCGGCGCCACTCGTCACAGCGAAGAACCCGATGAGCAAGAGCTGCCGCGACAGGCCTATGCGGCTGCCCTTGGCGATTGGGTCGCTCTGCATGGCTCTGCCGCTGCAGATGAACTCGCGCATGAAGAAGACAACCGGGTGCTGGTTGATTATGCCAATCGCGTCGAAGGTCGGATGCGAGAGATTGTGCATGAGGCGAATAATCCACTCTCTGTAGTGCGCAACTATTTGCATATTCTCGATATGAAGCTTGCCGGCAATGCGGAAGCGCAGCAGCAGATTGAGCTCATCTCCGAGGAAGTGCGACGAGCGTCTGATGTGATTCGGCAGGCGATCGATGTCCCGCGCGATGTTAATGCGACCCCTGGTGTCGATACCCTTGAATTTGATCTGAACGAACTGGTCCGCGGTGTGTGTGAACTGCAGGGGCAGGCGGCGCGTCTGACAGGCATCGATGTTGTTGCGCAGGTTGCTCCGGGTCAGGTGCTGGTGACGTCAGATCGAGATCGGGTGACTCAGGTTCTCACCAACCTGGTGAAGAACGCGGTAGAGGCGTTGGCCAGCGGTGATCAGGTGCGGGTAAGAACGGCAACTGGTCTCTATCGAGCGGGCCGTGAAGGCGTCGAGGTAAAGGTCAGTGATACAGGGCCGGGCCTGCCGGCAGATGTGTTAAGGCTGCTGTTTGAGCCCAAGACCACGAGCAAGGGTGGGCGGCATGAGGGGCTGGGTTTGCATTTGGTTAAGCGCCTCGTCGACGAGCTGTTGGGTGAGATCGACGTCCGTACGACGCCAGGTGAGGGCACGGAGTTTTCCGTCTTCCTGCCGCTCACTGATCACAGCGCAATCGAGTAGCGGTGCTCCGGGCTCGCGATTAACTTCTTTCGCGCACCATATTCTTCGCAATCAAAGTTTGCTGAATCTGGCTCGTGCCCTCGTAAATTCTGAACAAGCGAACGTCTCGATAGAAGCGGGCGACGGCGTACTCTTCCATGTAACCCGCTCCGCCGTGAATCTGCACGGCCCGATCGGCCACGCGCCCAACCATTTCTGTGGCGAACAGTTTGCAACAAGAGGCGAGGGTAGTAACGGCTTCGCCGGCGTCGCGGCGTCTCGCTGCATCAAGCACCATGGTGCGGCCAGCGTAGGACTCTGTGCGGCTGTCTGCGAGCATGGCTTGCACCAGTTGAAACTCTGCAATGGGCTGATCGAACTGTTTGCGTTCCATGGCGTAGGTTAGCGCTTCTTCGATGAGTCGCTCGGAACAACCTACAGCGAGCGCTGCAATGTGCAGGCGCCCCCGATCAAGGGTTTTCATGGCGGTGAGAAAGCCGCGGTTGAGGTTGGCCTGACCGCCAATAATTGCATTGCGAGGCACTCGCACATCGTCAAATATCACGTCACACACATGCCCGCCTTGTTGGCCCATCTTGCGATTCGACTTGCCGAGGCTAATACCGGCGAGATCGGCGTCGACGAGAAAGGCCGAAACTCCTTTGGAGCCTTTCGAATCCAGGTCTGTGCGGGCAAACACCGTAAATAGCTGGGCCTGTGGTGCATTAGTGATATAGCGCTTGGTACCGTTCAACACGTAGTTGTCGCCGTCCAGCACTGCGGTAGTTTGTACCGAGCCCGCATCTGAGCCTGCATCGGGTTCGGTGAGCGCAAACGACCCAATGATCTCACCAGTGGCCATTTTGGGCAGATATTTCGTTTTCTGTTCTTCAGTGCCGTCAATAACCAACCCCTGGGAACCGATGCCGTTGTTGGTACCAAACACTGAACGAAAAGCGGGGGAGGTGTAGCCCAGCTCGAGCACGACGCGACATTCTTCCTCTGTCGACAAGCCGAGGCCGCCAAATTCGGGGGGCACCGTTAGACCGAACAGGCCGAGTTCGCGCATTTCCTGCACGACTTCATCGGGCATGTGGTCTTCTACTGACACCTGTTCTTCCAGTGGCACCAGACGGTTACGGACAAACTTGCGTACGGTGTCCAAGAGCTGATTCATTGTGCTGTCATCTAGGGCCATGGTGTGTCTCCTGCGGTGCTATCGACAGCGGGCTGGCACTGCATTAGGGTGTCGCCTGCTGCTATCTCGCGTCCGGTTCCGGGTTTGGTTTCGGGTGTTTAACGCGGGTATTAAACAGGTTTTATCGAGGACACACACATGGCAGAACGAGTTAGTTTTGATTGGGCGGATCCGATGCTGTTGGATCAACAGCTCACCGAGGACGAACGTCTGATCCGGGACTCTGCCAGAGACTATGCCCAGGCCAAGCTGCAAAGCCGCGTATTGCTCGCCAATCGTAACGAGAGTTTTGATCGCGAGATCATGAACGAGTTTGGTGAGATGGGCATGCTCGGCGCCACCATCCCGGAAGAGTATGGTTGTGCCGGAGCGAACTATGTGGCCTACGGTCTGATGGCGCGCGAAGTGGAACGCGTGGATTCTGGCTATCGCTCGGCAATGAGTGTGCAATCCTCGCTGGTGATGCATCCAATCTACACCTTTGGTACCGAGGCGCAGCGGCAGAAGTATCTGCCCAAACTCGCCACCGGCGAGTGGGTGGGTTGCTTTGGCTTAACCGAACCCGACCACGGTTCTGATCCTTCCAGCATGGTAACCCGGGCAGAACGGGTGGATGGCGGGTTTGTCTTGAACGGTGCCAAAATGTGGATCACCAATTCACCCATTGCCGATCTGGCAGTGGTGTGGGCAAAGCTCGACGGCAAGATTCGCGGTTTCATTGTTGAACGCAGCATGAGCGGTTTCAGCACGCCAAAAATCGAAGGCAAAATGAGTCTGCGGGCATCGATCACCGGCGAGATTGTGCTCGATAACGTCGAGGTTCCGGAAGAAAACCTGCTGCCTAATGTCTCCGGTTTGGCTGGGCCTTTTGGGTGTTTAAACAAAGCCCGCTACGGCATCGCATGGGGTGCGATGGGAGCGGCAGAATTTTGCTGGCACGCCGCCCGGCAATACACACTTGATCGCAAGCAGTTCGGTCGACCATTGGCGGCCAATCAACTGGTGCAGAAGAAGCTTGCTGATATGCAGACCGAAATTGTTCTCGGCCTGCAAGGTGCGTTACGGATGGGCCGAATGATGGACGAAGATAACCTGGCCATTGAGAACATTTCGCTGATGAAGCGCAACAATTGCGGCAAGGCGCTGGACATCGCCCGGGTTGCGCGTGATATGCATGGCGGCAACGGAATTTCTGATGAGTTTCATGTCATTCGCCATGTTATGAATTTAGAAACTGTGAATACCTACGAAGGCACGCACGATATCCACGCGCTGATTTTAGGTCGCGCCCAGACCGATCTGGCAGCCTTTGGCGGTTAAGTCCCCGCCGGTTGACGCAGGCGCCCAACGCCGCTCAATGGATGACATTGCTCGGTGATATCAGGGCGGCATTGCAAAATGGAAATGTAGCAAAACCACCGGGATAAACCGCCGCGGCGCTTGTGGTCTGGCGCATCTCTCCCTATGTTGGAACTCGCCCTCTCCGATAGAGGTGGATTCAAGGAAATTATGTCAGCTCGTCTGACATACGAACCACGCTAGCGAATGCTGGCGGAGTGAGGACACAGTATGATTCGAGTGTTAGTAGTCGATGATCATCGACTGTTCCGTTTGGGCCTGCAGCGCATGCTGGCAGATACCAACCTGATAAAAGTAGTCGGCGAGGTGGGGTGCGGCGAAGACGCCGTCCAGTTTTGCCGTGACGAACGCCCTGATGTGGTGTTGATGGACATCCAGATGCCAGGCATCGGTGGTCTAGAAGCATTGCGCCGCATCATTCGCTTGCAAAATGGCATCCGCGTGATTGCACTCACTGCTTGCGAAGACCAACCCTTCCCACTGCAGATGATGCGCGCGGGCGCGAGTGGCTACTTAACCAAAGGGGTCACGGCGCAGGAAACCATTACGGCGATTAGAAAGGTGTTTGTGGGCCAAAAGTACTTCAGTGTCGATGTCGCGCAGCAGCTCGCCTTTGCGTCCTTTGGCACTGAGTGTGCTTGCCCTTTCGATGACCTGTCTGGTCGCGAAATGCAGATCGCGATGATGGTTGTGAACTGCCAGACCGTGCAGAAGATTTCTATAGATTTGCATCTGTCACCGAAAACGGTCAACAGCTACAGATACCGCATTTTTGAGAAACTGAGCGTGTCGAGCAATGTGGAGTTGACGCTTTTGGCGGTGCGACACGGCATGATCGATCCGATGACGGCGTCTGCCAAGCCTCTGCGACGGGAGCCGCTCGCTGCGGGTCGGCAGAACGCCCAGAAAGCAGAACAGAAAGCAGAACAGAAAGCAGAACAGAAAGCACAGTTTACCCCGGTACTCGCGGGTTAAGCACCGTCGCTAGCTGCTGGTCGCGCGCGATTCTTCGCGGAAATCGCGGCGATCGATGCGATCAGCGGCTTTGCATTCATCGCTGCAGAGTTTGTCGCCTGCATAGGGCAAAAACCACTCCTTGCACATCGGGCATTTGCGCGGTTGGGTGCCTTCTAATTCCAGGAGACCCTGACTGCGTTGCTTGAGTAGCCCACCCAGTGCCGGATTGGTTTTCACTAATTCTCGAAAGTCGCGTTCGTCGATGTCGAGCAGACGCAGTATGGTATCGATGTTCAGGCGCGGTGAGCGTAGCAGCAACTCCAGTGCGTCGGCTTGCAGCGCAGCGTCGGCCTGCAGCGGCGTATCAGCTGGCGGCGTAGCCTCGGAATGCGAATCTTCCGTCGAATCTGTTGTCCTTGCGTCTTTCGGAGTAGTCACTTGCGATCTCGTTGTCGGGCCTTGGATGTCGGGTTAGAGAGGTCAAGACTGCGTAAGCTAGATGAAACCACCAGCCGGTGCCATGCGTGGAGCCGACTTACCTGCATGAATTGTGCAGGGGAGCACACCTTGGGCGTAAAGTTAAGCCTCTTTATACCTGTAAGAACCTGAAATTGACGAAAAGTTGCGTTTTCACGCGAAATGCTCCGGCTGGTCCGGTGGGCCGGCGTCGCACGGCCATTGCCCACTGTCGGCAATGTCCGCGGTTGGTGGCCTGGATCGATGAGCAAAGGCGCCTCAATCCGCAACACCATAATGGTCCGGTGCCCGATTGGGGGGATTCGCGGGCCCGTGTCCTGCTGGTTGGGCTCGCTCCGGGGCGGCTGGGCGCTAATCGAACGGGGCGGGCCTTTGTGGGCGATTCGTCGAGCAACTTTTTGTTTGCCGGGCTCTATAGGGCCGGCTTTGCGACCAGCGCGCAGCCTGATCAGGCCAAACTGCGCAGCCTTGCCATTACCAACGTGGTGAAGTGCCTGCCGCCCCAGAACACGCCAACCCGCGAGGAGCTGCGCAATTGCAAAGCGCACCTGCAGACGGAACTCGCGGCCTTTTGGACACCGCGGGCGCGCAAGCCACGGGTGCTGCTAAGTCTGGGAGGGGTCGCGCACCGGGCGCTGTGGCAGGCCTTGCCGGAAGAACTCACCGGCGGAGAAGCGGCTCCGCCGTTTAATCATGGTGGTGAGTTTCAGTTGGCGTCTAATCTGCAACTGGTGTCCTGCTTCCATACCAGCAAGCTCAATACCCAAACGGGCCGGCTGACGCCTGTCATGCTGGATGCAGTTCTGCTTCGAGTCAGCGCGCTGGTTGGGTTAGCATCAAGCCATGAGTGAACACCCGCGCCCCGAATTTAACGCCGAAGAGTTCTTGAAGCACCTCACGCCCAAGCCGGGCGTGTATCAGATGTTCTCCGACAAGGGCGACGTTATTTATGTGGGCAAGGCGCGCAATCTGAAAAGTCGCGTTACCAGTTACTTTCGAGCCTCGGGCCTAACCGCTAAAACCATGGCGTTGGTGCGTCGTATTGCAGATATTCAGGTGACGGTGACTGCGAGTGAAACCGAAGCGCTGTTGCTCGAACAGAGTTTGATCAAGGCACAGCGTCCGCATTACAACGTGGTGTTGCGCGACGACAAGTCATACCCGTTTATTTACCGCACACCGCACGAGGACTTTCCGCGGCTTGCGTTTCATCGAGGTGCCCGGAAGAAGACGGGGCGCTACTTCGGACCATTTCCATCAGCGGGTGCGGTGCGTGAAAGTCTGAGCATTCTGCAGAAACTGTTTCAGATCAGACAGTGCGACGATACGTTCTTTAAGAACCGGTCACGGCCTTGTCTGCAACATCAGATACGGCGCTGCAGTGGCCCTTGTGTGGGGTTAGTGACGCCCGAAGACTACGCCGACGATGTGCGCTTAGCCGAGCTGTTTCTTGAGGGCAACAGCGGCGCCATACTCGATGAATACAAGGCCAAGATGGAGGCGGCCTCGGAAGCGCTTGAGTTTGAACGTGCAGCAAGGTTTCGCGATCAGATCAGTAAGCTCCGGCGGGTGCAGGAACAACAGTATGTACACAACGAACGTGGTGACGTTGATGTGTTTGCCGTGACCCAGGAGGGTGGTGTGAGCTGTGTGCAGGCGCTGTTTATTCGTGCGGGTCGCTTGCTTGGGCAGCGCACCTGGTTTCCGCGCGACGAATTGGCCATAGACGAGGCCGAGTTACTGGGCGCATTCTTATCCCAGTATTACCTGGCTAACGAACGTGGTGATTATCCTAAAACGCTCATTACCATACCCGAGCTCCCGAGTGCCCCCATGCTGGCGGAAGCGCTCACCCAGTCCTCTGGGCGCAACGTTGAGGTGAGTTTTCGCGTGCGGGGGCAACGGGCTCGCTGGCGAGACATGGCGCTTGAGAATGCGCAGCTCAGTCTAACGGCCTATCTTGCCGACAAGAAAAACGTCTACGCACGATTTGTCGATCTGCAAAGTGCACTGCGGCTGGATGATGTGCCAGAGCGACTCGAGTGTTTTGATATCAGCCATACGATGGGTGAGGCGACGGTGGCCTCCTGTGTTGTGTTTGATCGCGAGGGGCCGCGCAAAACCGATTACCGGCGCTTTAACATCGAAGGGGTCACCGGCGGCGATGACTTTGCTGCCATGGAGCAGGCGTTGCGGCGACGCTACACACGGCTGCAAGCAGGCGAGGGCGCCCTGCCCGATGTGTTGGTGATCGATGGTGGTAAGGGGCAGCTGTCCCGAGCCGTGTTGGTGTTGGAAGAACTGCAGGTAGAGGGGGTGACCATTCTGGGCATAGCCAAGGGACCCACCCGCAAACCGGGGCTAGAGACCTTTTTTGTCGCAGGTAAAGGCGAGGTGGAGGTTCAAGAGCAGGGTGGCGCGATGCACCTGCTGCAGCACATTCGTGATGAGTCTCACCGGTTTGCCATTACCGGTCACCGAGCCCGACGCCAGAAGGCCCGGCGCACCTCCGAACTCGATCAGATCGCCGGGATCGGGCCGCGGCGCAAGAAGGAGTTGCTGAGTCATTTTGGCTCGTTGGCGGGTGTGAAGGGCGCGAGCCTCGAGGAAATTAGCAAAGTGCCTGGCATCAGCGGTAAGCTCGCTGCCGACATTTACGACACTTTGCATCCCTGACGCCCCGCGAGCGACGCTACTCGGTACACTTCGGCCCATGAATTTACCCAACATCATCACGTTATCCCGAATCCTGCTGATTCCGGTGTTTGTGGCGATCTACTTTCTGCCCGGCGCAACCACCTACCTGTGGGCGGCCTTCCTGTTTGGGCTGGCGGCGTTGACCGATTGGCTGGATGGTTATCTCGCGCGTAAATGGGGCCAAACCACACCGTTTGGCGCGTTTCTCGATCCGGTAGCCGATAAGTTGATTGTGGTGACGGCGCTGTTGCTGTTGGTCGATAGCCACTCCAATTTGTGGTTAACGCTGCCAGCCATCGTGATTGTCGGGCGTGAGATTGTGATCAGCGCCCTGCGTGAATGGATGGCCGAGATGAACGCCCGCGGAGTAGTTGCCGTCTCCTGGCTGGGTCGGGCAAAAACCACAATTCAAATGGTGGCGATCTTTCTGTTGCTGGCGAATCCTGCGGAGCTTGACCGACCCTGGGTGCTGATGGGCTATGCGCTGCTGTACGCCGCCGCGCTGCTTACCCTGTGGTCCATGATCAACTACCTGCGCTCCGCCTGGCCGATGCTGGTAGAAGGGGCGACGAGTGGCGGGGAGCAGGTAGAGCCGGCTGCTCCGGTAATAGAAGACGAGACTTAAAGCCCGAGCTAGTGCCCATCCGGGTGTCGGCTCGATTGCCAATTGAGCTCCACACCAATTCGGGTATGATGCGCCCTCGCTGGAGCGTTGGCTCCCGCATACGGGGCTGGGTGGCAGAGTGGTTATGCAGCGGACTGCAACTCCGTTTACGCCGGTTCGATTCCGACCTCAGCCTCCAACTACTCTTTCCCAACTCTCTCACGCACTCTCTCTGATGCGCTCTCTGGGGTCCTCTCAGCGCCAAATCAGCAGTAAAATTGAACGCCGGTCTCGAAATTAGCGTAACCCATCAATTTTGGCGCTCAAAATGCGCGACCAGTCGACGTTTGTAACGCCGCGCCCGCTACTATTGGCCGTATGAAAGCTCCTATACTCGATTGGCTGCGCTCGTTGCTGTCAAAACAAAAAAAGCCGGTTGCCCAGGTGGCACCGAAGTTTCCGGCGGTTGAAATCAATCCTGGTTTGAACGATTGCTGTGACGCCGTTTACGAAATGCGCGGGCAACGGTTTTTGATGACCAATGCTCCCAGTATTCCGGTGCCGGGTTGCGATGCAGAAACCTGCAAGTGTCGTTATCAGCGCTTCACTGATCGACGTCATGAAACGCGGCGCGGCCTGGACTCTGGGGTCGCCAGCACGGTCTACTCTGACGCAGGCAGTGACAAGCGCGCTGCCACGGGAGGTCGTCGTAGCACCGACCAAGAGCAAGAGCTTAACGAGAGCTAGTCTACGGAGTTAGTCGCAGGCTTCGGTGCCCAGAAAGGGTCCATCCACACACAGGCGGCGACCGTCGGGTGCCGCACAGGCACCACAAATACCCACCCCACACTTGGTTAAGTAATCGATCGCGCTGAAGATCTGCGATTCGTTGCAGTACTTCTGTTGAATCGCGACGGCGGCATGCACCATGGGTGCGGGTCCGCAGTTGTAGAACACCGTGTTCGCAAGTTCTGCGGCGGTTAGCGAGGCAAGGTGTTCATCCAGCAGGGCAGTTACTACGCCGTGATAACCGCGCGAACCGTCATCTGTTGCAACGTACAGCTCGGCAGCCTCTGCGCATTCATCCAGGAAGTACAGCCGGTCTGCACTGCGCGCGCCGACAAAGATATCGGCGTTGCCGTGGTCGCGAGCAAGCTGATACACGGCGGCTAACCCGGTGCCACCCGCAACGGCAATTACTCTGGACTCTTCGGGCGGAGTGGCTGCAATGCCATGGGGACCGCGCACATATGCCTCGGTACCCGCTGGCAAGTCGATCAGTTTACTAGTGAATTCGCCAAGATTAATCACTACCAGCGAAAACGGGTCGTCGGTTAGCGCAGAGAAGGGTTTTTCACCAAGCCCGGGTACCCACAGAAATACAAACTCGCCAGCCTCAATGTCGATGGGGCGGTCGAAGGTGAGTATGGAAATATCAGCACTGACCTTCTTGTTTTCCACCAGGGTGACGGGTTTGAAGCTCATATCTACGTCGTAGCGGACCTGGGCTTCGGCATTGTTGGTTGTGTCGGTACAGTCGGCGGCAAGGGTTTCGAAGTAGTCGCCAATCTCAGAGGAGGTCATGCCGGTAAGTGCTGAGCCAATACCAAAAATGCTTGCGCCGGCGTCTTGAAACGCACGCACATCATCTGCGCTGCTGATGCCGCCGCAGCCAATCAGCGGTACGTCGACCTTGGCTGAAATCTCTCGCAGGCACTTAAGCCCAACCGGCACCACACCTTTGCCCGACAGACCACCCAGTTCGTTGCTGAGCACCGGGCTGCCGTGCGCACTGAAATAGCCAGGACCAACGGTATTTATAGCGCACAATCCATCCGCTCCGGCAGCCACCGCGGCCTGGGCAATCTCACCGATGTTGTCGGCGTTTGGTGTGAGTTTAGGGATCACGGGAATGTCGACGGCGGCTTTTACTGCCGCGGTAATTTCAGCTACGAGGGCTGGGTCTTGGCCCATCGCCATGCCATAACCTTTGGCGTGGGGGCAAGACAGATTGAGTTCCAACCCGTCCGAGAATGGCGCTAACAGTTTCGCCACCGCAACAAACTCCGCAACGCTGCCACCAAAGATAGAGGTCAGCAAAAAACGGTCGCTGGGCACCACAAGGTCTGCAAACAGCTCCGCTGAACGTTGGGCGCCTGGGTTAGTGAGGCCAACCGCATTCACAAAACAACCCGGGGCGTACTGGCTGAGTATGGGTTCCCGATTACCGAGGCGAGGTTCGGGACCAATGCTTTTAGTGGTCAGTACACCCACCTGAGGTACATGCCGGAAAAAGTAGTCGATGATCGGTACGGCGGTGGCAACAATGCCCGAAGGAATGGTGAAAGGGCCTGAGATTGTCTTGCCCAGAAACGTGCTGGTTTCCGGAAATGCAGTAGTCAATGCGCCGTGCTCACTTGGGATAAAAAGAACTGCGCTGCATTCTACCCGTTATGAGGGTTCTGAGGGAGCTTCGGAGGGGTTGATCCAGCCGCCGATTAACCCCCCGATGTAGCCGCCGTCCACCGCTATCTCCTGACCATTGAGCCAACCGCAATTGCCGATAGCTAAAAACTCGATCACCTCGGCAATGTCATCCGGTTTCCCGACGCGACCAATTTGGGCAACACCCCAGTCGTACAGGTTGGCACTCACTATGTTGCGAAAATCTGTCGACAGTTGGGTCTCGGTGCTACCCGGGTTTACGCAGTTCACCCGTACCCCCTGGGGTAGGGCCAGGCGAGTGGCAGCGTAGGTGTAGGCCGCGGCACAGCGTTTCGAGAATTGATACGGGTTCGCTCGCCACAGATCTGTATGCTCAGCAAGCCACGCCCGTCCGGCTGCGAACGATGAGGTATGGAGTAGCCCACTAATGTCTGCTTCGAAGTCGCGCCACTGCCAGCCCGCACTCGAGGCCACGATAACGATAGAACCGCCCCGGTTGATGCGGGGCAATATGGCCTCGCTGAGGGCGCGCATGCCGAGAAAGTTAATGGCCAGGGTATCGGCGGGGTCTGGCATTTGCGCGACACCGGCCACATTGATGAGGGCATCGATGGCATTAGGGAGTTGGCTTACAGCGTTGTCGATGCTGCTCGAGCTTGCGAGGTTGCAGGGAATGTAGGTTCTGTAGCTGTTGCTGTCAGCCGGGGTTGCGACATCGAGAATGTGTACGTCGCAGCCCTGGGTGGTGAGCCGGTTCGCGGTTGCGGCGCCAATTCCAGTGGCGCCGCCAGTGAGTGCGATTGTCCGTGTCATAGGGTTTGCGTGCCCCCCGAATACATCCCCTGCGTAACGCAGCGCTTCATGGCATGGTAAACCCTGTACAAAACGTATGCGACAACGCAGCTTGGCGATAACTATCGAATCTACTCCAACATCCCCCTGTGAGCTATCGGCCTGTGACGCCCGCAAGTCTATGCAGGAGGGCATGCTTTCAGCACTGGAGCTGGTTGAATCCTGTATTGCTCAGGCAGAACGCATCGACCCCGTGGTAAATGCGCTGGTCACTCCGGCGTTTGCGCAGGCCCGCGCCGCGGCCAAAGAGGCGGATGCCGCTCCGGCTGCGCAGGCAGGGCGGCCTTTGCAGGGTTTGCCGGTCGCAATTAAAGACATTCAGCATGTGGCTGGCCTGCCGACAACCTGGGGCAGCTCAGAACTGCGTTCAGCTCTAGCCACCGAAGACTCTCCCATTGTGGCCCGCATCCGTCGAGCGGGCGGCGTCCCGATTGGCAAAACCAATGTGCCTGAGAAGAGCATTGGTGCAAACACGGTAAATCCATTGTTTGGCGCCACGGGCAATCCCTACGCACCCAGCAGCACTTGCGGCGGTTCCAGCGGTGGCTCTGCGGTTGCAGTTGCTGCGTGCATGGCGCCACTGGCGACAGGTTCTGATCATGGGGGTAGCTTGCGCATTCCCGCCTGTTACAGCGGGGTGGTGGGAATGCGGGCAACACCTGGCATGGTGCCTAACGAACAGCGCGGTCTGCCGCAAACCAATTACGCGGTGCAAGGCCCTATGGCGCGTACCGTGCAGGATGCGGCACTCTTGCTCTCGATTATCGCCGAGCGAGATGCGGCCAGCCGCCTCGACCCGATGGTGTTTCCCTATGCAGCGGAGACGCTCGCCGATCTCGAACCACCAACGCTTGCAAACCTGCGCGTTGGTGTCACCCCAGATCTGGGTGGGGTGCTGGTGTCGAAGGCCGTGCGAGAAGAGTTCGCTAGGCGCTGCGCGGCAATGAGCGAAGTGGGGGTGCAGTGTGCACCCTGCGCCGTTGATCTTAGAGATGCGCCGCGAGTTGACTGGCATTTACGCCAGGAGTTATTTGCTGCTGCTTACGCGCACGAAGCTGAGCACTGGGGGCCGAACGTGAACCCCAATGTGCGTGCCACCTACGAGTCTGCCATTGCGACCCCCATGCAAGATATTGCCCAGGCCAAACAAGCGCAGCTGGTGCTAACCCGGCACATGGCATCGATGTTTGATCGCTTCGATGTGGTCATTACACCCGGCGTGAGTGTTTTACCGTTTCCCTGGCAGTCGCTTAATCCTCAGAGCATCGACGGTAAACCGGTGACCAACTACATGGCCTGGCTTGCGTTAAGTGCTGCACTAACTGTCGTGGGGCATCCGGTGGTGACGCTGCCGTGTGGGCTCGATTCCCAGGGTACGCCGTTTGGAGTTCAGGTGATCGGTCCCATGTTTGCCGACCGGCGCCTGTTGTCGATTGCGCTTGCACTCGAGACGGTATTTGCTGACCATCCGGTGCTTGCTGCACCAGTGCCTGATTTTGCCTGGCTTGCTCGTCAGGATGCTGGCTGCAAGACCCTGGGCCGAGCAGTGCAAGCGCGGCATCTTCAGTAATAGTCAGTAATTACCAGTCCCAGCCAACCACTTCGTAACTGCTTAAGGACCAACAGTGATAGCCACGTATCCCGGAGTTTTGGCGTTTGCCTTTCTTGCCAGCATGTTGCTGGCGGGCACAGTATTGCGCGCACGAATTGGTTTTTTACGCAACGCGCTAGTGCCGGCGAGCCTCACCGGCGGCTTGCTGGGCTTTCTATTACTGTTATTCGATTTGGATTTTGGTTTTGACGCCGCTCAATTCCAGGTGTTCGCGTTTCACTTTTTTACCCTGAGTTTCATGTCGTTGGTGCTCACCGGTACTGATGGCGATGCCAAGCCAGCAGGCAGCGTAGCGCCTGGCGGTCTGTGGCTGGGTATCGTCTGGACCATGAGCTTAGTGCTACAGGCCTTGTTGGGCTTGTTGGTGGTGCTCGCCTACAACGGCATGAGTGGCAACGAGCTGTCAGAATTTTTGGGCATTATCGTCACCCACGGATTCACTCAGGGTCCCGGCCAGGCGCTGGCGATGGGCGGTATCTGGCAGGAAGAACACGGCATTACCAACGCGGTGAGCTTTGGTGTGATCTACGCATCCGCTGGTTTTGTTGCCGCCTTTGTGGTCGGTGTACCCATTGCCCGGTGGGCGGTGCGTAAGGGTTTGAATGCCAACGCCTCGGCCCGGCTGGATGAAGATTTTACCCGCGGCGTGTTTGCACTTGAGCGGCGCGAGTCGGCTGGTGAACAGGTAACCCATCCAGCCAATGTTGATAGCCTCGCTTTTCATCTGGGCATTTTGGGGGTGGCTTACCTGTTAACCGATGTCTGGCTTGATTTTATCCGCCCCATTGCGGCAACCGTGCCACTTGGCGAGTCAAACTTCGGGTTAATGTTTTCTCCCAACCTGTTTTTTCTGCACGGGTTGATCACCTGCATAGTGCTGCGCAAGCTCATGGTGCGCTTGTCGCTTGCGCACTTTATCGACAACAACACCCAGCGTCGCATCACCGGCTCGGCGGTTGATTTTATGGTGGTTGCCACTCTCATGGCGGTTCAGGTCACATTGCTGGCTGAATTTTGGCTGCCAATAGTGCTGGTGTGCCTGAGTGCAACACTGGGCACGGCGCTTTTGTGTTTTGGTTTTGGCCGCCTGCTTGGTCAGTATGGGGTGGAGCGCGCGTTGACTGCCTACGGTTGTTGCTGTGGCTCAACGGGCAGCGGCATCGTGCTGTTGCGTATTCTTGACCCTGACCTGTCCACACCCATCGCCCGCGAACTGGCCTTTTTTAACGTGGCCCTTCTTGCGTTGTCTATCCATGTGCTCGGCTTTATGGCGCCGTTTTTACCAGCATTGTCCTGGCCGGTCATTGTCGGTGTTTACGGTGGCACTTTTGTTGTCGGGGCCTTGGCCCTGACGCTTGGCTTTAAACGTCTGGGGAGATTTCAGGTGCCGGTTTAATCGCCGATTCTTGTTTGGTATCTGACTGCGCATCTATATCAAAGATAATTCCCTGCTCGGCGTTGATACGCGCGGCGAGTTCCAGCGCGTAGCGCTGTTTAGAGCGAGGTAAGGTGCGTGCGCGCTGCTGGGCAAGCTCCAGACTCGCCTGCGCACTTGCAAGTTTGCCTTGCTTATATTGGGACAGTGCCCGGGTGTAATAAAACAGACCGCTGCGCGAACGCAAATCTATGGCCGTATTGGCGTGGGCCTCGCTTAGCTCGTATTTGCCCTGCTCGTAGGCTGCCTGGGCCAGGGCAAAGTGAAAGTATGGGTTGCGCTCACGGCGTGACTTCATTTCACTCGCATAACGGGCTGCACTTTCCTCGTCGCCACGCCGGGTATGCAGCCGAACGAGACCAGAGAGTGCTGACTCATTGTCCGACTCAAAACCCACCGCCGTTTCGAGGGCTGCCAGCGCCGCGTCGTAGAGGGCATTGCGCGAGTAAACGGCAGCGAGGTTTACCCAGGCGTCGCTGTTGTATGGATCTACCTGGATGGCTGCATTAATGAGCGCAACGCTTGCACGGTAGTCTTTGTTGTACAGCTTATCCACGGCTAGGTTGTTGTAGAACGAACTAAGAGCAAACTCATCTGCAACCACTCGGTGGGGATAGAGATTCGACGAGGCGACCTGATTGAAGTCAATCGTGATCCACTCTTCGCGCTTCAGCGACCCGTCGCGGATCAACACATTGATGTGTCTGCTGCGTACCAGAAAACCACTGTCGGCGCTCCAGGTGGCAGGGATTCGGGCGATCTGAAAACGAGCATCCAGGCCGGCGTATCTGGCCATGGCGACATACAGATTGGTGTAGGACAAGCAATTTCCCGAGCGTTGCTCATAGAGCTGGGCTGCCGTAAGGGTGGTATTGGTGTAATAGCCGTCCGGAAAAAAATCATCGCGAACCAGCAGTCGAACCAAGCGTCGCGCTCGATCCGCCGGATTTGTGTCGATGCGTAACACGCGGTCGATGTACCGGCGCATCTCTGCCGTCAGTGCAAAAACCTCTTCGGTGGGCGGAATGGTCGCGTCATCGGCGCTAACGCGTTCATTGAATAAGGGTACACCGGCGGCCAGATCGCGGTCGTAGGTGGGCCCTGTACTCACCACCGGCGCCTGGCTCACGCAACCGGTGCCTAGCGCCAGTAGCAGGGCAATAATTATGCCCAGCCGCGCAGCGAATTTGGCGCTTGTCCAATGCCTGAACCGGTAACACTGATGGCTTGTTGCGGTTGTATTCATTTGCTTGTTAGGTGGTCATCGTGCGTAGAATGTCAGTTTTGGGGAGACAAGAGAACCATGAATCCAACAGGAAAGACCGCCGTCGTTTTTGGTGGCACCTCAGGCATTGGGCTCGCGACGGTTGAGCGCCTGGCGCAGGCAGGGGCAAAGGTTGTCGCGGTGAGCCGTAATCCTGAGCGGGCGAAAGCTCAGATTCCTGCCGGAGTGGAACTTGCGGTCTGCGATACCACCGATCCTGCTGCTGTCTCGGAGTTGTGTGCACGCATCGCGCCCATCGATTTGCTGATTAATTGTGCGACCGGCGGTAAGCGTGCTGCGGGGCCGTTCCTGCAAATGGACATGGATGGTTATCAAGGTTCATTCGCGAAGCTGTGGGGGTATGCCAACACGGTACGTTTTGGTGGGGAACATCTTAGTGCCGACGCAAGCATCGTATTGGTCACCGGCTCGCCGGCGCAGCGCGCGAAACCTGGGCAAGCTGCATTGGCTTCAGTAGGTGGTGCGGTCGAAGCCTTTGTGCGCGCGCTGGCTCCGGAGCTTGCGCCACGCCGCATCAACGCGGTCTCGCCTGGCGTGACAGATACCCCGATGTTTGGTCCAGACAGCGACGACAAGCGCAACATGATGAGCAAAGCGACAGCCAATCACTTGTTGAAGCGCGCCATTGCGCCGGGCGAGGTGGCTGACGCGATAGTGATGGTGGCCACCAACGACATGATGACCGGTGGCGCGATTAACGTTGATGGTGGCTGGATTTTGGGCAGCTAGGTGGGTGGCGTGCTATACCTGATATTCAGGAATTTTCACGACCAGACCGTCGAGCTCGTCGGTGATTTGCACCTGACAGGACAGTCGCGAGGTATCTACCCGCTCCTGGCTGAGATCGAGCATTGAACTCTCGGTATCCCCAGCGGGGCCGGTTTTCGCGTACCACTCTGGTGACAGAATGACGTGACAGGTTGCGCAGGAACATTCGCCACCACAGTCGGCATCAATGCCGGGGATGAGGTTGTCGACAGCGGCGTTCATCAGCGACTGACCATTTTCCACGTTTATCTCGTGTTGGTCGCCGCCGAACTCGATAAAGGTGATTTTGGTCATATCCGACTCCGGAAAAGCTAAGGGAAAGGCGAAGATTAGCAGTGCAAGGGCGACCCCGCCAGAGAGTGCAACTGTCTATCTGTGAGGTATGCTTAACTCCCTGTGATCGAATTTAGCGCAACAACTCATCCCGGCAATCGCTATCAGCACAATGAGGATTCTATTGGCTGGAGCGAAAAGGCGGGACTTTGGTTTGTGGCCGATGGCATGGGCGGTCACTCGCGCGGCGATATTGCGTCTGCAACTGTCAAGAAAGCGCTGCTGACTGCTGCAGCAGACCCTGAGCGGTCGCTTAGCGAGCTGGTACTGCTCGCGCATGAAGCCGTGCTGCTCGAAGGCATTGAGCGCGATCTGCCTAATATGGGCAGTACCGTGGTCATGGCTCGGGTGACCGGTGCCGAACTCAGTATTGGTTGGTGTGGCGACAGTCGCGCCTATCTCTGGCGGGCAGGGGAGCTGATTCGGGTAACGCGAGACCATTCCTTACTCGAACAGTTGCTCGAAAACGGTGTGGTCGCACCCGAAGAAGCCTTTGGGCACCCGCGACGGAATGTACTTGTCCAGGCGTTGGGTATTAATGACCCGCGCCCCAATCCCGGCGAACTCAAAATCACCCTCGCCGACGATGATTTGTTGTTGCTTTGCAGTGATGGCATTCACGATGAATTGCCCGATGGCACCATCGCCGAGGTGCTGCGGGCCTTTGCTACCCCACAAGACATCGTCGATGAACTGGAGCGGCGGGTACTTGGCGGCGATGCTCGGGACAACCTTAGCGTGATTGCCATGCGCTTCCAGGGTTTGCCTGAAGGCGGGGATCCGGCACTCAATGCTGTGGATTTGCGCGAGTACTTGCAGGCCGCTCAGAACCCGGTAGCGACGGGCAAGCAGCACGTGGTCGATACGCTCGAGTTGCCCGTAGCGCCAGACCAGACTACGCAAGGCACGCCGGCGGCCTCGGATTCCAGGCTGCCGACGCCAACCCGAACCCCAATCAACGACCCTGGCAGCAGAGAGCTGTGGTTTGCGCTCGCGGGTGTGGTGTTGCTGGTGGTGCTGGTCTTGTTGCTGACGTAACGCGCCCCGTCGCGCGCGATTTCCTGTGACAGCGCGCACAGATTGCACTGCTTATCGTCTATCAGGTTGTCTGGTGTGACGGGGCTGACCGACCGCGAGTACGCGCTTGGGTAGGGTAGCGACTTGCCTTGCATTGGAAGTGTCTTTTGGCGTCCGTTCAGCCCACTACTCTAGTCTTGTTTGTCGCGTGCGTTGGTTGCGTGCTGTCTCTGTGGTCGCGCCGCCATAGCTCTGGCGCCATGACGCTGATCGGGCTCACCGCCGCGCTGTGGGGCGGCATCTGGATGCGTGCAGTGCAAGGTGACACCACAGTAGGGGTTGGGTTGTCCTATGCGCTGCTTATGTTTGCGCCGGCGTACGTTCTTAAAGGGGTGCAAGATCACCTGGTTATTCCAGCGAGCAACATCTGGGGTCTGCGCCGTGGCTTGTTCTACGCCACCTGTGCGTTTGCGGGTCTGGCTGCCACTTCGACGCAACACAGTCTGTTTGTGAGTGTTGCCGCGGGTGAAATCAGTTATCTGCCGGGTGCATACCTCGCCGGTGTGCTGGCGCTAGCGATGTTCGGTTTGTCGATTCACTCGGCACTGACGCAATCGAATAGCGCGACGAGTATGGCCATCCGCTATGTCGTGTTTGTTGCAGCGCCTGTGGTTGTGGCCGCGCTGGGTGTCGGCGGGTTTGTATCCGGGTTGCTTGTAGGTGGTGCTAATCCTGCCGTTTACGGTCTTGCGGTTGCCTGTGCGATTGGACCCTGGCTGCTGGTGCAGTTTGAGTCGTCCAAAGACGACAGCGTGCGCAACCTGTTGTTTGCTCGCTTGCCTGATCCCGTGGTTGCGCTTGATTCCGAATATCGCATTGTCGATTGCAACGAGGCATTCGCCGAAATGGTCGATTATCCGTTGGCAGAATTGCCCGGTAATTTACTGCAGGAAGTGGTTAGCGAGGAAAATTACGCGGCGGTAGCTGAGCGCGAAGGCCAGGAGTTTGAGATTCGCTGGGACGATAGCGAGGGTGTCGTTGCACACTACGCGGTTGCTGTGCTCGCCCCCGAATCTGCAGGTGCAGCACGTGTTCTGCACTTCACTGAGAGCGACAGTCAACGCCACGCTCAGCAAGCCCTGGAAACAGCGGACTTACGTCTCGAGCAAGCCAACGCAAGCCTCGATCGCCTGAAGTTCAACGACGAGCTTACTGGGCTGGCTAACCAGCGGCGTTTTATTGATGAGCTGGAGCGCGAAATTGCGCGGCATCAGCGTTCCGGTTTGCGCTTTGGCGTGATCTCCATCGAAGCGGACCACTTTAATTTGCTGGCCGAGCAACATGGTTCCGCGTTTCGGGACCGATCGCTTGCGCTTATTGCTCGCGCCATTGAGGTGGAGCTGCGGGATACCGATCTTTGTGCCCGCATCGAGGGTGAAGAATTTGCGGTGTTAGCGGTGCAAATGAAGGTGCCAGGGCTCGTAGAGCTGGCTGAGCGAATTCGCAAGCGCGTGTTGAAGGTACGCCCCCACGCGCCAGGTGGCGAGCGTGTGCGTATGTCGGTGAGCCTGGGAGTCAGCCTGTTTCATCCCAAACATGATGACTTGCGCGGCTTGCTGGCCCGGACCAGCCGCTATTTGGCCGAAGCCAAGCGCAGCGGCCGTAATCAGGTTGTTTCTGGCGACTGACCAGTGCTCCGGGTGGGCACGAGCCCACATCTAATAAGAAATTTAGGTGTAGATTCTAATCTATTGGTTTTCTTGCAATTACTTGTATTTCCACCAGTCCGCCTGGAATGGCTAGCTCAGTAATGCCAATGGCTGTCCAGGCCGGATAAGGCGCCTGCACAAACTCATCCTTCACTGTCATGAATGTCCCCATGTGCTTCTGTAGATCCACGTGGAACGTTGTGAACTCGGTGACATCCGCCATGTCGGCGCCCACTTCGGCCAATACGGCGCGCACCCCCTCAAAGGCCTGCCGGAACTGGGTGGCAGGATCGGGATCGGCCTTGCCGCGTGCATCTGTGCCGATAACGCCTGACAGGCGCAGGTTATCGCCGTCGCGTACGGCGGGCGCGAAGTGGAAGTTGTCGTAGCTGCCCTGGCTGGCAGCAGGAATGATTCGGGTGTTACCGCGGTCATCGGTCATCAGGGGTGTCCTCTTTCTTCTTCTCTCTGTCTTCTTTCTGGGTTGGCGGGTTCAGCGCGCCTGGTGTGTCCACTGGGTTAGCAGTCTAATATGATCCAAGCATCGCATAACTAAAGCATGCCTTAACCATACAAGACGGGGAGAACAGTATGGACTTCGATATTCCACCCAAGCTGCAGGCCTATCTGGACGAGCTTGACCGCTTCATAGAAAGCGACATCAAGCCGCTGGAAAACAGCGATGACAATATTCGCTTCTTTGATCATCGCCGGGAAGACGCCCGTACCGACTGGGAGCGGGGTGGTTTACCAAATGAAGAATGGGAACAACTGCTGCACAAGGCCAAACGCCTGGCGGACAAGGCCGGTCACTATCGCTACCCCATGCCCAAGGAATATGGCGGCCAGGAAGGTACCAACCTTGATATGGCGATTATTCGTGAGCACCTCGCGGTAAAAGGTTTGGGGTTGCACAACGATTTGCAAAACGAGCATTCGATTGTGGGCAATAACGTGGGCTTGCTGTTGATGATCGCCCACGGTACCGATGAGCAAAAGAAAGACTGGATCGATGATCTGGCTGAAGGGCGGCGTGGATTCACCTTTGGTATCACCGAACCCGACCATGGCTCAGACGCCACGCATATGGAAACCACGGCGGTCCGCGATGGCGATGAGTGGATACTAAATGGCGGCAAGTCCTGGAACACTGGCATTCACAAGGCGAAATACAGCCTGGTGTTTGCACGTACCTCGGGCAAGGCGGGTGATGGCGATGGCATTACCGCATTTTTGACGCCCACCGATGCGGAGGGTTTCAAGATTGAAGAGATGATGTGGACCTTCAACATGCCTACCGATCACGGCCGTTACTCACTAAACGACGTGCGGGTCTCACACGCCAATATTTTTGGTGGTGAAGGCAAAGGCCTTGGCGTTGTGCAGATGTTCTTTAACGAGAATCGAATTCGCCAGGCGGCGTCCAGTCTGGGAGCGGCACAGTACTGCGTGAGTGAAACCATTGAATTCGCGGGTAAGCGGGCGCCGTTTGGCAAGCCTCTCTCCACCAACCAGGGCGTGCAGTTTCCGCTGGTTGAATTGCAGACCCAGTGCGAAATGTTGCGGGCGTTGATTCATAAAACGGCCTGGCAAATGGATAAGGACGGACCCTTCTCGGTCTCAGACAAAGTGTCTATGTGTAACTACTGGGCCAACCGCCTGTGTTGCGACGCGGCAGACCGAGCCATGCAGATTCACGGTGGCATGGGTTACTCCCGGCATAAGCCATTCGAGCATATCTATCGTCACCACCGGCGCTACCGTATTACGGAAGGTGCCGAAGAGATTCAAATGCGCCGGGTAGCGGGCTACCTGTTTGGTTACATGAAACAGCGTGCACCCAAGGGGGTAAGTGAGGCTTGAGCGACGTCTCCCAGCACGAACTTGCCCAGCATGAACTTGCGGAGCCGCTAACATCGGTGTTGGCACAGTGCGTAACTGGTTTTAAAACGCTCACGCGTGTTGAGCGGTTATCAGGTGGCGCCAGCCAGGAAACCTACCGGTTAACCCTTGCAACTGATGACGGCGAGCTGTTGCTGGCCATGCGTCGAGCTCAGGGTGGGGGCGCTGAAATTGAGCGCCCGGAGACTTACCCGGGTCTCGCGGTAGAGGCGAAGTTAATGCAGGCCGCCGGCGCGGCTGGCGTGCCAGAGCCCGCTATTGTGCATGTACTCGAACCTGCTGACGGGATTGGTGAGGGTTTTATTATGCAGTGGCTCGAGGGTGAAGCTCTGGGCGCGCGCATTGCCCGGGGCAAAAACTTTGCGCCATTGCGCGAACATTTAGCCTACGACTGTGGTCGCATTCTCGCTCAGATTCATGCGATAGATGTGGACGCTGCCGGGCTGCGAGACGATCTTGCCGTGATCGATGCTGCCGAGTTTATCGAGCAAACCTGGGCGCGCTATCGAGACTTTCCCACCCCTCAACCCATGATCGACTACACGGCGCGCTGGCTGCTCGATCACCTGCCGGAACACACCCCGCCCGCGCTCGTGCACAACGACTTCCGTAACGGCAACATCATGGTTAACGAAGAGGGCGTCGTCGCCGTACTCGATTGGGAAATTGCCCATCTGGGTGACGCCATGCGAGATCTGGGCTGGATTTGCACCAACTCCTGGCGCTTTGGCATCGCCGAGTTGCCGGTGGGTGGCTTTGGTGTGCGTGAAGATCTGTTTCGTGGCTACGCTGACGAGAGTGGTCAGGCCGTTGATGCGCAGCGGGTAAAATTCTGGGAAGTGTTTGGCTCGTTCTGGTGGTCGGTGGGTTGCCTTGGCATGGCCGAGTCGTACCGCAATGGTCCGGAGCAAACTGTCGAGCGGCCGGGCATTGGCCGGCGCAGTTCGGAGTGTCAGGTTGACTGTGTGAATCTTATTATTCCCGGCGCGGTGCAGCTTATTGATGATTCGCTGTTAAGCAGTGAGGCGCGCGCGCCTGTGCCTACAGACGTGCAGTTTCCGCGCCTGGATGAGTTGCTGTTAAGTGTCCGCGATTTTTTGCGCGATGACGTGATGAGTGAAACGGCTGGTCGCTTGCAGTTTTTAGCGCGGGTAGCGGCCAACTCGCTCGACATTGTTGATCGCGAAGTGCGGGTTGGGGCGCGACTCGAGGAGCAGGAAATTATGGCCCTGCGCGCGCTCGATTTGGCGACACCTGCCGAAGATTCGCTCGCCGGTTTGCGCTGGGCGCTGGTGGATGCCCTGCGCGAGGGCAGGCAGCCGCTTGATGACCCAGACTTGCAGGCCTATCTGCGTGAGAGCTGTGTGAATCAACTGGCCATCGATCAACCGCGTTACAGCGGCCTGAGTGTGGCCCTGGCAAACAAGGGGTAGTAACGATGAATTTGCAGGCATTAGCGGCTCTGGTCGATGAGGGTTCGATCGACACCGTGTTGGTGTGCATGGCCGACATGCAGGGGCGCCTGGTTGGCAAGCGCTTCCATGCCCGGTTTTTCATCGACAGCGGCGGCACCACACACGCCTGCGATTATCTGTTGGCCAACGACATCACGATGGAACCGGTGCCGGGTTATGCGGCGGCGGGCTGGCAAGCCGGATATGGCGATTTCGAGTTACAGCCCGACTTTGCCACGTTGCGGGTCGTGCCCTGGCTTCCGGCAACCGCTCTCGTACTGTGCGATGTGGTAGATCATCACGGCGCCAATGTGGCCCATAGCCCACGAGCAATTCTGCAGCGTCAGCTTGCGCAGCTCGCCAAGCTTGATCTGTCGGCCAAGTGCGCCTCTGAGCTTGAGTTTTATCTGTTTAACGAGCCGCACGAGAGCATTGCGGCACGGGAGTTTCGTACGCCTGCGCTGTCCGGGCACTACATCGAGGACTATCACATCCTGCAAACCAGCCGCGAGGAGCCGTTTATGCGTGCGGTACGTAATGGGTTGCAGGCGGCCGGCATTGCGGTTGAAAACACCAAAGGCGAGTGGGGGCCGGGGCAAGCCGAAATTAACGTGGTGTACGACGCTGCACTTGCCATGGCCGACAAACACGTGGTGTTGAAGAACGCGATCAAGGAGATAGCGAGCCAGCACGACAAGGCGGTCACCTTTATGGCGAAGTGGCGCGACGATCTCGCCGGTAACTCTGCCCACATCCATTTGTCGTTGTGGAATGCCGCCGGCGATAAGCCGCGCAGTTTCGCAGCCGACGAAGCCCACGGCTTATCCCCGGTTATGCAGTCGTTTGTTGCGGGGCAGCTTAAGTACGCCCGCGAGCTGTGCTATTTGCTTGCGCCCAACATCAACTCCTATAAGCGCTTCCAGGCGGGTACTTTTGCACCCACCACCTGCGCCTGGAGCCTGGATAACCGAACGGCAGGGTTTCGGCTGGTGGGTAGCTCTGCAAATTCGTTGCGTATCGAGTGCCGCGTGGGCGGCGCCGACCTGAATCCCTATCTGGCGTACGCCGGTTTGCTAGCGGCGGGGATGGCGGGCATTAAGCAGAACCTTGAGTTGGCTGAGCCGGTGGCTGGCGACGCCTATGAGCTTGATCACTTGCCGGTACTGCCAGGCACGCTGCGTGAGGCACTTACTGAGTTCTCGGGCTCTACGATGTTGCGCGCGGCCCTCGGCGACGCTGTGGTTGATCATTACGCGCACGCCGGTCGCTGGGAACAAGAACAGTTTGATGCGCAGGTAACCGACTGGGAGTTAAAGCGCTCTCTTGAGCAAGCCTGACAGCGGCAAGCCGCTGGATACAGATCAGGATTCTGTCGTGGCCTGCACGCGCACTTGCACCGCAACAAACTGACCCACCCACTCCGTGTCGAGCCATTCGATGGTGCCGAGCTTTAACGCCAGGCGATCCAGTCGGGCGGTGCCGGTGAGTGTGTAGGTGTTGGCATTCTCAAGTACTGCGAAATTAAACGTCACTGGATAACTTGCACCACGTATGTTCAACATGGCTGTAGTGACAAAGCCCTCTGCGGTTGCCTCAAACTCGCTGGCCGAGAACGTCACCTGCGGGTGCTTTTTGCTATCGAACCAGTCAAATCCGGCGAGCGTGGCATCGCGTTCAACGTCGTTGGTTGCCAGCGAACTGGCATCGATGGTGACTAGCGCCGAGCTGGCATCGAGGTTGTCGGGGTCGAAGTGAATGGTTGCACTGAAGCGCTGCCACTCGCCGGCGAATTCGGCGCCTGCCTGCTCAGCGGTGAAGCGTATAAAGCTTGCGGTGTTATCCAGAACCCATAAGGGAGGCGCGGTTGCAACGTTCTCCGGTACCGGTTCGGCGGTACTTTGGATTTGTGCCGCGGACGGTTCAGGTGCTGCAGGTTTTGTGGGCGCCTCTGCGGTTACCTGTACATTCGGTTCTACCGTTGCACTGGCGTAGGAGTCAGGCCAGGTGAACACAAGGCCGGTAGCAAGGGTTACTCCAAACAGCAGTGTGCTCAATGGCCCGCCCATTCGACTCATCACGGCGTCTTTGTCCACCAGCCAATGTTTCAGGGCGGCCAGTATGTGACCGATGGCCAGCACCAACAACAGCTTGCCGGCAGCGTTATGCAGGGTTTGCATTAGCGCTTTGCCGCTTTCGCTTGTGCCAATCAAATCAGGCAATTGCACGAGGTTGAACCAGGCCACGCTGTAACCTGAGGCTGAAGACATCAACCAGCCAGAGATCGGTAAAATGAACAGCAGGGCATACAGCGCGACATGCATGAATGTCGCAATGCGCTCCTGGATAGACGGTATGCCAGTTGAGTGCATCTGCGCCGGTGGCTGGATGAATCGCCACAGTAGCCGCAGCAGGGCCAGACCAAGGACGGTGATGCCAATGGACTTGTGTTGGGCCAGGGCAGCGAGTTGGCCCGGCAGATTGTTGGTTGCTGCGGCCTCTTCGGCGCGTTCGCCCAGTATGAATTGCAGTACTATGCCGCCGGCCACCAGCCAGTGCAGAGCCCGCGATACACCAGAATAGCCGCGGTTGGAAATGCTGTGGTCTTGGGAGTTGGACACGGGGTCGTTGAACCTCATCTGTCTTGCGCTACCTGCAACGCTACCATGCTAACCTTGAATTCTTGCTAATTGGATAGGGCTTAAAGTCAGCGATGAACTCTCTTAAACATGAAGCGGCGCTGAGGCGCTGGTTAACGGCAGTTGGTCTCGCAGCGGGCGCGATGGTTGTGGCTGGGGGATTGTCGGGTTGCCTGAATAAAGAGCCAACGGAACAATCGGTGGCCAAGGTCACCCAGAAGCTGCAGAGTATTGGGGCTATCGGAGCATCAGCGAGAACGCTGATTGTCGATACCCACATCGATGTGCCGTATCGGCTTTATAAGCAGGCGGAAGATGTCTCGGTGTCAGCCGGAGGCGATTTTGACTTTCCACGCGCGCAGCTGGGCGGCCTTAATGCAGCGTTCATGTCTATCTACATTCCGGCTACGGTCGATGCCGACGGGGGTGCAGGTAAGCTCGCGGATGAGCTGATCGCGGGTGTTGAAGGTATGGTGCGCGACCACCCCGACAAGTTTGCACAAGCGCTGTGCGCGGCGGACGTTTCCAAAGCGGCCAACAGTGGTCGGTTGGCGTTGCCCCTCGGGATGGAAAATGGCGGCCCCATCGCGGGCAGTTTTGAAGAGCTAAAACGCTATCGCGATCGCGGTGTGCGCTACATTACGCTTGCGCATTCCAAGTCAAACCACATCTCGGATTCGTCCTATGACACAAACGAGCGCTGGCAGGGACTGTCTGAGTTTGGCAAGTCATTGATCGGCGAAATGAACCGGCAGGGCGTGATGGTTGATATCTCCCATCTCTCCGACAAAGCCGCCTGGCAGGTGCTTGAGTTAACAAAGACGCCGGTCATTGCGTCGCATTCCTCTCTGCGGCATTTCACACCAGGCTTTCACCGCAACATGCCCGACGACATGCTGAAGGCACTGGGCGAAAACGGCGGTGTTATTCAAATCAACTTTGGCAGCTCGTTTTTAACCAAGGCCGCGCGCGACTGGAGTGACAAGTACTCAGCCTCGGCCGCCGAGTACGCCAAGGTCAACAATATCGAGAGTGGCGATGAACGCATGCGTGGTTACGCGGAACAGTATCGCGCCGCACTGCCGTATCCCTATGCAACCACCAGACACGTCCTCGATCACATTGATCGGGCCGTGGAGATCGCCGGCATCGACCACGTGGGAATTGGCTCTGATTACGATGGCGTGGGCGATTCGTTGCCGTTGGGATTAAAAGACGTCAGCAGTTATCCAGAGCTTGTGCTTGGCTTGTCGCAGCGCGGTTACAACAGTGGCGACATCGCCAAAATTCTTGCGGGCAATGTGCTGCGGGTCTGGCGTGAAGTAGAGAACTACGCCGCCGCCCAGGGGCAGCCATTAGAGTGCGCGCTGTAGCTTCAGCCGAGGCACGCCTTAATCCGCTCGGCATGCTCGGCCAGCATGGCGCCATCTGCCATTTCTTTGGCATGCATGGTTAGATCGGCGCCCTGGTTGCGGGGGATAATGTGAAAGTGCAGATGAAACACGGTCTGGCCAGCCGCCGCGCCGTTTAATTGCGCAATCATCACGCCCTCGGCGGCAAAGGCTTCCTTGACGGCTGCGGCCACTTTCTGGGTGGCCACAATGGTGGCGCGCAAGGCCTCTTCCGGCACGTCAAACAGGTTTTCTGCGGGGGCTTTGGGGATGACCAGGGTGTGGCCAGGGCTTTGCGGCATCAGGTCCATAAAGGCCAGGCAATGGTCATCGCTATAGACGCTGTAGGACGGCAGCTCGCCGGCCAGTATCTTGGCAAACACGTTGTTTTTGTCGTAGCTCATGGCGCTGGGCCTTTTGGTGGATGGCGAAATAGCCTGGCCGAATTGTCGCAGTCTGAAGCGGGTGTCGTCACCCCTTGTCCTGACTCGCGTTTCGGGTGCTAATGGGCGCTGTATTGACAGTAGTGAGAATCCTGCGGGGAGCAGATATGAGTGATAAGACGGGCGGCGGCAATAACTTTAATGTGGACCTCACCGATAAGGTGGTGGTGATTACCGGTGGCAGCCGAGGCATTGGTAAGTGCTGCGCTGAGGCCTTTGCCGCTTGTGGGGCCAACGTGGTTGTTGCCAGCCGTAAGTCCGGACCCTGTGAGGAGCTGGCCGCCGATCTGAACGCGCGATTTGGCACGCGTAACATCGGTGTGGGCTGTCATGTCGGCGATTGGGATCAGTGTGATGCGCTCATTGCCAGGGTGCTTGAAGAGTATGGTCGCATTGACGTGCTGATGAACAACGCTGGCATGTCACCGCTGTACGAGAAGCTGTCCGATGTGACTGAAGCACTCTACGACAAGGTGCACAGCGTAAACACCCGTGGCCCGTTCCGATTGTCGAGCCTGGCCGGCGAGCACATGGCGGCCAATGGCGGCGGGGCGATTATTAATGTCTCCAGCATCGCTGCGGTTAAGCCAACCCCCAACGAACTGCCTTATGCGGTTGCCAAGTCGGGTTTGAACACGCTAACCATTGGCCTGGCCCAGGCGCTGGGTCCAAACGTGCGAGTGAACTGCATTATGCCGGGGCCGTTTTTAACAGACATTGCCAAGGCCTGGGACATGGACGCATTTAACGAACGCGCGCGCGAGACCATTCCACTGGGGCGGGGTGGCCAGCCCGAAGAAGTGGTTGGTGCGGCGCTTTATCTTGCCTCTGACCTTTCAACCTACACCACGGGCGCTATCATTAAGATTGATGGTGGTTCAGCGTTTACTGCCGCCTAGATCTTGGGTTCGTAAAAGGGTTTGTGCATGGAATTAGAGTTTTTTGGCGCCGCGGGCGAGGTGACGGGGTCGTGTCACATCTTGCGCATTGGCGACTCCAAAGTGTTGCTGGATTGCGGAATGATTCAGGGCGGTCGACGCTCAGAAGAACGCAATGCCGAACCCTTTCCGTTCAACGCGCGAGACATCGATGCGGTGGTGTTGAGTCATGCCCATCTAGATCACAGTGGCCGGTTGCCGCTGCTCGTTAAGCGCGGCTTCAAGGGGCCGGTACACACCCACAACGCAAGCTGTGATCTGGTGGACATTCTGTTGCGTGATGCCGCCCACTTGCAGGGCAGCATTACCCGGCGGGCCAACAAGCGCCGTGAGCGCAAAGGCCAGCCATTGCTGGATGAGCTGTTCAACGAAGAAGACGCCACCAACGCGCTGGGGTCACTGGTCGGACATCGATACCTCGAGTGGTTTGACGTGGCGCCAGGCATTCGCGTGCGGCTGCACGACGCGGGGCACATCATGGGCTCGGCTGTGGTTGAGGTTGAAGTGCGTGAGGCCGACCGGACCAAGACCGTGGTGTTTAGCGGTGACCTCGGGCAATTCAATACCCCAATAATCAATGATCCGTCGTTGTTGCCGCGGGCGGACGTGGTGTTGATGGAGAGCACCTACGGTGGCCGGGCCCATCGCAGCCGCGAGAATACGCTGGTTGAAATGGGTGAGCTGTTGCGTACCGCTGAGGCTGATGGTGGCAACATTCTTATTCCCGCCTTCGCGGTTGGGCGCTCGCAAGAGTTGCTGTATCACCTGGGCAATAACTTCGATGCCTGGAATGTGGGGGCCTGGCAGATTTTTCTCGATAGTCCCATGGCCATTGCCACCACCAAGGTCTATTGGGAGTACCCACACCTGTACGACGACGAGGCCACCCAGCTCAGCAAAACCATGAACCCAATGCCGTCCTTACCCAATCTCAAAATGTCCAAGAGCGCTGAAGAGTCGAAGGCCATCAAGAAGATTAAGGGCGGAGCGATTGTCATCGCCGGCAGTGGTATGTGCAACGGCGGGCGCATCTTGCACCACTTCCGCAACAACCTTGGAAGTGAAAAGACCCGCGTGCTATTCACGGGTTACCAGTCACCCGGCTCACTGGGTCGACGCATTATCGAAGGCACAGATGATGTGCGCATTCACGGCCGCAGTTACATGGTGCGGGCACAGGTGAGCACAGTAGGTGGGCTGTCTGCCCACGGTGACTCAGACGATCTGGCGCGCTGGTATATGGCGATGCAAAACACGCCGCCTTTGTATCTGGTGCACGGTGACCATCACGCCGGCGAGTTGCTGGCCGAGGAGTTAGACGACAAGGCCGGCGCCAAGGTAACCCTTGCCGAGACCGGTATGGTGATTGATTTGGCGGAGCTGCCCGCTGCGGATTAGTCGCGCGGAGTCATGATCGGGAAGCGCCGTACAAACTGATCGAACAACCCAGCCAGTTGGGCGAGGGCTGCTGCGTTACCGTCGATCTTGAGATCACCCGCATTCATGAGGGTGGTCGCATCAGCAGCACCAAGCATGAGTTGTTTGAAGTGCTGGCTGCTGACGTGCAGCGTGGCATCCGCTTGCTCAGAGCGGCGATTTTCCCAGCCATGCAAGACACAGCGTTTGATCTCGAGCACATGCGGCTGTGGCAGATCGGTGAACGCCAGATTGATGGTGAGGGAGACCTGCTCTGCAGCTTCGCTGTTCAGTCGCACGGCCATGGCCTTATAGAGATCAGTCAAAGGCATGCCCTGGGCCATGCCCGCGCTGATCCGTACGGCCTTGCCGGCGGGCAGGCCCTCGCGCAGCTCAAAGGCGCCACACAGGTAGAAGTTGCGCCAGGGCCCGCTCTCGGCCTGATAGCCCAGCTGTTCCAGTGCATCGGCCAGCAGGGCGCGGGCCTCAATGTGCCCCGGGTCGATGTTCACAACATGCTGAAGCACTTCACAAACCCACTGAAACTCATTGTTTTTAAAAGAATTAGTGGCCTTCTTAACTACCGTGTCAACCCCTCCCATAAAGTCGACATAGCCGCGCGCGGCGGCCTGGGGAGGCAGAGGATTGAGGCTGGTGGGGTTGCCGCTAAATTCGCCAAGGTAGCGCACGTAGACGGCGCGGCTGTTGTGATTAACGGTGCCGTAGTAGTCGCGGTTGTAGAACTCCTTGCCCAGCGCGTCCGGTAACTGCAGTCGCTCGGCGATCTCTTCTTTGGTGTAGCCGTGGTTCGCGAGCCGCAGGGTCTGGTCGTGAATGTATTTGTACAGATCGCGCTGCTTTTCGAGATAGTCGCGGGCCTCGCTTTGGCCCCAGATTGGCCAGTGGTGCGAGGCAAACTGAATTTCCAGGGTGTCCGCGTAGCGGTCGATGGATTCATCGATCTGGGCGGCCCAGGCGAGGGCATCGCGCACCTGAGCGCCGCGTGGCGTGTAGACGTTGTGCAGGTGATGGCTGGTGATCTCTGACATGCACAGCGCTTTGAACTGCGGAAAATAGAACACCATCTCGGCCGGCGCTTCAGTGCCCATGGTGAGCTGAAAGTCGATCTCAATGCCGTCGATTAGACGCGTGTCGCCGGTGGCGGCAATGGTGTCGTTGGGGGGCAGAAAGCCGGTACTGCCAAGGGCGAGGTTAGCCCCGAGGCCGTTGCTGACAAAACCCGTGGCACTGTGGGGCAATAGATTGCCGTACATGTAGGTTGCGCGGCGCCCCATGACATTGCCCGCGAGCACATTCTCGGCCAGGGCTTCGCGGGCAAACTCAGGCGGTGCCAGCAGCTTTACCGCGCCACTCGCCACGTCCTCGGCGCTGGTCACTCCCAGCACACCGCCAAAGTGATCGATATGGCTGTGGGTGATGATGACGGCAACCACCGGACGCTCGCCCAGGTGCTTGTTGGCGAGTGCCAGTGCGGCGGCTGATGTTTCGCTGGCAGTGAGTGGATCGATGATGATCCAACCCGTTGTGCCGCGAATCAGTGTCATGTTGGCGAGATCGAAAGAGCGCACCTGGTAGATGCCGTCACACACCTCAAACAGCCCGGTGTGTTGGCAATTCAGCTGAGCCTGGCGCCACAGACTGGGATTGACGGTATCGGGGGCGGGGCTGTTTAGAAAGTCGAACTGAGTCAGGTCATACACCACCGAGCTGTCGCGCTCGCGCACAATGGTGAGCTGATCGAGTGTGGCGATGAAGCCTCGCTGGGCGTTTTCGAAACTGCGTTTGTCACTGGCAAAGGGCAGATAGTCGCGCACTTGCTGCTGGGCTTCTGCGGTTGCCTTGGTGGCTGGCTTTGGTGCCCGCATGGCTTCCGGCAGTGGTGTGCTCGCTGGGTTCGCTGTGGTCATTCTCTTCGTACTCTCGCTAGTGGTTTTCGCTAGACAAAACCGGGAACTGTTGCTCGTTTTTAGCAGCCATTATCGTTGATTTTTGCAGTAAAAGCGCACCTGACTGATGGCTTTTGCGTGCGAGGGTGTATGTCACTGTGTGCGCTGCTGCACCGGCGTTTGCGTGACTGGGCACGGCTTTTTTGTGACTCGATTCTCCGTTTAGAAAGTTACTGCTGCAACGCGACTTAGCGCCTTGACGAGATTGGTGCAGACATTTTAAAAACGCCAATCAAGGATTTGATTTTGCCGTGAAAGACAAACAGTCGTAAGGACAAAAGCGAATCAGCGAACAAATATGAAACGCGTGTGAGCGTCACGCATAACCAGATTGAATGCGCTCTCAGGAACCGGACCAGATGGATGTTTCAAATCAGGACGAACAACTCGACACAACCGCCGGGCAAGCCAGCGAGGAAGTCGAGGTCGACGCCCACACAGACGCTTTTGGCGAGCGCTGGGACGACGATGAGTTCGATGACGATCTCTTAGACGACGATGAGCTGTTGGATGATGAGCTGACCGACGCAGAGGAGATGACTATTGTCGATCCACTTATTGACAAGGCCGGGCAAGAGGATGACGATCCTGACCTGGAAGACGATCTCGACGATTCAGAGTTTGATGACGACATACAGCTAGATGAGCTGGATGAGTTTATGGCCGACGATCCTGAGAAAGCGGATGACCTGCTGGTGCTGGATGACGCCGGCATGGGCGACGACGACCTTGACCCTCTGCTCGATAAAGAGCTGGAGAAGGCACCCCTGACGGCCTCGCAGCAAGCTCTGGAAGCTCGTCGGGCAATTGAAGAACGTGCCGAGCGACGCCGCATAGATCGTGATCTAAACTATCTGGACTTCGAACTGGACGACTAGCGAGAACCCATGGATCTCCCATTGCCCCAGGTCAAGGATCTGGTGCTGGTGGGAGGCGGTCACGCACATGTCAATGTGCTGAAAGCCTTTGCGATGCGCCCGGTGGCTGGCCTGCGCATTACGCTGATTACGCGCGAACTCAATACCCCCTACTCGGGCATGCTGCCTGGCCATGTGCTGGGTACCTACAGTGTCGAAGATGTGCATATCGATCTGCTGCAGCTGGCGCGCTTCGCGGGTGCGAGGCTGTTTGCCGGCAGCGTCACAGCGCTCGACCCCAACAATAAAACAGTCCGGTTTGAGCAACCCGGTGGCACCGAGAGTGCGATCTCGACACGTGAACTGCGCTACGACCTGCTGTCGATAAACACCGGGGCGGCACCTAACTGTCCCTTCGACTTGCCGCATGTGATTCCCGTAAAGCCCATCGGGCAGTTTTTACCGGGCTGGCAGCAACTGTCTGAGGTTATTGCGACGGGCCAACGTCTGGCGATTGTGGGCGGTGGTGCTGGAGGTTTTGAGATGGCGCTGGCCGCCCAACGCCAGTTGGGCCCAGGGGTGCAGGTGAGTCTGCTCACTGGCGCCTTGTTGTTGCCTGAGCAGTCAGAGAAGGTTCGGCGTCTGGCGCGCGCGGCGCTTGGCGAAGCCGACGTGGAGCTGCAGGAGAACTTTCGGGTTGCAGAGATAACGAGCGAGCTGATTCGCAGCACAAGCGGCGCAGAGGTGCCAGCGATGGGCGTGCTCTGGGTAACGGGTGTGAGTGCGCCGCCGTGGCTTGCCAATACGGGGTTGCAGCTGGATGACCAGGGTTTTATCGAGGTGGATCAGCAGTTGCGCAGCGTGTCGGCGCCGGAAGTGTATGCCGGCGGCGACATTGCCGGTATGCGTGATCAACCGCGACCCAAGGCCGGGGTGTTTGCCGTGCGCCAGGGTCCGTTGCTGGCGCGCAATTTGCGCGCGGCGGCGCTCGAGAAGCCCGCCGATGCGCGACCCTACAAAGCCCAAAGTAACTACCTTGCGCTGCTCAACTGCGCCGACGGCACCGCGATTGCCAGTTACGCGGGCCTGGCAGCGCGGGGCAAGTGGCTGTGGCGGTTAAAAGACTGGATTGACCGCGCCTTTATGACCCGGTTTAACGAACTGCCTGACATGCAAGCAGCCTCCAGCAAGCCACGCGCGAAGGACATCTTACGCAGTGACGAGCTTGGTAATGACATGCGTTGTGGCGGTTGCGGATCAAAGTTGAATGCCACGCTGCTATCGCGGGTGCTAAAAGATCTGGCGGTGGTTGAGGCGTCCTGGGTGGTGCAGGGTATAGGTGACGACGCCGCAGTGCTCACGCCCTCTGCGGGATCCCAGGTGCTCACCACAGACGGCTTCCGGTCGATGCTGGATGACACTGTGCTGCTGGGCCGAGTTGCGGCTCACCATGCCTTGAGTGATGTCTACGCGATGGGCGCGCAACCCACGGCAGCCCTGTTAAACGCAACCATTCCGCTCATGACCGAGGCCATGATGGAGGCCGAACTGCGCGATCTGCTGGTCGGTGTGCTCGACGTGCTGCGCGAAGACAACGTGCCGCTGGTGGGTGGGCATTCGGCGGAGGGTGTGGAGCTGTCGGTGGCGCTAACCATTGCGGGCGTACTGGGGACTGATGCTGCGCTTGCGAAAACCGGCGGGCAGCCGGGCGATGTCCTGGTGCTCACCCAACCCCTGGGCACAGGGTGTTTACTGGCCGCGGCCATGCGTGGCGATTGCGAAGCAGATCACTGGCAAGGCTGTTTGCGAGCGCTTGATGTTTCCAACAAGGCGGCCGCACAGATTGTCCGTGCATCTGGTGCCAGAGGGTGTACGGATGTGACCGGCTTCGGTTTGGTGGGTCACCTGCAGGAAATGCTCGCACAAGACCAGGCGGGCACAGGTGCGTTAGGTGCCACACTGAAACTGTCACAGATCCCGTTGTTGCCTGGTGCTGCGGAAGTGATTGAAGCGGGGGTAACCAGCAGTTTGCACGCGGCCAACGCACGGGCGTTCGATGGCTTTGAAGTGCAGGGCGATCTGGCGACGAGGGCAGCGTTTCAGGTGTTGGCCGATCCACAGACGGCGGGTGGTTTGCTGGTCGCGGTGCCTGCGGCAGCGGCCGCAGACTGTGTTCGTGAGTTGCACGCTGCAGGCTATGCCGATGCGGCCATCATTGGCGAACTCACCACTGCTGCGAGCCGGATTGAACCCTGATTTGGTGCGCGGTTGGCGACGCTACTTAAAGTAGTCCGCCAGCACTGGCCGAAAGCGGTCCATATCCACCAGAAATGAATCGTGGCCCTGGATCGACTCGAGCTCGGCGTAGTTGACGTTGATTCCCTGCTCCTGCAAGCCCTCTGCCAGCTCTTGTTGCTGACACACCGGAAACAGAAAGTCAGAGACTACCCCAATCACCAGCGCCCGTTCGGCCTTTACCATCGACAGCCCCTTGGCGACTGACCCGCCGTGGTCGGCGGCATCGAATAAATCCATGGCGCGGGACAGATACAAATAACAGTTCGCATCAAAGGCCCCGGTAAACTTCATCGCCTGGGCGTCGAGATAACTCTCCACTTCAAAGTCGATACCAAAGGGGTGACCGGGGTCGATTTCCGAAGTGGCCCGTTCGCGGCCAAAGCGTTCGCTCCATTCCTGGGAGGAGCGGTAGGTGATCATGCCGAGCTTGCGCGCCAGGCGCATGCCGCCGTCGGGCGGCGTGTTGTGATCGTACTGGCCGTTCTGCCATGTGGCATCACTGCGCACCAGCTCGCGTTGCAGGGATCGCAAGGCGATAGAAAACGGCATGCTGCGCGCGGCCGAGGATATGGACACAAAACCTTCGCTGCGTTGGTTATGCAGCATGGCAAAGGCAAGTGCGGTCATGCCGCCCATGGATGCGCCAACAACCGTGTGCAGCCGCTGGATGCCGAGATGGTCGAGCAGTAAAGCTCCCGCATTGGCAATGTCTTCGATGCTGAGCATGGGAAAGCGCAGGCGATAGGGTTGGCCCGTGTTGGGATCAATGCTGGCGGGGCCGGTGGAGCCGAAGCAACTGCCCAGTGAGTTCACGCACACCACAAAGTAGCGATTGGTGTCGATGGGCTTATCAGGCCCGAGCATGTCTTCCCACCAGCCGGTACTCGGATCTTTGGGGGAGGAGGCCGCGTGAGCCGATGGCGACAGGCCAGTAAAAATCAATACGGCGTTCGAGCGATCACTGTTCAGGCTGCCCCATTGCTCGTAGGCGATGACGGGGCTATTCAACTCGCCGCGCAGCATCGGGAACTTGCCCTCGACCTGAAACAGACGACGGGCCGGAGTCTCTGGCGCGGCAGGGGGCTTTTGGGTGTTGGAACTGGGGCTCACGGGACTTTCCGAACAATGCGTGTTGAGCGGCGATGGTAGTCGATAACACCGTAGAATTCTTGCCTGACCATAGTGAGTTGGGCACCATGAGGTGGTACTCAAAGTCGCCATAAACAACGCTCTAACCAAAGACAGGACACCCCTTGAACGAAATTATCTGCCCGCACTGCACCAAGGCCTTCAAAGTGGATGAGGCGGGCTACGCCGACATCGTCAGCCAGGTGCGCAACAGCGAGTTTGAACAACAGTTGCATGAACGCCTGGAGCTGGCCGAGAAGGACAAGCGCAACGCCGTAGAGATGGCCCAGGTCGCAGCCAGCGGTGAGCTGCAAAAAGCGACTGCCCAGAAAGATGCCGAGATTCAGGAGTTGAAGGCCAATCTTGAAGGCTCCAAGGCGGCGCAACAGTTGGCGGTTAGCGAGGCGGTGGGCACCCTCGAGAAGCAGCAGTTGGCGCTTGCCAATGAACTGGAGCAGGCCAAGAAGGAGAAGCAGGTGGCTTTGCAGCTTGCGGAGGAAAAACTGCACGCCACCGTGGCCGAGCGACGCCTTGCGGTTAAGGAGGCGGTCAGCAGCGTGGAGAAAGAACGCGATGTTCTGCAGAACAACCTGCAGCAGTACGCGCTAGAGAAAGAACTGTCTGAAAAATCACTTAAAGACAAATATGAAACCCAGCTCAAGGATCGGGACGATGCCATCGAGCGCCTGCGTGACATGAAAGCGCGCCTGTCAACCAAGATGGTGGGTGAGACGCTGGAGCAACATTGCGAGACCGAATTTAATCGCATTCGCTCAACCGCCTTTCCGCTCGCCTATTTCGAGAAAGATAACGACGCCAGCATGGGCAGCAAGGGCGACTATATTTTTCGTGATGCGGACCAGGCCGGTACCGAGATTGTGTCGATCATGTTTGAGATGAAAAACGAAAGCGACACCACGGCGACGAAGAAAAAGAATGAGGACTTTCTGAAAGAGCTGGATAAAGACCGTAGAGAGAAGGGCTGTGAGTACGCCATTTTAGTGTCGTTGCTTGAGCCTGAGAGTGAGCTGTATAACTCGGGCATTGTCGATGTATTTCATCGCTACGAGAAGATGTATGTGATTCGGCCGCAGTTTTTTCTGCCCATTATCACGCTGCTGCGCAATGCGGCGATGAAGTCCCTGGAATACAAAACCGAGCTTGCGCTGGTGAAGTCGCAGAATGTGGATATCACCAATTTTGAGGCCGATCTCGAGAAGTTCAAAACCGCCTTTGGCAAGAACTATGATCTCGCGTCCCGGAAGTTTGATAACGCCATTGCCGAAATCGACAAATCAATACTGCATCTGCAGAAAACCAAAGACGCGCTGTTGAGTACAGATCGGAATCTGCGGCTGGCCAACGATAAGGCGCAAGGGGTAACGGTGAAGAAGCTAACCCGGCGTAACCCGACGATGGCGGGGAAGTTTGCGGAGTTGGAGGATGGTGGAGATAAGACGTAAGACTACACCGTGGGTCATAGGGCGATTCATTAGCTTCCAGAGCATGTGCAGAAAGCGTGTTTTATGTTGTCGAATCGTCTGACCCCACAGGGGACTGGGTCGTTGAAGGATTGGTTTTTTTCGCTTCTTCGTTAAAGGCGGCTTCGTACTTTTCCTGCCATTCTTCCAGGGCGGTATAGTAGTGGTCGAATACACAAGGCATGCACCCGCTACCACAACAGTCGTATGGCTCAGGCTTCTCAGGGGGCGGAGGGATAGTCTTGTTTTCCTTCATTTATGTCGGCCCTGGGTGGGTTGTGGCAAGTGGAATGCCCCCGGGTTTCACGGACACCAACAAGCCTCATTTTGATGCTCTTTCAAAAACCTCTGGGCTGACAGCTCCGAGATGGCTGTGACGGCGCTTGCGATTATAAGACACTTCGATTTTAAAGAACTCACTTTAGTCATAACAATTCAAGGAAATCTGGCAAGCAAATACCAGTGGACAACGCGGAGTACGTTGAGGACTACCCTGGAGCTGCGCGGTTTTCAGAAACTTTTTGAAAGCAGAAGCTTAGAGGAAGGTTCGACGGAGAGGTGGCGGAAGAGGCAGGAGTCGAACCCACCAGGCACGTATTCGCACCTCAACGGCTTT
>CAZSYU010000034.1:0-1740 GCA_964611345.1 uncultured Pseudomonadales bacterium
CGATGGCAACGTCCACGGCGTCGTCGTCCAGGCCAGAATGCTCTCTGCTTCGTCAGAGCCGCCGTTGGGGTGCAACTTGAACGCAACGGTAACGGCTGGATCCTGGACGTCCTTGTAGTTCGAGGTTGCCTCAAAGTTCGACAGCACCGTGCCGAGCTCGGTGGACACCGGCATCACCTTCAGACCCTGATAGATATAGCCTTTGTCCCAGAGCTGCTTGACCACCCACCACACGCTTTCCATGTAGTCGGCGTCCATGGTTTTGTAATCGTTGTCAAAATCAACCCAGCGCCCCAATCGGGTAATGGTTGTCCGCCACTCGTTAACGTAACGATCAACTATGCCTCGACACTCGTTGTTATAGCCAGCAACACCCAGCTTGGCGACAGCATCCTGGGCAGACAGCCCAAGTTGTTTGTCGATCTCATGCTCAATGGGCAGGCCGTGGCAATCCCAACCAAATCGGCGCATGACATAGCGGCCTTGCATGGTCCAGTAGCGCGGCACAATGTCCTTAATAGTGCTGGCAACCAGATGACCGTGATGCGGCAGACCCGTCGCAAACGGCGGGCCGTCGTAAAAAATATAGGGCTTCTTGTCCTGGGTGTTCTTCAGGCTGCGCTGAAAAACGTCCTCGTCCTGCCAAAATTGCAGAATCGAGTGCTCCATAGCAACAAAAGAGAATGCCCCGCCGGTCTGCGCCTGGTCGGCGATTGGGGTATCAGGCTGGGAGTCTGCCGGAGATTTGGTTGTGGCCATGGTTGTGCGCGTCACTCAAGTAGCCGCGCATTGTACAACCCCGCACTCTCCCGCGAATAGGGCTCTCAGTCGACCTTCAATCAACCAGGGAGCACACCTTGGCCATTTTCTCGGCCCGACGTTTGAAGCCATCGAGATCACGACCGCCGACCGGTACATTCAGGCGCTGAACTCCCGCGGCGGCATACTCCTGCAGTGTCACGGGTGTCACCGGGTGCTTGTTCGGACCGACGCAGATCGCTACTTCAGACCGTGAGCGGTCTTCCGCCGCCAGCAACTCATCCAGTCGCGCCAGGCGCTCGGCCACAGTCGCTGGCGCCATATCGTAGCCGTACCAACCCTGGCCATGGGAGGCAACCCGCTTCAGTGCGGGCTCACTCTCGCCGCCAAAGAAAATGGGCGGATGCGGGGTTTGTACCGGCTTCGGGTTGAAGTGGCAGGGTGATAGCTCAACCGTCGCACCGGAATAACTCGAAAGACCCGGCTGCCAGAGCGCCTGCATAACCTCCAGATACTCCAGAGTGCGCTTGCCACGCGCAACCCAGGGCATCTGTAAGTTGTCAAATTCTTCCTTTAGCCAGCCGATACCCACACCAAAATCTACCCGCCCGCCAGAGAGATAGTCGAGATCAGCGACCATTTTGGCGGTGTACACCGGCTGACGTTGGGGAACAAGACAAATACCAGTGCCGAGCCGTAAGGTTTTAGTGTGTGCGGCCACAAACGTAAGCGCAGTAAATGGGTCGAGCACCCCCTCAGGGTCACCGGGAATCTTGCCTTCTTCGGTGTAGGGGTAAGATGACTCGTAGTCAGGGAAAAACAGGACGTGCTCGGGCACCCAGATGGAGTCAAATCCCATATCTTCGAGGTATTGTGCCGACTGAATGATGTAGTCAATGGAAGTGTAGTGACTGTAGGCTACGGTTGCGCCAATCTTCATACGGATTTCCTTGTCGGTTTTAATAGTCGGTTTTAATAGTC
>CAZSYU010000034.1:1840-33353 GCA_964611345.1 uncultured Pseudomonadales bacterium
GCGCCAATCTTCATACGGATTTCCTTGTCGGTTTTAATAGTCGGTTTTAATAGTCAGATTTAATAGTTGTTCTTGTTCGCGCTTTTTACTGCTGTTCCCGGAATAGCCGAAACCAACACTAACCAGAACTCACACGAGTTGACCTTACCATGAACACTGCTCACGCCCTGTTTGCCGCTGATGCTTTTTACCTTGCGTTCGCCAACAAAGACATCGATGCCATGGATGCGCTCTGGGCCAACGAGGTGTCCTTGCTGTGCGTCCATCCGGGCTGGCCCCGTCTGACCGAACGCGAGGCTATTATCGAGAGCTGGCGCAACATTCTGGCCAACAGCGACCAACCGGCGCCGGTCGCGTACGGCCATGAGGCCCATGTATGGGGCACAAGCGTCGGCATTAGCTGTTATGAGTCATTGCCCGGCGGCGTCATACTGGCCAGCAAAGTGTTTGTACTCGAAGCCGGGCAGTGGCGCCTGGTGCTCCACCACGGCAGCCCTTGCCAAAACCCACCCCAGCCTGAAGAACCAGGCCAGCTGTTGCAATAGAGATGAGCTAAGTGACAGAGCGGGTACAAGACATAGCTGTTAAACTGCACCCATGAGTCAACCCGCTACCAGCCCTACCAAAAATGAGGTCGTGTCGTTTGAAAACGAAGAGCTCATTCTCGTTGATGGCAACGATACCCAGACCGGCACGCTCGACAAGTCAGCCTGCCACAACGGTGCGGGTGTTCTGCATCGGGCGTTCTCTCTATTCATTTTCAACACTCAGGGCGAATTGCTGCTCCAGCAACGAGCCGCAGGCAAACGTTTGTGGCCACTCTACTGGTCAAATAGCTGCTGTTCGCATCCACGCGCGGGCGAAGAAATGGACTACGCCGTCGCCCGCCGGCTGGAACAGGAACTCGGTATGAGCGCGCAGCTGAACTACGTCTACAAGTTTCAGTATCAGGCGAGCTTTGGCAGCGCAGGCGGCGAGCACGAACTCTGTTCTGTGTATGTGGGTCGTGCCCAGGACGAACCCACCATCAACACCACCGAGATAGAGGCCTGTCGCTGGATCACGCCCGCCGCTCTAACCGAGGCCCTGGCGACCCGGCCCGACGACTTCACCCCGTGGTTTCGCATGGAATGGCATGCCCTGCAGCACGAGCATGCCACCGAACTCGCGCCGCTGATAAAAATTTAACCCCTTTCGCGCTGGCCTGCGTTCCTGTCACTGAACCCATAACGCCCCTCACAGCGATCGGTGACCAGAATTAAATTGTCCGACATTTATGCCGAACTCACCCCACGACACCCGAACGCGAAAGCAACACCACTCGATTCATCTACAGCCTGAACGGCCAAACTTATGCGTTGTCTAGCGTAACAGGTAGCTGGCAGATTCAGTCGTTAGCGCGCGGCCGCTGAGACGGTGCCGGCCCGACTGAAAACGCCTTATCGAACCAGGCATCAGCGTCCTGTTCGCTATAGCGTCGCGAAACGGCTTTCACATGCGCCAGCGCCCCTTCGGGGTATTGCGCAAGTTCACAAGCAAGCGCCTGCGCTCTGGTAAGCACCTGCTCATCGGCAACACTCTCGGTCGCCAGCCCCATAGTCACTGCGGTGACACCATCAATACGTTTACCCAACAGCGCAACCTGCACCGTCAGCGCTTCGCTATGCCGCAGGCGCAACCACGCAAGGTTATAGGGTGCCGCCATGCCTTGCTGCACTTCTCCCACCTGCAGAAACGCAGCTTCGCCAATCACCATGAAATCGCCCGCCAGCGCAAGCGCCGCTCCGCCGTTGATCGCATAGCGTTCGACACCTGTGATCAGCGCGGCGTTTAAGTTAAACAACGCGCTGTGCGCCGCGCGCCAGATCGACTGAAAATTTGCCTGCCAGGCGGGCGCAGGGTCAGCGTTAAACGCCTTCAGGTCGAGCCCGGAACAAAACGCACCCTCGGCACCGCGCAACAGCACGACACCAATAGAAGGATCCGCATTGAGCGCCGTTGCATGTTCAGCCAGCCGCTCGCCAAATGGACCGTTAATCGCGTTTTTAGTTGCCGGGCGGTTCAGCACCAGTTCGGCCCAGCCGTCGTGGCGTTCAAGCAGCACTTCGTCACTCATGGTCTACTCTCTGCACAATATTCAAGACAGTGTTTAGGATCGCGCCAAGAGTACCACCACAATCCCGGCCGTCAGAATGCTCACGCCAATAACCTCACGGCGAGTGGTCTTCTCCTTAAACCACAACAACGACACCGCAAAACTCAACACCAGTTCGATTTGTCCAAGCGCTCGCACATAAGACACGTTGATTAGAGCCATGGCAGAAAACCAGCAAGCAGACGCAGCCGCACCCGCCAACCCGACCCAGATTGACCGCCGCCACGAACGCACGGCACCCACCAACTGCGCTCGGCCGCGCCAAAACAGATAACCCCCAAAACTTAGCGTTTGAATGGTTAACGCAGCTGCAAGCGTACAGGCGGCCTGCTCGTGAAAAGGCAGCTCTGGCAAACTAAGCGATGCCCCCCGATAACTGACCGCGGCTACCGCAAAGCCCAAACCTGACAGCAGCCCATTGAGCATGCCTCTGTCGATAGGGCCGATACTACGAACCGCGCCGACGGGGTTGAGCAGCCAAACACCCACCAGACTGACCACAATACCAATAAAGCCATACAGGCTTACCAGTTCACCCAGCACAATCAGGCTGAGCAATACGGTTTGAATCGTTTCGGTTTTCGACAGCGCCGTTGCGACCGCAAAATTTCGCGTGGTAAAGGCGGCCAACAGCCAGATAGTGCCCGCGATTTGAGCCAGCCCACCGGTTAGCGCGTAGCCTAAGAACACAGCGTTAGGCTTGAACGCCGGGGCCAGCCACAACACATACGCCCAGGCAAAGGGCACGGCAAAAATAAATCGGGTGTACGCCGCACCCAGCACATCAAGATTCGCGGTTAGCGACTTTTGTAAGGCCGCACGAAAATTCTGTGCCCCCGCGCCAAGCAGCGACAGCCAGACCCAGGTTTCAAGCATCTACCTTAACCACTCCCCTATACAGCGCCAGCGATCCAGTTGTTAACATCCAGTGATGGCTGATCAATCCGCAACAACCCGCCCAAGCTTCATCGACTACCGCGCTTTCGTCTGGCGCGATACGGTGATTGTAGCCGTTACGCTCGCCCTTTGGTTTGCGCACAACAAAACACCATTAGAAGGTGCCGCAGGATACGCCTGCGGCGTTCTCACAGGCATCTGTGCGCTGCAACTGCACGAATGGGGACACATCTGGGGTGCCTTTCGCAGCGGCGCGGACATTTACCCACCAAAGCACTGGTGGAATCCGTTTATGTTCAGCCTCGACCACACCACCAACACCCGGGAGCAGTTTATTGCCGTGTCGCTGCCCGCCTTTGCGGCAACGGCGGTGTACCTAAGTTTGTTTCTGGTGGTTTTGCCGCGCGATACACTGCCCGGCAAAACTGCACTTGTTATGGGGCTCGTGACTGCCAGTCTGACGGTGCTGATCGAGTTACCACTGTTCGCGAGGGTCTACCGCGGCGCCAAACTCCCAGCGGTTGAACTCTTCAAACGCCCACACCACTAGAGAACATCCATGAGCCTAACGCTGTGCAAAGGTGTCAATGAGAGCAGGATTTCGCGACAGCCGGTTAAAGCGCAGCGATAACACAATTGCGGCCAGCCCCAGCCCAACCGCCAGCGCTGACCAAAACCCATACACGCCAAGTTCCGGCAGCCCGAGCAGACCAAACCCAAGTACCGCCCCAACCGGCAACGCCACACCCCAGTAAGCTGTTAGCGCTGCCACCATTGGAAACCGGGTGTCTTTGTAGCCGCGCAGAGCTCCCAAACTTGTCACCTGCAGGTTATCAAACGGCTGAAAGCACGCCGCAAACAGCATGAGCGTGGTCGCAATTGCCAACACTTCAAGATCGTTGGTATACAAGCCCGCAATTTCACGTCGCGCGAGCAACATAATGCTCACCCCAACTGCCGAAACGGCCATAGACAGAGTCAGGGCAACCAGCCCCGAACGTCGCGCGGCAACGTAGTCTTTGCGACCCACGTTAAATCCAACCCGGATCGACGCCGCCATACCAAGCGCCAGTGGCACCATAAACATGATACCCGTGACACTGGTGGCTATCTGGTGCGAGGCCACCGCCTCAATCCCAATACGCCCGATCAATAGGGTAACAATCGAAAACACGGCCATTTCAAAAAACATGGCTAAGCCAATAGGCAAGCCGAGTTTCAACAAGCGCAGAATCTCAGCGACGTTGGGTGGTGAAAAGCGCTCCCAAAAGCCTGACTGACGCATGCGCGAATAACGCACCACCAACAGCATGGCCAGGAGTTCAAGCAGCATGATAATGGCAGTCGCGGGACCGGCACCGGCGCCACCCATGCCGACAAACTCATAACTACCCAGGGTAAACCCGAAGATAAACAGATAGTTAAGCGGAATTTTTAGCAACAGGGCACAGCCGGCGATGACCATGGCGGGTAAGGTCCACGACAGCCCATCACAAAGATAGCGCAACGCAAAGTAGCCAAGCACTGGCACCAAACCCCAGCGCGCCCAACTCAAGTATTCCACTGCAATGGGAATACCACGGCTGTCTACTCCCACGAGCGTGAACAATTCGCCCGCAAAACCAATGCCAAAGATCGCAAGCGACCCCCCACCCAGTACCAGCCAGAACGCCTGCCGCACGACCTCACCGGTCTCACCGGTACGGCCGGAACCGTGGAGCTGCGAAACCGATGGTGTGACCGCCATGATGATGCCACTGACAAACAACATGAGCGGCCAATACAGCGAGCCACCAAGGCTCACACCCGCCAGGTCAGCAGCACTGACCCGACCCGCCATCACAGCATCTGCCACCCCCATACCCATCTGTGCCAATTGGGTGAATATCATGGGCAGGCTTAGCACCCCGAGCGTTTTCATTTCGCCCGAAAAACTGTTGCGCACGCGTTCCTCTAACGAGGCCTCTGGGGATAAACTGGACAAGCACTACTCCGAACTGGCTCGCCAGTGTACACGCGGGGTGCTAGCGGGGTGAGCGCTCAAACGATAATTATTATCATTTAAACGATCTCTGATCAGCAATTAATTGATCGTTCTCGTCTATTACTGCAATTCAAAGAATCGAATTGCCGAGGGGCGGAAGCCCCGTATACTAATGCTGTCTATTCGACGCTGGTCACAGGTTCCTTACGAACCGACAACTGGCGCGAACAGCAACTCTCAACAGTAACTAGAGTTACACTTGCTTGATTTGAAAGGGGCAAACCTCAATGGATCTTAAGGACAGCAAAACACTCGACAACCTGAAGGACGCCTTCGCCGGCGAATCCCAGGCCAATCGTCGATACCTTTACTTCGCCGCCAAAGCCGACATCGAAGGCGAGAACGATGTCGCCGCCGTATTCCGTTCCACCGCCGAAGGTGAAACGGGCCACGCCCACGGCCATCTCGAGTACATGGAAGCCGTCGGCGATCCTGCTACCGGGCTGCCCATAGGCACCACGGCTGACAACTTAAAGGCGTCAGTCGCTGGCGAAACCCACGAGTACACCGATATGTACCCGGGTATGGCCAAGACCGCACGTGATGAAGGCTTTGATGAAATCGCGGACTGGTTTGAAACTCTGGCAAAGGCTGAGCGTTCACACGCAAACCGATTCCAGAAGGCGCTGGATTCTCTGTAGGGAGTTTCCGCACGAACCACTACCCGAAGAAGACAGAAGGGGCACTCGTGCCCCTTCTTTTTTAACCCGAGCAATAAAACCATGGCAACCGAAGGCAATCTGCAAGCTCCCAAGCGGGCCAACATCGATTGGCAGTCAGAGTCGTTCTACGACAAGGATGATCTGTACCAGGAAATGGAGCGTGTGTTTGACATTTGCCACGGCTGTCGCCGCTGCGTCAGCCTTTGTGACTCCTTCCCAACCCTGTTCGATCTGGTCGACGAATCCACCACCATGGAAGTGGACGGTGTAGATAAAAAAGACTACATGAGTGTAGTAGATCAGTGCTTCATGTGTGATCTGTGCGCCGAAATCAAATGCCCTTATTTGCCACCGCACGAGTGGGCACTCGACTTTCCACATCTGATGTTGCGTGCGAAGGCCTACAAGCACCAGCAGAAAGACACCAAGTGGCGCGACCGTCTCATTACCAGCACCGATGCGGTGTTTAAGACTATTTCAGTCCCCGGTGTCACTCAGGTGGTGAATGCCGCCAACAACAACCAAGCGCTGCGCAAGCTGGTCGATAAAACAGTCGGCCTGCACCCAGAAGCTCCCATCCCGACATTCGACACCAAGCGACTCAGTAAACGCGTTGCCACCAATCCACCGGCCACAGTTACGCAAGCAACCCCAACGACTCCGGAATCTGGTCGCTCGACTACCGGCAAGGTCGCTATCTACGTCACCTGCTACGGCGAATACAACGAGCCTGCCGTTGTGGAAGACCTGATCAAGGTGTTCACCCATAACGGCATAGAAACCAAACTCTTGAGTGATGCAAAGTGCTGCGGCATGCCCAAACTCGAGCTCGGCGATTTGCCGAGCGTTGAAAAACTGAAAGACGCGAACATTCCGGCATTCACGCAGGCTATTGACGAAGGCTATGACATTATCGCGCCCATTCCTTCCTGTGTGCTGATGTACAAGCAAGAACTGCCGCTAATGTTTCCCGATGATGCCGAGGTGCAAAGCGTGCGCGAAGCCTTCTTCGATCCGTTTGAATATTTGCGCCTGCGGCATCGTGCAAAATTGCTCAACACCGACTTTAAAAATTCGCTTGGCAACGTTTCTTATCATGTGGCCTGTCATCAGCGCGTTCAGGCCATTGGCCCACGTACCAAGCAAATTCTCGAGCTGGTACCAGACACGGTCGTGAAAAATATCGAACGCTGCTCAGGGCACGATGGTACCTACGCCCTAAAAAGCGAGACCTATCAGAAAGCGATGAAAATCGCCCGACCAGTGGTACGCCAGGTTACAGAGGCCAAACCCGACCACTACGGCTCCGACTGCCCAATGGCCGGCCGCATGATTCAACACGGGCTCGATACAACGAACGCCGACCTTGACCCCAAAGAATCAGAGCACCCGATCAGCATGCTGTGCAAAGCCTATGGCATTTAGAAGTACGCTTTCAGCACAGAAGCACTGACGCAGTAGCAGTTACACAGGACATTCACCGTGAGTACAAAACTCGACCGCAACAGCCTCTGGAGTCTTGAAGAATACGCCGAGCGCCGTGACGACTTTCGGCGCGAAATGATCGCGCACAAGAAAACGCGCCGCATCGCTCTCGGCCCGCATATCACCTTGCTATTCGAAGACTTCCTGACCATGAAATATCAGGTGCAGGAAATGCTGCGCACAGAGAAAATTTTTGAAGCCGCAGGCATTGCAGAAGAACTCGAAAGCTACAACCCACTGATTCCAGACGGTACCAACTGGAAGGCCACCATGCTCATCGAATATGCAGATGTTGAAGAACGCCGCATTGCATTGAGCAAGCTCGCGGGAGTGGAAAACACCGTATGGGTACAGGTAGAGGGCGAGACGCGCAGCAGCGCGATTGCCAACGAAGATATGGAGCGCAGCACCGACGATAAAGCGGCTGCCGTGCATTTCCTGCGCTTCGAACTCGACCCAGCCAGCATCGCAGCTCTCCGCTCAGGTAAGGCCTTGCGCATAGGCGTTGATCATCCTGAAATCGCCTGTGAACTGAACCCAGTGCCAGACGCCGCAGTGACAAGCCTCATCAAAGATCTAACCCTGCACTAGCAGAATGGTCTACATTGGCTTTCCGTTCCCCGCGCTCCTTTTCAAGCTCGATGAAAACCTGATCAGGGTCAATAGTGCGGGCCTGGGCGGCTAGCACCCGATCTATGCGCTCAGGCACCAGTCGATAGATGGCACCATCATCCGCACGACGCAGAAAACCCAAATCTACCAACCGACGGCGCAGCGTAATGTAGTCCGCCGCGCCGTCGCTGGCAGCAATAACCGCAAGCCACTGCGACAGATGAAGGTTTATCTCTGCTTCGGCATAGAACGCATCTGCACTCAAATGAACTACCGACAACGCAAGCAACACTTCAGCATCTGCCTGTTTGCGTGGCAAGCGCCGAATGGGACCGCTGTTAAGGGCCCGTTTTAGCACATCTGTAACCTCGGCCAGTGTGCGCACTACCAAATCTCCTGCGTCTTGAGCCCAGGTACCACAAGATCGCTCAGCTACAGAACTTGAACTCGCTGAGCAGCTTTGCCATATCCTGGAGCAATGCTTCACGCGTTGAAGTGCCCCGCCAGCAGAGCCCTATGTCGCGGGCAGGCGGTTTACCCTTAAATGGGATGTAGTTGATGCCAGTTCCGCGGCCGACCTTTGCAAGATCGGGCATCAGCGTAATGCCCACGTTAGCGGACACCATCTGCCGCAGTGTCTCAAGGCTTGTGGCACGAAAGTTCGTGTTCTCAACCGCGTTATGTGAGTTGCAGACCGCGAGCGCCTGATCGCGCAAACAGTGGCCATCTTCGAGTAGCAGAACGTCTTCCCCATCGAGATCTGCAAGGCCGACCGACTTCCGCTTGGCATGCGGGTGTTGTTTCGAGACGGCCATATAAAAAGGTTCGCGATACAGCAGCACCTCGGTGATCTGGTCATCTTCCATGGGTAGCGCGAGGATAACTGCATCAAGCGCACCGCCTTTTAGCATCTGGGTCAATACTGCCGTTTGGCTTTCAGTGAGCTGAATACGCAAATTGGGAAAGGCCTTGCGTAGCGGGGTCAGAATTTTCGGCAACAAATAGGGCGCTATGGTTGGGATAAGGCCGAGCCGAAACTCGCCACCGTAAGGGTCGCGGTGCGCCTCGGCAATAGCCACGAGCTGGTTGGTTTCACGCAACACCCGCTGGGCTTGCTGAACAATCGATTCCCCAACCGAAGTCAGCATTACTTGCCGGTTATTGCGCTCCACCAGCGTCACACCCAAGAACTCTTCAAGTTTTTTTAGCTGGGTAGACAACGTCGGCTGGCTGACAAAACACGCTTCAGCCGCGCGGCCAAAATGTCGATGCTCAGCCACTGCAATAAGGTAACGAAGGTCACGTAAATTCATGGGCGTATAGTACGCCATCCACCCTACGGGCCGCGATGAGAGATACTATTGATACTTCAGCCCTGAACGACGATTGGTTTCATTCGCCGGTCTACATCGGCGCCGACTATTACGTATTCGACAAGCCCTCTGGACGCGCAGTACTCGCCGATCGGCTGTCTTCTGCGTGCTTGTGGAACGACCTGAAACGCCTGCTACCACAGGGCACCCGGCCGTTCATGGTCCATAGACTGGACAAGGGCACCAGTGGCGTATGGGTGGTCGCGACATCCCAGGCTCGCCAGCGACAACTCACCAAAGCCTTCGAAGCGCACAGGGTACGCAAGTACTATGTGGCGCGGGTTACCAAAGCCCCAAAGCTGACAGGCACCGGACTGATGAACTTACCTTTAACCAAGGGCCGAAAGTCTCGCTATCGTGTCGCGGGCGCCAGAGAAGACATTGTTCGCAGCGGCAAGTGCTGGGCGCTGACTGCCGGTTCAGCGCACCCGGGCGCAAAGTCGAAAACGCCGTTTGCCAGCCAAACCCGGCTGCGGCGGCTAAACAACTCGACGCTGCTACTGCAACCACTGACGGGGCGCACCCACCAGCTGCGCGTGCATCTGGCCTGGACAGGATCAGCCATCAAAGGCGATCACCTGTATGGCAATCTGAACGACAAGGCGCAGGCCTGGCCCCGGCTCGCCCTGCACTGTCATCGACTCGTGCTGCCAGAGCTTGGCAGCTTCCGGGCGTCTATTCCGGACGGCCTGCTGGCCTAGGGTCCAGACGGCCTGCTGGCCTAGCGCCGCAGGGCTTTTTGACCGAGCGCAAAGCCCGCAGCAGCAATGCCAGGGTGGCGGGTAACCGCCAGCGCAACCGCTGCCAAGCCAATACCAGCGACCCAGCCACGTAATTGCGGGCTGCGGGCCTCGCCCGAACTGGCGCGATGCACAGTGTGCTCGCAATTATTTCCAAACAGATGATACGAACGCCACGCGGCATCGCGCTCAAAACGCTCGGCATGGGCAAGCGACCGCTGCCGTTCGGCGTAGCTGGCGCGGGTAACACTAACTCGCTGGCCATTGGCAAACTCGGCCTCGCTGGAGATATGTTCCCCACGGCCGGGCGTATTGTGCAAGACGCGACCGTCGCCAAGGGCAACCCCGCGGTGCATCACCAAACCTTTGCGTCGCGACAGAATGTCACCTGCCAAATATCTACTCATAGTTACCTCCCGGTCCGGCTACCAATGCCTGTTACTAATAAGACAGCAACATTCGTGCCCGGTGCAATAATAAAAAGTAAACTATGTAGAAAAGAGATTTTTAACTTAAGTTATTGATATTTATAACTTAAATATAGATGGACTGGTGGGCTCCGTACCTAAGCACCACCCGTGGGAACGGGTCAGACTGACCAATTGCTGGTCAGACGCACAAACACCATCTGCTGAGAAGCGGGGCTACTGCGCGATCATCCACGCGATCGCGTTGCGCAGGTCCTCTTCGGTACAGCTCATGCACAGGCCTTTGGCGGGCATACCCGGTGGAATCCCCTCGATGCTGGTAGCCACCAGCATGTCGAGACCCTTGGCAATCCGCGGCGCCCAGGCTTCAACGTCACCAAGCTTGGGCGCACCCGCAACACCTGCCGCATGGCAAGAGAAGCAGAAGCGACCATAGGTGGCCTCGCCGGCCGCCAGATCGGGTTCTGTCGCAGCAATCGCGGCCCCGGTGGTCTCCGCCACATCCGTCACATCCGCCATGGCCTCTTTTGCGTCAGCCATGGTTTCCTTGCCTGCGTCAGCAGCCGCATCCTGAACTGCTGAGGGCGCCGATGTGGAAGGTTCACTCTTCGCGGCCGCCGCCGGAGACTCGCCACCACCACAGGCAACCAGCATGGTGCCAAGCAGGGCGAGAGCGGAGAATTTGGCGATACGTTGCAGTGGGGATGACATAACTACCTCTATGGCCTGTGTTCGAAACGATGTTGGTTAAAAAAACCGCCGCATTATGGACCACCGCGATGCTTTCCGCGAAGGACTCGTCAACGAATGTTAGGCTACCTCCAGCCACAGAGGATTTGCCATGACACTGCTCAACGACCCGCGCCCCATATCCGCCGACTCACACGCGCTGGAGGGGCCGGAGGTATTCGCAGGGCTGGCGGATCGCTTTGGCGACGACGCACCGCGCGTGGTACACAAGCCTGGTGAAGGCGATTACATCAGCATCCCAAACCAGCCAAAACGCTCGCGCAATGTTGCCATAATGGCCCTGGCGGGTACCCGTCTCGACTACGCAACTCCACTGCCACGCAAACACGCCTCCAAGCCTGGCGCCGGCTCCATAGACGACCCAGAGATACAGGCTTATTTCACCGGTGGTTATGCCGCGATGCGTCCGGGCCTCACCGACGGAGCACGCCGCCCCGACGACCAGGACATCGACGGGGTTGCTGCTGAAATTTTATATCCCGGCTGGTTTCCCATGTTCGGCCTGCCGAATCTCGAGTTGCTAATCGCTCTGCAGAAAAACTACAACGACTGGATGCACGACCAATACCTTGCATCCAAGGGTCGCCTGATTGGTCTTGCCGCACTCCCTGTGCAACAGCCGGACCGTGCCGCTACCGAACTCGAGCGCGTGATCAAACTTGGATTCAAGGGCATCGTGTTGCCATCCAATGCACCCCGCGGGCGGCGTTACAGCGATTCAGACTACGAACCCATGTGGGCGCTGGCCGCAGAAGCCGGGCTCCCCGTGGCGTTCCACGTAGCCTGTATGTCCCATGCCCCCGATTGGCTAAAGGCGAGCAGTGGCCGCGATCCTATCGTGCAGTACGCAGGCTCGTCCGCGCTCATCCACGACACCCTGATCGAGCTAATGGTGCGTGGTGTGTGCGCGAAACACCCAAACCTCAAGTTTGTACTCGCCGAGTTCAATGCCGGTTGGGTCGCACACTGGCTCGACAAGGTGCAGCAGGGCTGGAGCCGGGAGCACGCAAAAGACTCATCGAGTGCACCGCCGGTCGACGTGCTCGAAATATGGCAAAGGCAATTTTTCGCCACCATCGAAGACGATGCCGCGGCGCTGCATACGCGCGACATGATCGGCGAAGAGACCTTGCTGTGGGGTTCTGATTACCCGCACACAGATTCCACCTGGCCCTGCTCAAGCCAGGTACTCGATGAAATGTTTGAACACTACAGCCCCGAGAGCCGCGACAAGATCACGCGCACTAACGTCGCTAATCTGTATTCGCTTTGATGTCGTATTCGCCCTGACTTGTGCTCTCGTAACGGCTAGCAATCCAGCCGAAACTCATCGGCGTCCTGCCAGGCCGGAAACGCTTCGCGATAGCTCGCCTGGGCAGCTAGATCAAGCTTGCCACTGAGCACTTCCTCGGTCTCGAAAGACAGCACTTCTGGCTCGCCCTGAAAGTTATATATCCCGCTGCCGCCGCCGTAGACCACACCGTTGCCGTCTTCGCCGACCCGGTTCACCGCCACGACATAACACTGATTTTCGATTGCTCGCGCCGCGAGCAGGGTGTTCCAGTGGTGTTGTCGCGCCGCCGGCCAGTTCGCCACCAGCAAGTACACATCATAGTCACCGCGATTGCGGGCAAACACCGGAAAACGCAGGTCGTAGCACACCTGCAGCAAAATCCGCACGCCTTTATGCGTGACAATCACGCGCTCTTGTCCCGCTGCATAGTGCAAATGTTCGCCCGCCATCCGAAAGCGATGACGCTTGTCGTAACCGGTGACATCACCTTGCGCGGTTACCCACAGCAGTCGATTTACATAGTCAGGACCAGAGTCGCCAACTGCTGGCAGCGCCACCACCACACTGCCACACAGGGTTTTGCCTGACGCCCTGGCTGCATCAACCAGCCAGCTAACGGTGGGCCCATCCATGGCCTCTGCCTGCTCGGCCGAGGCCATGGTGAAGCCGGTGCTGAACATCTCGGGTAAGAGCACAATTTCTGTTTCATCCGGCACCTGAGATAGCCAGCGATCAAACATCGCACGGTTAGCCGCAGGGTCGTGCCAGTGCGTAACACTCTGTATAAGGCCAACGGTAATGGTGCTAGAGACCACAGAGTATCTCCGCCCCTTGGGCAAGCGTTGCATCATCTTTGGCAAAGCACAGTCGCAGGTAGTGCGCAGCCGGTGGATCCTGGTAAAACACCGAGATGGGAATAGCGGCGATCTTGGCTTCGCGCGTTAGCCGTTCGGCCAGTTGCACATCGTTTTCATTCGAAATCGCCGAGTAGTCTACTAGCTGAAAATAGGTGCCAGACGCCTTCGTAAAAGCAAACCGCGACTCGGCCAATAGCGAACAGAAGTGGTCGCGCTTGGCTTCGTAGAACTTTGGCAACTGCAGGTGATGCTCCGGGTGCGCCGACAGAAAATCGGCCAGCGCGTGCTGAATCGGCGTATTGCTGGTGAAAGTATTGAACTGATGAATCTTGCGAAACTCGCTCGTCAATTGCGCGGGCGCAACGCAATAGCCAATCTTCCAGCCCGTGGTGTGATAAGTCTTGCCAAACGACGACACGACAAAGCTGCGCGCAAACAAATCGGGGTAACGACACAGGCTTTCGTGCGGCACACCGTCAAAACAAATGTGCTCATACACCTCATCCGCCAGTAAATAGATGGGTTTGTCTAGCACCAGTTGGGCCAGAGTCACCATGTCAGCAGCAGACCAGACCGAACCCGTAGGGTTGTGCGGCGTGTTCGTAATGATAAGCCGCGTACGCGCGGTGATGGCCTGCTCTACCCGGTTCCAATCCACATCGAAAGCGGGCGCCTGCAGCGGCACATGTATCGCAGTGCCGCCACATAGCTCAATCACCGGCTCGTAGGAGTCATAGGCCGGGTCAAAGACAATCACTTCATCGCCGGGTCGAACAACGGCGCTGATGGCGCAGAACAATGCCTCGGTGGCGCCGGAGGTAACGGTTATCTCTCGCTCTGCATCCACCTTGCAGCCGTACAGGTCGAGTACCTTGCTGGCAACAGCCTCCCGCAGCGCAACAACCCCCTGCATGGGACAGTACTGGTTATAACCGTGAGTCAGGTAATACTGCACCCGCTCAAGCAACGGCGCAGGGCCATCGAAGTCCGGGAATCCCTGGGACAGATTCAGGGCGCCTTCCTGCTGGGCAAGCGCCGACATCAGGGTAAAGATTGTGGTACCCACATTAGGCAGCTTGCTTTGATCTGCGAGCGAACTCGCAAGTTCTGTCTGTGCTGTTGTGTCCTTCGCGCTCATCGCTGTTCGAAACCTCACCAAATTGCGCCAGACTGTCCGCCAAATTTTCGCCCAGATCGTCTCATTGCCAGGTTGGCTCCCAGATTGTCTCATTGATAGGGCCACACATCTGTGCCTGCAGGTATTTTCTTTTCCCCTGCCCGCCAAAGATATATCAAAATATTTTGATATTCAGTAGGAATTCTCTGCAACTTGAGCTAGATTGCGCGGCGTGAGTTCAGTCAAACTAAAAACACCCGTCGCCGCCCGCAAAAAAACTGTGCAACCCGCGGCTGAACAACTGGTCGAGCTCAACCGCGCCGCTGGCGATACGCTGCGCCAGAACATATTGCAGCTACTCGCGCGCGAGTCTTTTGCCGTGTTGGAACTGAGCCGTATTCTTGATGTAGCGCAGCCCGCACTGAGCCATCATCTAAAATTACTGCTCAGCGCCGGCTTGCTTACACGCCGGCGCGAGGGCACCAGCCTGTTCTATCGCCGCGCCCTGCACCACGAGACCCACCCCGATCTGCTCCGTGGCCTGTTCAGCAGCATCGACCAGCTGCCCGCCGATCCGTCCCAGCAACTTGCCATAGACGCTATTCATGCGGAACGTCGCAGCCGCAGCCAGGCGTTCTTCTCCGCCAACGCAGAAGCGCTGACCGAACAAAGTACGCTGATCAGCAACCCGGATACCTACGCGGAAGCCGCCGACGAGTTGCTCCGCCAGGCAGCCTGTGGTCGCGACCACGCCCTGGAGGTAGGTCCGGGTGAAGGTCAGTTGCTCACGTTGCTCGCGAATCGGTTTGACCGGGTTACCGGCATAGACAGCGCTGAAACCATGCTTGGCCGCGCGCAACAACGCGTTGGCGATGCTCCAAACATACGACTGCAGTTACGTGACTTCGCAGAACTGCCGCCACGCCGCGTGTTCGACGCCGTTGCAGCGGCCATGGTGCTGCACCATCAACCCTCGCCACTGGCCTTCATGCAGCAGGCGTTTAGCGTGCTGCGCCCCAATGGTGTGTTGATACTGGTAGAACTGTGTAGACACGATCAGAAATGGGTGAAAGAAGTTTGCGGCGATTTTTGGCTCGGATTCGAGCCCGACGAACTTATCCACTGGGGCGAACGCGCGGGTTTTACTGCTCCCGATAGTCAATACCTTACTCAGAACAATGGCTTTCAGGTGCAGTTACACGCTTTTGCCAAACCCAATTCATAACCAACCCGCTAAATTAATTCAGACACTATCGAAGGAACCCAACCAATGGCTGATTACAAAGTAGCTGACATCTCCAAAGCCGATTTCGGCCGCAAAGAGATTGCCCTTGCCGAAAATGAAATGCCTGCACTGATGGCGCTACGCAAGCGCTATAAAGACGCTCAGCCATTGGCAGGCGCCCGCATCATCGGCTGCATTCACATGACCATTCAAACGGCCGTGCTAATGGAAACACTCAAAGAACTGGGCGCTGACCTGCGCTGGTCGTCGTGCAACATCTTCTCAACCCAGGATCACGCAGCCGCCGCCATGGCCGCCGCAGGCATTCCCACCTTCGCCTGGAAAGGTGAAACCGAAGAAGAATATGAGTGGTGCCTGGAACAGACCATTCTGAAAGACGGCAAGCCCTGGAACGCCAACGTCTTGCTCGACGATGGTGGTGACCTCACCCTGATGATTCATCAGAAATACCCCAAAATGCTCGATAGCATCCATGGCATCTCGGAAGAAACCACCACGGGTGTACACCGACTGTTGGAAATGATGGAAAAGGGCGAACTCAAGGTTCCGGCCATCAACGTGAACGACTCAGTTACCAAATCGAAGAACGACAACAAGTACGGCTGCCGCCATTCGTTGAACGACGCCGTCAAGCGCGCCACCGACATGCTGATGTCTGGCAAGCGCGCGCTGGTTGTGGGTTACGGCGACGTGGGTAAAGGTTCAGCACAGAGCCTGCGTCAGGAAGGCATGATCGTACGCGTTACCGAGGTTGACCCCATTTGTGCCATGCAGGCCTGCATGGACGGCTACGAAGTGGTGTCCGCCTACAAGGGTGGCATCAACACCGGTAAACCCGCAGACATCGACACGCGGCTTTTGCAAGACACTGATTTGATCGTCACCTGTACTGGCAACGCCGGTGTGTGCGATTCCGCAATGCTGCAGACTCTTAAGAAGGGGGCCATCGTGTGCAACATCGGTCACTTCGATAACGAGATCGATACCCAATACATGCGCGACAACTGGGAATGGAGCGAGGTTAAGGAACAGGTGCATCAGATCTATCGCACTGACGACCGTTCTGACTACCTGCTGCTGTTGAGCGAAGGTCGGCTGGTTAACCTTGGCAACGCTATGGGCCACCCATCGCGCATCATGGATGGCTCGTTCGCCAACCAGGTGCTTGCGCAAATGCATCTGTTTGAGCAAGCCTGGGCCGACCAGCCAGACAATCAGCGCCAGCCGATCACCGTTGAAGTGCTACCCAAGAAGCTGGACGAAGAAGTGGCCGAACTCATGGTCCAAGGCTTTGGCGGCACAATGACTCAGCTCACCAAAACCCAGGCGGACTACATTGGGGTGACTCAAGAAGGTCCATTCAAGCCTGAAAGCTACAAGTATTAAAACAACCAGCGTCAGGCAAAACCTGCAGTAAAGATAGAACCAAATGGAACAGTCGCTTGAAGCACTCATTGATCTCCTCGACCTTGAGGAAATCGAGAACAACCTGTTTCGAGGCGTAAGCCCCGATGCGGGCTGGCAGCGTGTTTATGGTGGCCAGGTGCTCGGCCAGGCATTGGTCGCGGCGTCGCGGACGGTAGAACCCGATCGCCACCCGCATTCATTGCATGGCTACTTCCTGCGCCCGGGCGACACGACCATTCCCATTCTGTACAACGTGGACCGCATTCGCGATGGCAAGAGTTTTACCACCCGTCGTGTCGTAGCAGTACAGCGCGGCAAAGCCATCTTCAGTATGTCGATCAGCTTTCAGGCTGACGAGACAGGGTTTGACCACCAGGCAGACATGCCTGACGTACCCCCACCCGATGCATTAAAAAGTGAAGCGGAGTTGCTGGCCGATTACATCGACCAGATTCCTGAGCAATACCGTGACAGTTTCGCCCGTGCGCGCCCTATCGAAATGCGCCCGGTTGAGCAAAGCCACAATCCGTTCAAACCAAAAAAACGACCGCCGTATCAGGCGTGCTGGATGAAGGCCAGGGAGAGTCTGCCGACTGATCCTCGCCTGCATCAGTGTGTGCTTGCCTATCTGTCGGATTGGACATTGCTCGACACCGCCACATTGCCGCATGCCGTGTCGTTCGCCGAGGACAACATTCAGGTAGCGAGCCTCGACCATGCGATGTGGTTTCATCGCAAGTTCCGGGCGGACGAATGGCTGCTGTACGTGCAAGACAGTCCGAGCGCGAGTGGCGCCCGGGGTTTCAACCGCGGCCTGATCTTCAATCAGGCCGGTGATCTTGTAGCATCCGTCGCGCAAGAAGGTCTGATGCGGGAACACACTACTTAAACGCAGCTGGCGATAACCCCTAGCGATAACCCCTAACGATAACCATAGGGCGTTACCTTATTCGACAAATCGCGATAGCGTTCGAGCAAGCGGGACTGCCGCGTTTCAAGCGACGTCCAGTTGCCGTCAATCATGACGCGCTCGGCATGGGTCGTCACTTCCAAAGGGTCACCCGACCAGACCACAAGGTCTGCCACCTTGCCGCGTGCGAGCTCGCCGCGATCAGTAAGCCCCCATATTTTGGCTGGACCACTGGTAATCGCATCGAGCGCCGCAGAAAATGGCAGTCCGTTCGCTACGGCAACGCCACCACCCTGCCTGATCCAACCGGCGTTGTGCGTGTTCTCACTCGTCAGCGCAATGCGCACGCCGGCCTTGTGGAGCAGCGCTGCATTTTCAAGCCGCGCACCTAACGCATCGAAGTCGATAGGGATGTTGGCCATCGCATCTAGCACCACGGGCACATCAGCTGCCGCGAGCTGCGGCGCCACTTTCCAGGCTTCAGCACCGCTCACAATAATCAAGGGAAATTTGAAATCTTGCGCAAGCTTAATCGCCTGCAAAATGTGACTGGCCTGATTAACACTAAGCGCCAACGGCGCACCACTGCCCAACCACCGTTTCAGCGCCGCCAAATCAGAAGCTGTGTAGCCTCCTTCCTCTGCGACATAACGGGCGGCCGAAAAGCGTTTGGCATTGGCAAGTGCAGAACGCAAGCGCACCATCAAGGCACTGCGCGAACCGCCAACAAATCGCGCCGACCGCGAACCCATGCCGCCAAACAAGGCCAAATCTGCTGCGATCAACGATTCGTTGGTATCCAGAGTTTCGCGCAGACTTATCGCCACGCCAACTCCTGCCAGCGGATCGTTGCCCGCGGACGGTGCTACAACCGCGGATGTCACTCCGGCAGCTCGGGTAATGGGCAGCAGTACAGAGGCAGGATTAAATGCGTAACGCACATCAAATCCTGGACCCATCGAAAACTCTTCAACCCGCACATCAGAACTGCTGGCTTCGGCATTGATTTCTACCAGTCCAAGCTGGGTATGGCTTTCAATGAGGCCCGGGGTAACCCAGTGACCTTGCACATCGATGCGCTCGGCATCCGGGCTTAGCGCAGGCGCCTGGGCACTTGGCCCTACCCATGTAATAACGCCGTCTCTCACGTGCAGCGCACCATCTACAATGATGCCTGCATCACTCGCCGTCGCTACTTTTGCGTTTTCAATAGCCACCACGGCCGCGCTGGCAACGGGTGCTATCAGAAGACTGCAGGCGACAAGTGACAAAACGCCATAGCTGCGTCGCAGCCTATTACCTGTAAGTTTCGCACCCCTAAGTTTCGCTGCATTCATCGCGACCCTCCTCCTTGCACAGTTTGGTGCAACTCGAAGTCAGTCACCGGCACACGTTTGTCGCGCTCAAAGTAACGATAGCCGTCTATAAATACCTGCTCGGCCTGTGCATACACACTAAACGGATTGCCGTTCCACAGCACAACATCTGCCGCCTTGTTCGCTGCTAGCGTGCCGGTTTGCTCCTCAATACCGAGTGCTTGCGCCGCATTCCGCGTGACCCAGGTGATGGCGTACGCCTCATCAATGTCTCGTCCCATACGCTGCCCTGCCGCCATCGCACGAGCCGCGTCTTGATTCAGCCGCTGAATACCACGCTCGGAGTCTGAATGCACAATGGCGCAAGCACCGGCCGCATCAACCAGCGCAATATTCTCTTCGACGGCATCAAAAGCTTCGAGCTTGAAACCCCACCAATCGGCCCATAACGCCGAGCAGATATTTTGTTCTGCCAGTAAATCAGCAATCTTGTACGACTCAACAGCGTGATGAAACGCAGTAATTTTGTAGCCGAACTCTTTTGCAAGCTCAATCATGTTGGCCATCTCGTCCGCGCGATAGCAGTGGTTGTGCACCAGAATTTCGCCGCGCAATGCCCCGGCGAGGGTTTCGAGTTGCAAGTTATAATCTGGCGGATCTTCACTTTCGTCTGCCTTGGCGAGATCTTGCTTATTCATGTAACTGCGGGCTTTTTGCCATGCCGCGCGATAGCCGGCCATGTTGCCCATACGGGTAGAAGGCGCTTTGCCCTGGTTGCCGTACACGCGCTTGGGGTTTTCACCACAGGCCATCTTCAGCGAGTGTTTGGCGCCGGGAAATTTCATGCCTTGCACCGTTCGCGAGGGCACGTTTTTGAGAGTGACACCACGACCGCCAAACAAATTCGCGCTGCCTGGCAGTATCTGCAACGTGGTTACCCCACCGGCCAGTGCCAATGGAAACTGCGGGTCTTGGGGCCAGACAGAGTGCTCGGCCCAGACCTGAGCTGTATTCGGCGCCGTGGCTTCGTTACCGTCGGCGGTTGATTTTACAGCCGGCGCCGGGTAATCGCCCAGGTGGCTGTGCACATCAATCAAACCGGGAGTCACCCACTTACCAGTGCCATCAATACGCACGGCGTTCGCGGGTAGCGCATTCGCATTCTCATCCGCATCCGCGGCCGCCCCTACCGAGACGATCTTGCCTTTAGCGAGCACTACCTGTGCTGCATTGATGCGCCGACCATCGCCGGTAAGCACAGTCGCGTTGTCTATGACATAGGCCGGCGCTTCGCGCTGCACGTAGGTGGAGTCGTAGGGCGCAGCCTGCAGGGGCTGTGCCGTGCCAACAACTGTAAGCGCGCACGCAATAGCGCCGCACCACAATCTGTAAACGGTGCGGCTGGCCTTTTGGGCGCCGTCACCATGAGTTGCTCGCGTCATTATTCCTCCGAAGATTTGTAGACCACACCGGCTCGCATTACAAAATTCACTTCGCCAAAGCGCGTTGGCGTGGCAGCCGCCTCGGCCGCCAGATTGCCAGGCACCGCAACTATATCCGCGTGCTTGCCCGCATCCAGACTGCCTAGCGTGTCCCATTCCCCCAGCAACTGCGCCGCGTTCTTGGTTGCGCTCTGCAGTGCTTTTAACACGGGCATACCGGATTCAATCATGTAGCCAAACTCACGCCAGTTATCACCGTGTGCTGACACTCCAGAGTCGGTACCAAAGGCGATTTTCACCCCTGCTTTGTAGGCTTTGGCAAAGGTCTCCTGCAGTTGTGGTCCAATGGCCTCGGCCTTCGGGCGCACTAGCTCCGAGAAATAGCCTGGCTCTTTGGCCTTGTCGGCAACAAATCGACCCGCGATGATGGTGGGCACATACCAGGTACCCTTCTGCTTCATCAGCTTCATCAATTCATCGGTCATTAACGTGCCGTGCTCGATGGAGTCTACGCCCGCCAACACCGCCCGCTTCATGCCCTCCGACCCATGCGCATGAGCCGCCACCTTAAATCCATAGTCTTTCGCCGCAGCCACAATTGCCTCAATTTCGGCCAGCGTAAACTGCGGGTTAGCGCCATTCTTGGCCTGACTGAGCACGCCGCCCGTGGCCGTCAATTTGATGAGATTAGCGCCCTCTTTATAACGAGCACGCACCGCCTTGTGAGCATCCTCAACACTATTAACAACACCTTCTGTGGGGCCGGGATCGCCTCGTAGCTGCGAGTTCACACCATTGGTTGGGTCAGCATGCCCGCCTGTTGTGGCCAGCGATTTGCCCGCAGTAAAAATGCGCGGCCCATCGATCGTCCCCTGCTTGATCGCGTCGCGCAGCGATTGCGCGATCTGATCAGCGGTGCCCAGATCTCGTACGGTGGTGAAACCTGCCGCAAGTGTGCGCCGCGCATAGAGCGAACCTTTAAGTGCTGCATCCGCTGGCTCGAGCCGGAAGCGATCGGTGTAGGTGGACGGCGACAACTCGCTCGCAATATGCACATGCATATCTATCCAACCTGGCATCACCGTGGAATCACTTAAGTCAATGAGGCTATCGTCCGCACCAGGTGTCGCAAACCCTGCGCTGGTTCGAACGACTTTCCCCGCGTCAATCACTACACTCTGACGCACAAGCATTCGAGCGCGATCTGCATCGAACAACCAGCCGGCGTGAATCACTGTCGCGGCCTGAGTGCCCAACGCCAAGGCCAACGCAAAGCTGCCCAGCAGACTCGTTGCAACAGCCCGCACTACCGATCTGGCGCGCTTACTACCCCAAACCATCGATTGTCTTGTCATCATATCCTCCCGTTATCCAACTGTGCCCACCGCGCCCACCGAGACCCCTCAATTCGAGCTATAGCATCAGACCGGCTGTGATTCGCACAAATGTAATGCCAACACTCAAATTGTCGCAGATGGCAGCCTCTACGCCTACAAAACTCCGGTATACAGCACCGCTGTGGGCCACGATAATAGACGGTTTGGCGATTCCCTCGAATATCAGGGTGCCAAGCGCTGATTGGCGCCTTAGAGAGATGGAGAGATAAGGGACAAGATGGCAGATATCGAACAGATTGCGGAGTCGGTTGAGTCGATTCGCAACCACCTGGAATCGCACCAATACATTTGTAGCAACCAGATTGCGACAGCCGTGTACCTGGCCTTCAACCTGCAAAAGCCTATCCTTATCGAAGGGCCGCCGGGCGTGGGTAAAACCGAGCTTGCAAAAACCGTCTCGCAAATGTTCGAGCGCGATCTCATTCGACTGCAGTGCTACGAAGGTTTGGACGAAGCCAAGGCAATCTACGAATGGAAGTATGGCAAGCAATTGCTGTATACGCAGGTGCTGAAAGAAACCCTCGATGACGTGCTCGATGGTGCGAAGGGTTTCAGTGAATCTGTGACCCGACTGCACGACTTCGGCGACATCTTCTTCTCGGAAGAATTTCTTGAGCCGCGGCCCTTGTTGCAAGCGTTGAAGCACGAAGAAGGCGCCATTTTGCTGATCGACGAGATCGACAAGTCGGATCATGAGTTTGAGTCATTGCTGCTTGAAATTTTGTCCGACTTTCAGGTATCGATTGCGGAGATTGGTACGGTTAAGGCCTCAGCCGAACCTCCGGTTGTATTCCTCACATCAAACAACACGCGCGAGATATCTGACGCACTGAAACGCCGCTGCCTGCACCTGTATATTCCGTTCCCCGACCTCGAACTGGAACAGCGCATCATTGAGGCGCGGGTACCGGAAATTCCGCCAGAGTTACGCCGCGAGATGGTTGCCTTCATTCAAGAACTGCGCACTCTCGACCTGAAGAAACTGCCCGCGATTTCAGAAACCATCGACTGGGCTCGCACCTTGTTGTTACTGAACAGCGAATCGCTGGATGCCGATATGGTGCGCGACACACTTAACGTCATTCTCAAGTTTCAGGAAGACATCGAAAATGTCGACTCTGAACTCACAACACTCACCAACAATGCCAAAAAGGCCACCCGTTAGATCTGCGCGAAAATGGATCAAACCCTCACTCAGTTTATTCACGCCCTACGCAACGCGGATGTGCGCATCTCGACAGCAGAAACCCTCGATGCGTTTGCTGCTGTTGAACTGGTGGGGTATCGCGATCGCGAGCATCTAAAACGCAGCCTGGCGCTAGTACTGCCAAAAACCGCCGACGAAAAAGAGGCCTTCGAGCATTGCTTCGAGCAGTTCTTCAAAATTAACGATCTGCAGTCTGCTAACCCTGATGCGTTTAATGACCAAGACAGCGAGCAGGATGATTCAGCCGATGGCGGCGACAACGAGGGTGGCGGCAGCGGCGATGGCGAGCCCGGTAACAATGCTGAAGCAAGCCAGGACAACAAGCGCAAAAAGAAAAGCAAAGCAAAACCAAAAGGTGGCCGCGATGTTATCGAAGGCGTCGAGGAAGAAGAGGAAGACTTGGGTCCCGGCGAAACCTCGCCCGCGCAGTCGGCACTCGGCAAAATGATGATGGCGAATTCCATGGTGGAACTAACCGTTGCCATGGCCGAGGGCGCGCGCGAAGTTAACCTCGAAGAAATTCAGGTGTTCACCCAGAAGGGCCTCTATACCCGACGCATTATGGACGCGATGGGGTTAGAAGAGGTCAATCGTGAGATCTCCGGCAACCGTCGCTCGCCAAACGTGCCGGATCGACGCCTCGCCCAGCAACTCAAGGCCCGGCGCGAAATTCTTCGCGAGCAGGTGCGCGACTACGTTGAGAAGCAGTTTCTGCTGTTTGCTGACTCTTCTGGCAAGCGCCTGCGTGAAGAACTGTTGCGCAAAGTGAAACTATCGAACGTGGAACACCGCAACTTTCGCCTGATTCAGGAGATTGTGTTTCGCATGGCTAAAAAGCTCTCAACCATGTACTCACGGCGCAAGAAAGTCTTTAAGAAGGGTCAGCTCAATATTCCCCGCACATTGCGGCACAACATGGCCTACGACGGCGCCATTTTTGATCTGAAGTGGAAATCGGTAAAGGTAGATCGCCCGAAGGTGTTCGCCATTTGTGACGTGTCTGGCTCGGTCGCCACTTACGCGCGCTTTATGCTCACCTTTCTGTATAGCCTCGAAGAAGTGATGCCACGCGTACGTTCCTTTGCGTTCTCGTCCGACCTCGCCGAGGTGACACAGCTGTTTGAACGTAATTCCATCGAAGACGCCATCACCAAAACCCTGCATGACTACAGCGGCGGCAGCACTGACTACGGTCAATCGCTGATTGACTTCAAACGGCTGTGTCTCGATGACATCGACAATCGAACAACCATCATTATTTTGGGCGACGCGAGAAACAATTTTGGCGAGGCTCGAGCCGAAATTTTGAAAGAGCTGTATGACCGCTCGCGTAGCGTGCTATGGCTCAACCCCGAGTCCAGGGCAGCGTGGAATTCGGGCGACTCGGAAATGCGCAAATACGGTGCTTACTGCCATCAGGTGAATGAATGTAACTCACTGCAACACCTGGAGCGGATTGTCGGTAACCTGCTGAAAGCGGTGCACGGTTAGGCTAGCGCCTCTCCTCCCCATCAGGGATAATGCCGCCGGGTAACAGCCCAACCTGCGTTAGACAGAGGCCAACTCGTCCTACATGACCGCCCCAAGCCGCTCCGCTTCAGCCAGCACATCCGCCCTCGACCCAGCGACTGACGCAGGCACAGATACCGGTACCGCCGCAGAACTGAATCGCGCGGCACTGCTGCAACTGTTGTTACTTATCCTCGGTAGCATCGCGGTCATCATTGCCGTCATGTTTGCGCTCAATTGGGCGGCCCAGGCCACCGGTTCAGGGTCTGCAGCTACCGACGCCATCGATTACGACGCCCGCAGTATTTCCATTCTCATCGACCAAGAGCCACCGCAGCTCGACGCGATGAAAGCCACCGATCAGACCAGCGGCAGTGTGCTGGGCCATATCATGGAGGGGTTGCTTGCCTACGACGTTAACAATGAACTGGTACCGGGTGTCGCAGAGCGCTGGGACATTCGCCCCGAAGGTGCAACATTCTGGCTGCGCGACACCGCACGCTGGAGCGATGGCGAACCCGTCACCGCACATGACTTTGTGTTCGCCTGGCGCACCGCCCTCGAACCCGCCACCGCCTCGCAATACGCCTTCATCCTGTTTCCAGTTAAAAACGCCGAAGCGATCAACACAGGGAAACTCGAAGGCGAGACTCTGGGTGTAACAGCAGTCAGTGATCGCGTGCTTGAGGTAACTTTCGAAAAGCCCATCGCGTTTTTCGAAAAACTGGTGGCGTTCTCTACCTACTTCCCTGCACGAGAAGATTTCTACAAGAGCACCAACGGTCGTTATGGGGCAGACGCCGACACCCTGCTCTACAACGGCGCCTTTACCCTCGAAAGCTGGGTGCACAACGCCAGCATGCGCATGGAAAAAAACCAGTACTACTGGAACAAGGACAGCATTTTTCTCAACACCATTCACGTGCCTTTCATCACGTCTGATAGACATGCGGGGGTGAATCTGTTCAAAGATGGGCGTATTTCCCTGGCACAGCTCGACGGTGATGTTCTCCCCATCGCACTTAAAGAACGCTGGAACATTTCTCGCCTCGCGGACGGCTCAATTTACTATCTCGAGTTTAATCACCGCGAGGGACGCATTGGCGGTAATCTGAACTTTCGCCGCGCCCTGCAGTACACACTCGATCCCTCTGAACTCGTGTATAAAGTCGTCAAAATCCCTGGGTATGTACCCGGCACCACGCTATTCCCACCCTGGCTGAAGGGTAAAGAAGGCTCGTTCCGGCAAGAGTACCCACCCACACCGATCACCCCAGACCGGGACAAGGCCCGCGCCTATCTGGCCGCTGCCAAAAAAGAGCTTGGCCTGGATGAGTTCCCCCCGTTGGTTGTTCTCTCAGGCGACACCCCACTAGCCCGCAAACACTCCGAGTACCTGCAAGGCCAACTAAAAAAGCACCTCAATCTGGACGTGAAGCTTGATCGGCAAATCTTCAAGCAGCGGCTCGCCAAGATGCGCGCGGGTGAATTTGACATGGTGATGGCCGGCTGGGGGCCAGATTTTGACGACCCGCTCACCTTCGGTGACTTGTTTGCGTCCTGGAACCTGCAAAACCGCGGCCGCTACAGCAACCCGGAGCTGGACGCGCAAATTCGCATCGCTCAAGGCTCGATTGATACCAAGGTGCGCATGGACGCCTTCGGCGAGATTCAGCGCATCCTAATCGACCAGGCCGTGATTCTGCCCGACTATGAACGGGGTCGAGTGTTTGTTACCCATCCGGGTATGCAAAACCTCGGGCGCCGCGCGATCGGACCCGACCCGGACTACAGCCGGGTGACGCTCAAGCGCCCTGACACTGCAACGTCCGCGGTATCTGGAGAGACGAACTAATGTGGGTTTATACCGGTAAGCGCGTCCTCCAGGGCATTATAACCGTGTGGTTTATTGCCACGGCCACATTCATCGCCATGCACTCCGTACCCGGCGATCCGCTGCTCACCGACAAAGCGATGACCGCCGAGATTCGCGCCAACCTCGCCGCCAAGTACGGGCTTGATGAACCCGTGTTTCCCAATCAATACGTCACCTACATCGGCAACATGCTGCAAGGCGATTTTGGTATCTCGTTTACCCAGCAAAACCGTCAGGTGAACGATATTATTCGCGAGCACTTCCCGGTGTCCGCCGCGCTTGGCATTCTGGCCGTACTCTTTGCAGCACTCGGCGGCATTCTGTGGGGCGCACTCACCGCCCTGTACCGCAACAAGCTCCCCGATATCATCATTATGTTTCTGGTGATTCTTGGTATCTCGGTGCCAAGCTTCGTGTTTGCCGCCCTCGGCCAGCTCGGGCTTGTAGGCCTAAACAGTTGGGCGGGCCAAACCGTTTTACCCGTCGCGGGCTGGGGTACGGTTAGTCATATGCTGGTGCCAGCGCTGGTACTGGGCCTGTCCACCATGGCATTTCTCACGCGGCTAATGCGTTCCTCCATGCTTGAGATTGTTAACTCTGACTTCGTCCGCACCGCAAAAGCAAAAGGGTTACCCCCTACCCGCATTTTTCTCAAGCACCAGTTGCGCAACGCGATATTGCCGGTCGTTACCGTGCTAGGCCCGGCTATCGCAGCTATCACCACCGGCGGCTTTGTCGTTGAGCTGGTGTTCGCCATTCCCGGTCTTGGCCGCTACTTTGTTGAAGCTGTGCAGCAATCTGACTACACCGTCATCATGGGAACCACCGTGTTTTACGGCGCATTTCTAGTGTTCATGGTGATTCTTGTCGATCTGCTCTATGGCCTCATCGACCCCCGCGTGTCGGTGGAGTAGGCGCAACGCATGAGCGAAGTGATTCAACAGTCCGACCTGGTGCTAACGCCTGACAGTTTTAAACCGCTGCCCCAGGCCAAGGACGTGCAAGGCATCAGTCGGCCATCGCTGTCTTACTGGCAGGATGCGTGGCGGCGCCTAAAAGAAAACTCACGAGCCATTATTTCGCTGTACATCATTCTGGGCTTGCTCGCCTTCACCCTGATTGGCCCGCTGCTGTGGACCATCGAGAGTTCCACCGCCGACGTTGACCAAATCAGCCAACCCCCGTTCGCCAATCGTTCCGCAACCATCGTCGAACCCTTTAAGCCCTGGAACCTGGCAAACGCCAGCCGCAGTGACAACGGCTTACGGGTTAATGGCACCCCGACAACCCAGTCGGTGCGACTCGCCTGGGAGCCTATGCCAGGTGCCGTCAATGGCTACCGCATCTATCGCAACACTTACCCCATTGGCAAAGAACGCGCGCTGGGTTTGCCTCTGGGCGAGGTGTTCCCCAGCGAAGGGCCCTTCTTTGAAGATCGTCTCGATCTGGCACCCACCCACTATTACTACACGGTTGTCGCGCTGGATGAAAACTCCGGCGAAACCACTGAGTTTCAGAGCAACGAGTTTGATGTGATTCGGGTCCTCACCGCTGATGAAGCTGTTGAGAAAGGACTGGTAGCCTCTGCCGACGACGTGGCTCCAGGAGACGAGCTAAAACTCCGTTGGCATCCATTAGGTACTGACTATCTAGGCCGCGATATGCTCGCGCGCTTGATGGAGGGCGCGCGGGTGTCGCTGTTCATCGGCATCGTTGCTCCGCTGTTGTATGTGCTTATTGGTATTCTCTACGGCAGTACGGCCGGGTTTATCGGTGGCCCCGTCGACCAGGGCATGATGCGCTTCGCCGACTTTGTTGTTGCCCTGCCGTTTCTGTTGTTCATGATCGTATTCAAAATCGCGTTTGGCGTTGAGTCGGGCGACAACGGCATAGTTCCGATGCTCATAGCTATGGTTGTGCTGCTGTGGCCAGCAACCGCACGGTTGGTGCGCGGCCAGATTTTGCAGATTCGCGAAGAAGGCTACATCGACGCCTCGCGTTTATTAGGCGCGAAATCGTCGTACCTCATCGGCCGGCACATGATCCCCAACACCATGGGCGTCATTCTGGTCACGCTCACCTTTGCGGTCCCTTCCGCCATCTTCACCGAGGCCTTCCTGAGTTTTATCGGCATGGGCGTCGCGCCACCAACACCCAGCTGGGGCAGCATGTGCAACGAAGGCCTGAAAACCATGAACTCAACGCCGCACGAGCTTGTTTTCCCCGCACTTCTGATCAGCATCACCGTACTGGCGTTCAACATGCTGGGCGACGGTTTGCGCGATGCACTGGATGCGAGGATGCGGTCGCGTGAGTAACTCCAATAAAGCCGCCAAAGATCCTATTCTCAAGGTCAGTGATCTAAAGGTCGAGTTTGATACCTACGGCGGCATCGTGCAGGCCGTGCGTGGTGTTAACTTTCAAGTAGCCGCCGGAGAAACCCTGGCCATTGTTGGCGAATCTGGCTGTGGCAAGTCAGTCACCGTGCAGAGTCTGATGGGTCTTATCCCCATGCCGCCCGGTCGCATCACTTCGGGTTCAGCCCAGTACAACGGCCAGGAGATTCTCGGCAGAACGCGCATTAACGGGCGCGAACTAAGGGGTTCTGAGATTGGCATGATCTTTCAAGACCCAATGACCTCATTGAACCCAACCATGACCATTGGCGATCAGATCGCCGAGACACTCAAAGTGCACCGCGGCTACAGCAACACCGACGCGAACAAACGTGCCGTAGAGTTATTGTCGCTCACTCGCATACCCGAAGCCGCACAGCGCGCCAACCAGTACCCGTTTGAGTTCTCTGGCGGCATGCTGCAGCGGGCCATGATTGCCACCGCCATTGCCTGCGAGCCTAGCGTACTCATTGCTGACGAGCCCACCACCGCGCTCGACGTCACTATTCAAGCCCAAATCCTTGATCTATTGAACGACCTGCAGCGCGACACCAACATGGCGATTATTCTGATCACTCATGACCTTGGTGTCGTCGCCCGCATGGCCGACAACGTGGCAGTCATGTACGCCGGCGAAATGGTGGAACAGGGCAGCGCACACGATATTTTTTATCGCGCCGCGCACCCTTACACACTGGGTTTGCGCGCCGCGATGCCAAGCAACGTTGATGAGTCGGAGCAGTCGCTGCAACCCATAGATGGCAGCCCGCCCGATCTGTTTGCGCCACCACCCGGCTGCGGCTACTGCGCGCGCTGCCCACACGCGGTCGAAATTTGCGCGAAAACACCGCCACCGCGATTCAAACTTGAGAACGCACACAGCGTTAAGTGTTGGCATCACCACGAGGATGCGCCCGCGCCGCCGAGTGAGCTTTTTCTGCAGGCTGCAGGGGCTCAAAACTCATGAAGGCACTGGTAGAAACCGTTGACCTGACCAAGCACTTTGCGATCAAACGCAACCAGATCGTCCATGCGGTGGATGACGTCACCCTCACCATTCACGAACAAGAAATTGTTGGTTTGGTTGGCGAAAGTGGCTCTGGTAAATCGACCCTGGGCAAGACCATACTGGGATTGCACGACAAAACCTCGGGGCGCGTGTTGTACGACGGTAGCGAACTGCCGCAGAAATATCGCCCAGACGACTTCCTCACTTCTGCCCGCAAGATGCAGATGATCTTTCAAGACCCCTACTCGTCTCTCAACCCAAGAATGACTGTGGGCGAGATTATTGGCGAAGGATTAAAACTGCACACCGATCTGAACAATCAGACCATCAACGACCGCGTCACTTTTTGGCTGGAACGTGTTGGGCTTAGCGCTGATCACGCCTCGCGTTATCCCCACGAGTTTTCCGGCGGCCAACGGCAACGTATTGGCATCGCCCGCGCTCTAATTCTCGAGCCAGAGTTTGTGGTGTGCGACGAACCCATTTCTGCACTGGATGTTTCTGTGCAGGCCCAGGTGGTTAACCTGCTGGATGAACTCAAGAAGTCCATGGGCTTAACCCTGTTGTTCATTGCCCATGATCTGTCGATGGTGCGCTACGTGAGCGACCGCATGGCGGTAATGTACCTGGGTTCGCTGGTTGAGGTAGGTGCAGCGAACGAAGTGTTCTTCGAGCCACAACACCCTTATACGCAAATGCTGGTGGGCTCAAACCCCGAGCCTGATCCCAAGAGCGAGCGCAATCGTGAAGCCACGCCGGTGCGTGGCGAGATAACCTCGCCGATCAATATTCAGCCTGGTTGCCGTTTCGCTTCGCGCTGCCCAAAGGTGATGGATATCTGTAACACAACCACACCAGAGCTGATCACACTGAAAGACGTAACGCCGGGTAAAGATCTGCGCCAGGTGGCGTGTCACCTCTACACCTAGTTACCTAACTGGTCAGAAGTGAGCTCACCGGGGTATCTTGTCATCATGCATATCCAGTCACAGTTCCGCGAGCCTAGAGAGGCCGTCCTGCAGGACCTAATCCGTGCGCATCCCCTGGCCACCGTTGTAGTGAGCAATGACGGCCTGCTGGTTAATCACTTTCCCTTGTTGTTCGAGAGCGCGGGCGAGCATGGCGTCTTAAAAGGCCATATCCCTGCTGCAAACCCTCTCTGTGCAGCAATTAAAGATGGCTGCCAAGCAGTTGCTATTTTCCATGGCCCGGAGGGTTATGTTTCACCGTCCTGGTACCCCAGCAAGCACGAACACGGCAAAGTGGTTCCTACCTGGAACTACGCGGTTGTTCATGCCCACGGAATAGCAACGGCTGTAGAAGATCCAGATTGGCTGTTACAGCACCTGACTGACCTCACCAATCAACAAGAGCTGGGGCAACA
>CAZSYU010000034.1:33453-39223 GCA_964611345.1 uncultured Pseudomonadales bacterium
CAACAAGAGCTGGGGCAACAGCAGCCCTGGCAGGTTGCAGATGCCCCAGCCGATTTCATCCAGAAAATGATCGGAGCAATCGTGGGTATTGAGATGCCCATAGCTAGAATTGTTGGCAAATGGAAAGTGAGCCAGAACCGGCCGCGTGCTGACAGGTTGGGAGTCGCCGCAGGGCTGCGCAACCGTGGCTCAGGCAATGATATAGCGATGGAGGCGCTGGTGCTGGCAGCGCTGGAACAACCTGCGTCTGATTAAAATGGCGTATCAAGGTGTTTTCGACCAAGCCAGCGCATCGATCAACCAGTGTTTAGCCGTTATTCGCTGTGCGCCGCAACCACTTTTGCCCCATGCGCAAGATGGTCGGCTCTGTTGTGTAGTTTTTAAGCTCCGCAATCGGCACCCAGGCAAGGTCCAGACTCTCGGGTGACACCACAAAGTCATCGCTGCCCTCTACCTGCATCAGAAACCGCGCATCGAAGTGCCAATGCTGAGGGTCCTCTTTGCGCGCAGGAATGGGATGAATATCTATATCAAAGATCTCGGCCTGGAGCAGACGCACAGCCAGGCCCGATTCTTCCCTGGCCTCACGCAGCGCCACTGCCGTGGTGTTGGGGTCGCCATCACTATGGCCACCCAGCTGCAGCCACTTGTCCAGCTTGCGGTGGTGGGTTAATAACGCATGCGTACCGGCCTGATTCATCAACCAGGCCGCTCCGGTCACGTGGCCACTCCAGCAGTCCCGTTCATAGCAGTTCGGTGTGGCCTGCACAAAGTTTGCGAACCGCTCCGCCACCGCGTGCTCCTCCGGGTGCTGGGCAGCATACCCCTCAAGGGCAGAGCAGAGGTTACTTCGGCCCACGACATTGCTATCTTGAACGGTCATTGTTTACCAAAATCCAAAGGGGAGAAGAATGTTAGCAGTAGTTGCGAAGTTGAACGTCGCCGCCGGCAAAGAAGCGGAGTTCGAGAAGGCCATGTTGGCGCTCGCCGAGCAGGTACGGGCCAATGAGCCTGGTAATCACATGTACACGCTGTGCAAAGACGCAGACGGTGGCTATGCGGTCATGGAACTCTATGAAGACGAGGCCGCACTCGCCGCCCACGGCCAGTCTGAACACTTCAAGGCATCTGGTGCCAGCTTCAAGGGCCTGATGGCTGGACCGCCTGAAATCACCCGCATGCAAGTGGTTGGCTAGAACGAATGCCGTGGCTATGTAGCTAGTCTTTCAGCTCAAACAGGGCGGCAAGCTGATCTGTAATGGCACCGCCCAGCTGTTCCGCGTCGGTGATGGTCACTGCGCGGGAATAGTGATGGGTTACGTCGTGACCAATACCAATGGCTACCAGTTCCACGTCTGAGTAGTTCTCGATTTGATCAATCGCGTACTTCAGATGCTGCTCGAGGTAGTTGCTGGGGTTGACCAGCAAGGTCGAGTTATCTACCGGCAGGCCGTCCGAGATCACCATTAGAATACGTCGGTACTCGGTGCGTGCGGCCAGGCGGTTGTGCGCCCAAATCAGCGCCTCGCCATCGATGTTTTCTTTCAGCAGCTCTTCCCGCAACATCAAGCCAATGTTGCGCCTGGCACGTCGCCATGGCTCATCGGCCGACTTATAGACGATGTGGCGTAAGTCGTTGAGCCGGCCAGGGTTCGAGGGCTTGCCCTGATTAATCCAGGCCTCACGCGCCTGCCCACCGCGCCAGGCGCGCGTGGTGAAACCCAATATTTCTACCCGTACCGAGCAGCGCTCAAGGGTTGCCCCCAGAATGTCCGCGCACATGGCCGCAATGGTGATCGAGCGTCCGCGCATTGAACCCGAAGAGTCGATCAGTAGCGTAACCACCGTGTCACGAAACTTCATGTCTTTTTCTTGCTTGTAGGCCAGCGGGCTCATTGGGTCAATAATGACCTGCGCCAACCGGGCCGCATCCAGCGTGCCCTCCTCGAGGTCAAACTCCCAGGTACGGTTTTGCTTGGCCATCAGCCGGCGTTGCAAACGGTTCGCAAGCTTCGACGTGGCGTGCTGGAGCGCCACCAATTGCTGATCGAGCATCGCGCGCAGGCGCACCAGCTCTTCGCTGTCACACAGTTCGTCAGCCGTCACCACCTCGTCGTACTGATGGGTGTACGCCTCGTAATTGTGGTCCATACGAATCATGCCTGCATCGTCGGGCATGATCTGCGGCGCTTCGTCGGGGTCGGCCTCGGCGCCTAGCTCCGAGGCATCCATGTCAGCGTCCATCTCGACGCTGGTGGATTCACCGTCGGTGCTCTCCTCACCCATCTGCTCGTCATCAAGCACTACATCCTGGGGCAACAGCTCAGAGTCGGCTTCTGAATTGTCGTCAACCGTTTCGGAATCTTGCGCGTTGTCGTCAGAGGCTGCCGGGTCATCAAGCTCTGCCGCCAGACCCATCTCGCGAATGATGTCCCGAGACTTGTCCGCAAAGGCGTTTTGATCGTGCAAGCGATTCGCAAGCTCGCGAATGTCGCTGCCGGCGCGCTCTTCAATGTAGTCACGCCAAAACCGCACAACATTTTCAGCAGAAGGTGGCAGCGCCCGCCCGGTTAGTGCTTCGCGCACCAACAAGCCCACCGCCACGGATAGCGGCGCTTCGGTTTCGGCTGTGATGCTGTCAAAAGCGGCCTGCTGGCATTGCTCTTCGAGGTTGGCCTCTAAATTTTGCGCCACCCCTTCCATGCGCAGCGAACCAATAGACGCGACCCGCGCATCTTCGACCCAGCGAAACATCTCTTCGGCGGGACCAGTGCGCGGCACGTGCTGGTTATAAATGCGCTCGTCATGAAACTTCAGCCGCAAGGCAAACTCATCACCCGCACCACGTAACGCATTTAACTCTTCGTGACTGCAATCTGCAGTGGGCATAGGAACGCGCATGCGGTTACCTCGCAGCGTGGGCGCGCCCTGCCCGAACGCAACTTCCAACTCATCGTCTTCGGCGATCGCCCGAATGGTTGCCGTGGTGGCGCGTTTGAAGCGCTCCAAACTCTCTTCTATTCGTTCGGCCGCACCAACCTCTGGTAGCTGCGGACTGTCCGGCGCGGGGCTTTCGTCACTCATAACTACGAGCCTTCACTCAGGCAGATCGCAGCGTCAACCCATCGGTCGCTTCGCCCAGATCTTCGCCCATACAGCGCTGGTAGTACTCGGAAACAATGGGCCGCTCCAGCTCGTCACACTTGTTGAGGAACGTCACCCGGAACGCAAACCCGACATCGCCAAAGATCTCCGCGTTCTCAGCCCAGGTCAGCACTGTACGCGGTGACATCACTACACTCACATCGCCATTCACAAAGCCCTTACGGGTGAGGTCAGCAACGGCAACCATGTTGGAAATGGTGCGCTTGCCAGCATCGTCCGTTTTATAGGCCGGCGCTTTGCCCAGCACAATGTCCACTTCCTGTTCGTGGGCAAGATAGTTCAGCGTGGTCACCACACTCCAGCGGTCCATCTGGCCCTGGTTGATCTGTTGCGTGCCGTGGTAGAGCCCTGTTGTGTCCCCCAGGCCAATGGTGTTGGTGGTTGCAAACAAGCGGAACGCCGGGTGCGGGCTAATTACCTTGTTTTGATCGAGCAGGGTCAAGCGGCCTTCTACTTCAAGCACGCGCTGAATAACAAACATAACGTCAGGCCGGCCTGCATCGTATTCATCAAACACAAGGGCGGTGGGCCGCTGCAGCGTCCAGGGCAATATGCCCTCTTTAAACTCGGTGATCTGTTTGCCATCCTGCAACACGATGGCGTCTTTACCCACCAGATCGATGCGCGAAATGTGGCTATCGAGATTGACCCGTATACACGGCCAGTTCAAACGCGCGGCCACCTGCTCGATGTGAGTCGACTTGCCGGTGCCGTGATAACCCTGCACCATCACCCGCCGGTTATGGGCAAACCCAGCCAGAATGGCGAGCGTGGTATCGCGATCAAAAAGGTAGGCCTCATCTACTATGGGCACATACTCGGTGCGCTTTGAAAAGGCAGGCACTTCGAGGTCCTGATCGATCCCAAACGCGTCGCGAACGCTAACGGTTGTATCGGGGAACATGTCGGCGGGCAATCCGGAATCTTTCTGGCTCATCGCAAAAAACAGCTCATCATGTACAGCGGTTCATTTAACCATAAGCAGGCGGGTTAACGCTTCTATTCCTGTGCTTACTCCCGGTGTTACTCGAGCACTCGCTCAATCGCCAGCGCCTCTCTCGATGCTGACAGAGAAGGCGTTGTCTGTTTGCCCCCAAGCGCCAGCAACAGACGCTCCAGCGACTGCCAGGCATCCCCTGCCAACGCGCCTTTGGCCTGCTGATCAATGAGCGAACACTCGGCAATATAGGCGTGCATGGGCTTGGCACCAACAGCAGACCCACGCGCGTAACCGCCACGGCCACCACTCGACTTGCCGCCAGCGCGCAGCCGCATGGTTAGAGGACCAAGCACGGCCAGAGGGTTTTCGCCCTCAGCTTCGAGGGTGCGACACATACGGCGCACTTTGTCAGCCTGGCCCGCAAAGGCGACATCCAGTAGATCCCACATTCGATAATGGTTTGCAGAACTGACACTTGTGCGCACATCTTCAAGTTCTATCGTGGATTTGCCCAACAACTGCAGGCGGGCCAATTCCTGGGCAGCAGCCAGCAAATTGCCTTCCAGCCGCTCCGCCAGATAGCGGGTCGCTTCCGCTGACAAGGAAATCCCTTCACGCTTCGCCCGGCCGTTCAACCAGCGCGGCATGTCGGCATCTTTCACCATGTAGCTATGGACAAACAGGCCGATGGGCTCGAGCGCCTTGTACCACTTGGCGCTCTTGTCACGTTTGGCCAGGTAGTTGGTGCGCACCAGCAACAGGTTGTCTTCGTTTGGCTCAACCGCATAAGCCCGAAAGAAGTCGCTGGCCTGCTTGTTGATGTTGGCTTTTTCGATACGCACATCCAGCACGCGCTTTTCACTGAACAGGCTCATGGCGCCGGCGTCGTTTAGCACCTCACTCCAGTTGAAGTCTTTGCGTTCAACATGAAACACGCTGCGTTCCGCATAGCCATATTCGCGGGCGACCTGCAGAGCCTTATCGCCTACCTCTTCCCGATCGAGCTTCTCTTCGCAAGCCACAACAATGGCCCGCGGCATGTCGCCTGCCTTCGCAAGCTTGGCAAGCGTGCCCGCAAATCGGCCAGGATCGCTATCCACTGACACCACCACTGGGTGCCGGATTCCGGCTCACGGTGTTCAACACCCGCATCACTTTCTGCACCAGCTCAACTCGAAGCTCGCGCCGCAGCAGTGCCTGTTCTTCGTTCGAGCCAACCAGATTCCCCCGGTCCAGAAAGTAGCGCCGGGTTGCTTTTGCAGTTGCGGGCGGCGCTACGTAGGTGCCATCAGCAGTACGTAGTGCATAACGAACGCGCTGAATAAGTTCGTATTCAGCGGTGCGCGCCACACCACTCACAGACGCGGTACGTAACTCTTCATCAGAGTTAATGAGCTCCAGCACCAACTCAGCGCCAGAGGCCAACACGGGCACACCGGTTTGCTCTAACGCCTGACCTAACTGGTCTGCGATTTCGAGCCCACCACGCCCGGCCCTAAAACCGCTGCGCACATCAAGTCCGACAGACTCATAGGCGTTGCCGAGCTCCCAGCTACGCAAATGGAATCCGCAACCACTGATAGCCACTGTCAGTACGGCCAGAGCAACGCTACTGCAACAGAAGCGCAACAACACCTAGCTCACCACCACATTTACCAGCTTGCC
>CAZSYU010000035.1:0-38987 GCA_964611345.1 uncultured Pseudomonadales bacterium
ATCCTTGAGTCGCCGGGTACAAACGATCTTCCCGACTCAATGGTTGCAACCCTTACCGATGCGCAAAGTGTATTGCAGAGCTTTGGTTCAGAGGCTTCGCTGCAAGGCGAGTTGGTCGAGACCTTGCGCCAGCTTAAGCAGGTATTAGCCGACGCGGATAGCGTTTTGCAAACCTATGAGAAAAAGCCCAACGCCTTTGTCTTCCCCACGCGTCAAACCCGCGACCCGGTGCCTGCCGCTGGTGTTACCGGAGATTCCCAATGATCGGTCGTTATTCAAAGTTATCCAAGTTCTGCGCGTTGTTGCTTCTACTTGTTGGCGGTTGCGCCAGCAAAACACAAGCCACCCGTTATTACCTGCTGTCAGACCCCGGTCTGTCGACGGGATCCAATTTGGCGCAGGTGGCAAGCGATGTTCAGTGCGTCGCGCGGGCAGGTGTTGTCTCTATTGCACCCTATTTGCAGCGCACCCACATTGTCTTGCAGAGCGGCACCAACGAACTTGTGCCTGCTTTGCAACATCGCTGGAGCGAGCCGCTGGATGCGGGCATAAGCAGACTCCTGGGCACCTGCCTTGGCGGCAATGCTGATGCGCCGTATCGTGCTGATGTCACGGTAGATCACCTGCACGGCAATACGAACGGTTCGGTGGTATTGCAGGCGCACTGGTCAATCAATGGCGGCAAACCCGCGGTCGAGTCTGCGGCAGACGCTTCCACCCAGGTGCCGGCGGCCGGTAACTTTTCCGCCACCTTACCGCAGCCTGTTGCTGGCTATGACGCACTGGTCAGCACCCAGCGCGAGCTCGTACTTGGGTTGTGCGCGGATATTCGGGCGGCCCTGCCCGGTTGCCGCTAAGGGTTGCCGCAAAAGCGGATTGTCTTACCTTAATCCTGCTTGCATACGATTGGGCCAAGTGCTGGTGAGTGTTTGGCTTGTGTTTTGGCCGCGACGCAGGTAATACTGGACTTACCTAAGGGGTGGTCTTTCCTGAGACGCAATAAGCGGACCCTTTGAACCTGATCCGGGTAATACCGGCGAAGGGATAGGTGAATAGTTCATCGGCACGGTGTTTGTGTCTGTTGTGCTGTAGCCAGATCACTCCTGAGGTATTGCGTTTAATCAACGATTCCGGAGTGCAGTGTGTCTCGATCATTCAACCTCATCCAACTTTCTAACCCCTTCTTAGGGTCGTCTCCTCTGCGAGCGATCACCCTTGTCGCGATAGCCTTAATCCCTGTGTTGGCCCAGGCCGAAAGCTCGAGCTCCATAGCTCGACAAATCGATGAAGAGATTATAGTGCGTGGTGAACTGCGCAATAAGTCGATCGATACCACTAGCCTGAGTGTGAGCGTCATTGATCCCTCTGATGCTCGGCAAACCACGGTTAATCATTTAGAGGAAGTGTTGGGCTGGGTACCGAATGTCAATTTCTCCAGCGGCGCCTCGCGTGGCCGATTTCTGCAAATACGCGGTATTGGTGAGCGCGGGCAGTTTTCAGAGCCGCTGAATCCGTCTGTTGGCGTATTGCTCGATGGGGTAGATCTGAGTGGCATTGGTACCGCGGCCACCACCCATGATGTGCAACAGATTGAGGTATTTCGTGGCCCGCAAGGCACGTTGTATGGGGCCAACGCCCTGGCAGGCATTGTAAACGTGGTGACTAACGACCCGGAGTTTGAGTTTGGTTCCAGTATCACAGCAGATGTGGGTAACTTCGGGGCGCTTGGCATTGGTGCGGTTGTGACTGGTGGTTTGACAGAAACGCTGGCAGGACGATTGGCTGTGCGTCAGTACAACAGCGACGGCTTTCTCGATAATGAATTTCTCGGTGTAGACGATACCAACGAGCGCGACGAACTAACGGTGCGTGGCAAACTGCTGTTTCAGCCCAATACGGAAACCGAGTTAACGCTGACCGCCGGACTGGTGGATATAGACAATGGGTACGATGCGTTCTCGCTCGACAACGACCGCAATACGCTCTCGGATGAGCCCGGCTTTGATCGCCAGGAAACGAAGTATGCGAGCTTGCGTGTCGAACGCGAGTTAAACGATACGCTGCGATTGGATGGCTATGTGGCCTATGCCGACAGCGACATTGACTACAGCTTTGATGAAGATTGGACGTTTACCGGTTTTGATCCCATTGGTTATACCTCCACCGATCGCTACATTCGTGATCGCCAAACAACATCGCTTGATGTGCGTCTTGTCGCCGACGAGGGTGGTGAACTCTTTGGGCGCACCACAGATTGGGTAGTGGGCGTGTTTGGTCTTACTCAGGATGTCGATCTTGAGCGTAACTATGTGTTTCTCGAAGAAGATTTTTTTAGCGATTACGCGATTGACCGGGTAGCGGGTTATGGCGAACTCGGCGTTCAACTGGCGCCTAATTTGCGCCTCGCCGGCGGATTGCGACTGGAACGGCTGGCGGTTGATTACAGCGATTCGAATAACGTTGAGTTTGATCCCACAGATACCAAGTTAGGCGGTCGTCTGGTGCTGGAGTACACCACAGAAGCCAACAACCTTGTGTATGGCACGCTGTCGCGCGGCTATAAAACAGGGGGTGCAAACACCAGCGGTACACTGCCGGAGGAGTTGCGCGAATTTGATTCCGAAGAGCTGTGGAACATCGAGGTGGGCTACAAGGGTCGTTTTGCCAATGATCGCGGTAGCGTCCGTGCGTCCGCGTTTGTGATGTTGCGCGACGACGTCCAGGCATCTACTTCGCGGATCATTCCGAATCCGGATGACAATGGTCCTGGTGAGTTTATTGACCTGATTGAAAATGCCGCAGAGGGCACAAACTATGGTCTGGAGGTAGAAACCACCTTTGTAGTTAACGAGCAGATTCAGCTATTTGCATCTGTTGGGTTGCTTGAGGCCGAATTCGATGAATTTGTGAACAGTGTCGGCAATGACTTAAGCGGTCGCGATCAGGCACAAGCCCCCAACTATCAGTTTTTCGCGGGTATCGAATACAGCCCTGTTGCGAACTGGTTTGCTCGCCTTGAGCTTGAAGGACGTGATGCCTTCTTCTTCTCCGACTCGCACGATGAGCGCTCAGAAGCCTACGAGCTTCTGCACTTGAGTATTGGTTATCAGGGCGACAACTGGCACGCCAAGGTGTGGAGTCGCAACCTGACCAACCAAGATACCTTTGTGCGCGGCTTCCGTTTTGGTAACGACCCACGGGACTTCTATACGTCGCGCGAGTTTACCCAGTTGGGTGAACCGCGCCGAGTAGGCTTGAGCGTAGGCGTCGACTTTTAGGTTACAGTGTCTCCTCCTTAAACACTCTTGGGAGGGGTGATGGAAACTAAGGGCAGACTGGCGGGCAAGAGTACCGTAATTACCGGCGGTGCCAGCGGCATGGGTCGCGATACCGTAATGCGTTTTCTCGCCGAAGGCGCCAAAGTTGTTGTGGCCGATTTCAATGAAGACACCGGTAATGACACGGTGCGCGAGGCGAGTGACGCCGGCTTCGGCGCGCAGGTTTGTTTTCACCGCGTAGATGTTGCAAAAGAAGCGGACATCGAGGCAATGATTGCCCGCGCGCAGAGTGAATATGGCGGCCTGGATGTAGTATTCAACAACGCGGGTGTGGGCGGTGCGATTGGTCCGTTAACAGAAACCACCGAGGCCGACTGGGATTATACCTTTGATGTGCTGGCCAAAGGTGTGTTTTTCGGCATCAAGCACTCGGCGCGGGTTTTGCGAGAGCAAGGGCGCGGTGGTTCGATAGTAAACACGGCAAGCATTGCCGGTTTGTCTGGAGACGCCGGCCCCCTCGTTTATTCCGCAGCCAAAGCGGCTGTCATTAGTATGAGCAAGGCAGCCGCTGTTGAGCTGGCTCCTGATCGCATCCGGGTCAATGCAATTTGCCCCGGCTTTATTGCCACGCCGCTTGCGAGCGGTAAAAGTATGGAGCGCACTCAGGAGTCGTTTGCCCGGGCGCAACCCTGGCCGGAGTATGGACGTGGCAGTCACATCGCTGGCGCGGCCCTGTTTTTGGCCTGCGACGACGCAGACTTTGTCACGGGTGAATCCATTATTGTGGACGGTGGATTAACTGCGGCGGGGCCTGAACTGTCGAAGAAGTTTGCGTCTACCTCCGGGCGTAATTCGCGTTATTCAGGGGTTACCAAAGGCAGCACGGGTGCATCGCCCGACTTACGCAAGCTTGATTGAGCAACTCTACATCGACCACATCGTGGTTGCGGCGCCTGATCTCACCCAGGCGAAGGCAGAGTTTGCCGAGTGGACTGGTACCGAACTGGCGGACGGCGGGCCGCATCCGGGGGCTGGCACCTGCAATGCGTTGGCTTCCTTTAAGGCAGCAGGGTCCATTGCGCCTGGTGCGTATCTGGAAGTGATTACCCCAGACCGAACTCAGTCTATAGCGGGTACCAATGGCGAACGGTTTGCTGCACTTACAGAGCCGACGCTGCTGCATTGGGCGGTGCGGAGCAGCAACTTACCGGGTGTTGTAGAACTCGCGAAAGAAGCAGGGTTTGTGCCGGGACCCATTCGCGATATGGCCCGGTTAACACCCGATGGCACGCACCTGCAGTGGCAACTTATGGGAATGGCGAGCGGTTCTAGTCGTGGTGAAACTTCTGCGGGCCAAGGCTTAGGTGGGCTGGCGCCGTTCTTTATCGACTGGCAGGGCAGTCCGCATCCCGCGGACAGTGCGCCGGTAGTCGGTGGACTCACCACCTTGAGTTTGCCGGATCTGCCCGGGCTAGCTGCACTACTGGCTGATGTCCAGGGGATTGCGCTGGGGGCGGCCGACAGCGGGATGAGCGTCGAATTTTCCTCGGCCAGGGGGAATCGCGGTTGGTGGGAAGCAGCACCAGTAGGCTTTCGCTTCTAAGAAACTTCATATTTATTTCCAAAAATTCTACCTAAAGCCCTAAACATTGGCACGAATGCGTGGATTTGTTGTTGTTTACGCAACGGGTTAGTGCTAAAAATGTAGCAATCCGCTACAAAAATAGCACCCCCACTTCCGAGAGTAGTTGAGAGCAGTCGCTATGAGCGCCGATAGCCATCAAAACCTGAGCCGCCGCGAACGCCAGATTGTTGATGCGCTGTATGCGCAACAGGAAGCGACCGCAGCCCAGGTGCAACAGGCGCTGCCGGGTTCCCCCAGCTACTCAACCGTGAGGGCGCTGCTGAAAAAACTGCTCGACAAGGGGCATGTGCAATTCCGCGCCGATGGTCCGCGCTATGTGTACAGCGTAATTGTTGCCAAGTCGGACGCCCGGCGTGGCGCATTACGGCGGCTGCTGGATATTTTTTACAACGGTAATCCGGTGGCGGCAGTGGCGAACCTGTTGGGTGACAATCAACGCAAGCTGAGTGATACCGATCTGCAAGAACTTGAAGATATGGTCGCGCGGCTAAAACGCGAACGCGCACTTGCTGGCCAGACTGACGTGAGCGCACCAACAGACAAGGCGGGCAACGATGCTTGAGCTGCTGGCCAGTCAAGTTGCAGCGCATGTCTCCTGGCGCTGGTTGCTGCAGGTGGTGTTGCTGAGTGGTGGCCTAACCTTGGCTGTGTTGTGGAGTTTTCGTGATGACGCTGGTAGTCGTCGTGGCCTGGGAGTGGCCGCGGTTTGGCTGCTTATTCTGGTGCCGCTGGTGTTATTACTGTTGCAGCCGCGCTATCAGATTGGTGTGCAAGCCCTGCCAAACTTGCCAGAGTTGGCGCCGGTTCCATGGTTTGTCTTAACGCTTTGGTTGGTGCTAGCCGCCTGGGGTTGCACAAAAGTTGCGCTGCACGTTTGGCGCGCTCAGCGGGGTTTTCGTGATCTGACACCGGTTGATGATGTCACCCTTTCGTCGTTAGCCGGGGTTTACTGCGAGCGGCTTGGCATGCCCGAGCCCACAATCGTCTACGGTGCCAACGCCTGCGCAAGCTCGCTGGGTAGAGCCATTCTCATGGTGCCAGCGGAGTTTTTGAGCTGGCCCGAAGTTTCGCAGCGCGCCGTCATCGCCCACGAACTTGTGCATCTTAAGCGACGTGACGATCGATTTATGATTGCCTTGCAGTTGCTTGCGCGTTGTTATCTATTTTGTCCCTGGCTGCATCTGTTGTACGCGCGTTTTGTGCACTCGCTGGAAGAGGCCTGTGACGAACGGGCGGCGGAGCTGGTTGGCACGCGGCCTGAATATCTCGAAGGACTGGCAGAGGCAGCACTGCGCGAAGGCGGGGGCAGCTACGCAACAGAGCCGGAACCTCACCTGATGACTGCTGCCCATCTTATTGCCGCTTCGCAGAAAAGTCTGTTCATGCGCCGGATCGCACGACTGCTCGACAAGCAACGATTTTTTGAGGTTCAGGCGGGGCCGCTAACCGCTGGGACGGGTTTGGGGTTGCTGGTGTTGTGTGCGTTTACCACCTTTGAGTTTGTTGAGGTACCGCGTACGCAGTTTACGGCGGTGCCGGGCAGCTCCCTTAGCATTGTGCCGTTAACTGCGTTTGAACCCGATCGCGAGCTGGTGAACTCTGCCGATTACTCGGTGCAGCCTGAAGTGCGAGTGATCAACACAACCAACGCGGGAGTGACGGGCTTGCGCCAGGTTGCTCGTGCCGAGCGTATTACCCCCGCTATTGTTTATCCGGGCCATGCGCTTATGGATGGCATAGAAGGGCAGGTGCTTGTGGAGTTCAGCATTGCCCGCGATGGCAGCACGGTATTGCCGCGAGTTATCCGCAGCACGCACCCCACATATTTCGATTCAACCGCCAAAAGAGCGGTGCAACAAACGGTGTACGCACCGAATTATGGAACTGGTTTCTCTGGAGTAACCGCCGCTTATCGTGACCAACGACCAAGCGAGCGCGTGGCGACCCCCAGGGTACAGAAGCTGTTCGTCTTTGATCTCGGGAAAGGTCAGGCGATGCAGGGTGTACCCACACAGGCCTCAATCCAATGAATGTATTGGCAGTACACCGAAGGAGCAAACCATGTATCTCAATTTACCCAGGTACTCACGCTATCTGACCGCCGCGCTGGGCAGCTTTCTTGTAACCACAGGACTCGTCTATCTGATGGTGCAGCTGGTTACCATCGATGATCTTGGGCTGGACGAAACGCCGCCATACCTGGTGACCGAATTTGTGCGGGTGCCCGAAGACGAGCCAGAACCAGTCCGCAAAGAACAGCCAGTGAAGCCTCCGGTGGTCGAAGTTGAGCCGCCGCCTCCTGAAATGCTAGTTGCGACGAATGACACGGATAGCATTGGTATCAATATTACGGCGCCCGTTAGCGTAAAGCCTGGACCTGGTGCGTTTGCTCGGGTGGTGGACGGTGAGCAACTGCCAATAGTTAAGGTTGCGCCACAATACCCGCGGCGGGCTGCGCAAAATGGTGTTGAGGGTTACGTTATTTTGTCTTTCACCATCACAACAACCGGCGCCATAGCTGATCCCGTAGTTATCGAGTCGCACCCAAGCTCAGTCTTTAATCAGTCTGCACTCAGAGCGGTGCGCAAATTCAAGTATCGACCCAAAGTTGTCAACGGTGAAGCCCAGCCTGTCTATGGTGTGCAGCACCGATTGACCTACGAGTTAACCAACGGGTAACCGTTGGTTATAGCCGCCACTCCAGGCGCCCTTTCCCCTGCTATCTCCCGGTGGCAGGGGTCTTTTTTGTTTGTTCGGGTGGAGAGGTCGTAACTTGCACAGTCATTCGCTTGCACCGTCAAAATAGGTTTGCCATGCAAACCAGTAAGCGATGTGACCCGGTAGTCGTGACAAGGCCTCACCGTTAGGACCGATAAGCGCTTCTTCGGTAACCGACCAAAGCCCCTGATTCGAGCGCAACTGCGTTAGTGCCCGGTCGGATTTTTCGACCTTTTCAAATTCTTCCTCCGCTCTACGGTAGGCACGAATCTCCCGGCTTTTCTCATCGCCAACTAGCACAAGGTTTACCACACCTGCCCGGTCGTTAATCACAGCGCCGCCGGCGAACTCCTTGAGCGGCCAGGATTTACTCGAGTGACCGAGCCGAAGTGCGAAAACTTCAGACTTTGGTTTGCGCCCGTCTTTCTTCAGCGCTGCCGGAAACAGCAGTTTTGACGACTTGAAGTATTTGCCGTAAGGCTTGCCGGGTCTGTAATCGCGTTCGAAACCGGTGTCTGGCGAGAGCACCTGGGTGTCGGGATGCCGCTTCTGCCAGTCGCCCCAGGTGGTGGTGACCAGCGGCAAGGGTTTGAGCTTGATGCCGCTGTTGGTTAGCTTGCCCACGGCGGGTTCACCCGTGAACTGGTTCCAGAGCGATTCTGTCTTGTCATCGAACATGAGCTTGTTGGAGCGATACAGCAAACCTGACGAGCCGAAAATAATTGGTTCAGCAAAGCCCTCTACTTCGGTTGAAAACAGAATGCCTGACCCACACAGCGTGCAATAAGCCAGGGCAACGGGTACGCCGCCAATGGTGTCGTTGAGCATTTCATGCCAATCCATAAAACGATACGGATAAGCGCGGACATCGCCGTTTATTGCAACACCAAAGACGGGTTCGTTATTCTTTAGATAGTCGGCGCTTGGCCCCGCGATCATCGTAGGGTTGTTAAGCGCCGGAATGCCTGTCTTTGCTCTGGCGCCACCCCAAAGAATCTCTTCGAGTCGAATACTGTGCTTTATGCCCGGGTAGATGAGATCGATAAATTTCTCATCCAGGCTTTTTAGAATGCCGGCTAGGAAGGTGCTGTAACCTTCGAACGGGACAATGTCGGGCCGAGTCTGTTGCCACTGTGTCCAGCGAATCCAGTTGTCGCCAAAGCGCTGCCCAGTAAGTTTGCGTAGCACCTCGGCGGCGGCTTCGCGCTCTTCAGGATCGAGATAGCGTAGCGAAAAAATAATGGGCGCCACCATATCGGTGTTGCCGCGCTGCACCGCCCAGCGCCAGGTGCGGATGCGTAGCCTGTCCGAGCCAAACAGTAAGTAGCGTGAGTTAAGCAGCGGGTCGTCGGTGATGCCTTTGGGTAGTTCAGCAGCCGCCGTATTGCCGCCTGAGAATACGGCAATGAGTAGCCCGATGGTCCAGATGATCGTTGTAGCGCGCATGTTAGATAGACCGCAGTGGGGTCTTGCCGTTCCAATCTTGTGCAGCCTCTTCGACCATGGTGTAAAAGCCGCGAATGGCGGCCTGGTCCTCGTAAAGCTCGAGATAGTGTCCGAGCGGTGCAGAACCGAAAGGCCCGCTCTCGTCTCCACCCACGAAGGCAAACTGAACACCGTTAGCGGTGCTGGCGGTCATAGCGGTCTGATGCCCCGCCCGTTCCAGCCGCGCAAGCTCTTGCGACAGATCTGTTGCGAAGCTCGCGCAGTGATGCAACCCATACGTCCGGTTGCTAAAAACGGAAGCCTTATCGCAGTTTTGCTGCACGAGTTCGATCATGAGTCCATCGCACCAGCCATAAGCTGAGGTGTGATCAAGTGTTGTCGGCGTGCCCTTGTACACCACGTTTTCAAGCTCAATGTGCTCTAGCAGGAAGAATGGGCCGGCGTTGTGTGTTGCAGCCCAGTGCTGCGCAGCTGTGCGTGCGTCTGGAACATAGTAGGCGAGCTGGGTGATGTGCATGGCTGTCTCGGTGCGGTACTCTAGGTTTTTGTAAAGTGTGGCTTGTCTCTCATGGTAACCCGTGCCCTTCCAGGGTCTACATCTGGTTCTTCGTCCGATAAACGCTCGTCTGCGGACGGACGTGGTATTCAGGGCGTGTTTTTTGATCTGGGCGGCACCCTGTTTACCTATCACACCATGCCTGGCCGTAGCGGCGAGCTGTTGATGGATGCGGTGGCGCAGCTAGGTATTAGCGTTGCGCCGAAAGAGCTTGGCCGGGCGTATCAGGCGGCCAATCGAAAAGTTGCCATAGCCTATGGACAGAAAGACTACTATCTGCACGCCGATTTGTTTCGCGATGTGTTCATGGAGTTCTGTGCAGGCGTGGGCGGCGAGTTTAATCTTGAGGTTTGGGAGAACTATCGGCACAAGCACGATGCCAACGTGATTTCTGCGTTACAGATTCGGCCCGACTGCCGCTCAACCATGGAAGCCCTACGCGAGCGTGGGTTATATCTGTCGATCGCCTCCAACATCGATCACTTTATGTTGGAAGCTCTCGTCGAGCGTGAAAAACTCGACGAGCTGTTCGATGACTGGACGAGTTCAGAGGAAGCCCAGTCGTGTAAACCGCACGGCGACTTCTTTGATGTAACCCAAAGCAAATCGGGTTTGGACGTTGGTGATATTCTGTTTGTCGGGGATTCACCAGAGCATGACATTCTGGGTGCGTACTCGGCAGGCATGCGTACAGCGCTTATTGTTGAGCCCGGCGTTGAAGCCCCGTTGCAAAGCGGTAAAGAAACGGTTGATGCCGACTATCAAATTGATGAACTGAGCGATTTACTGAACATATTGATGTAACTCCCCGTGCAGTATGAGTGGGATTGATGAGGTGACGTATGGCGCAAGCCCGCGACCTGTTTATTCCGGAAACCCCTGCAGAGTTAACCTCTGAATGGTTAACTACTGCGCTTAGTGATGTAACCGAGGGGCAGGGTCGTGTGACCGGGCTGCAACAACAGGTACTCGGTGAAGGTGAAGGCTTTCTCGGCGACTTGCTGCGCATCACTCCAACTTATGCACCTGTTGCGGGGGAAGCTAAAAAAGCCGCAATCTCGCTTCCCAACTCTATGATTGCCAAGTTGCCCAAGCTCGAGAACCGTACTATGGGCGAAATGCTGGGCGCCTATGAACGCGAGAACATGTTCTACATGACACTCGCTGATGAATTGCCAGTCGCAACGCCCAGGTTGTACTACGCGCAGTTGGATCGCGATGCAGACTCAGAAAAGCAGCTCGAAATACTGCGCGCGCTGGACAAATTGCCGAACTGGATGTTTGGCGCGGTAAGCAAACTAGGTGGTTGGGTTGCCGAGCGTAAAAAACGTCGCTATGTGTTGCTCATCGAAGACATTAATGATGCGGCACCTGGTGATCAGGTGGCGGGCGCCGACCCTTCTCGTGCGCAACAGGTGGTGGAAGCGCTTGCGCTATTGCACGCCCACTTTTGGCAGTCCCAAACGCTAGATGGACACTTTTGGTTGTTACCGCTGGATGTCGATGCTCGCATGAAACATGGCCTCAGCAAGAAGTCGTTGCCGCTCTTTGAAAAAGTGTTTGGTGATGTGCTGGATGCTGGATTGCGGTCTTATGTTGATGAAGTTATGGCGCGGGGTCCAGACACACTGTATGAGCTGTGCAAATCGCCGCAAACCTTATTGCATGGCGATATGCGACTCGACAATGTGTTCTTCCGCGAATCGGAAGTCGTGTTTTTCGACTGGCAGCTCGTGCGCCGGGGTCCTGCCGCCTATGATCTGGCGTATCTGTTGTCAGGCGGTCTCGCCCCAGACTACGGGTCAGCGGATGGGTTGCTCGATACCTACCACGCTGCATTGGTTGCCGCTGGAGTTAGCGGCTATTCGCGCGATCAGTTACAGCGCGACTATCAACTCGCATTGCTTGTTGTGCTTTCCCCGCTGCTCGCGATCGATCAGATTGAGCTGGGTGAAGATCGCGGCATGGTGATGATGCGGTTGTGGATCGAACGCCTGCTGGGGCGCTTGCAGGCGCTCTAGCCGCGATTAAACCTGATCAAACTCCACATGTAAGTGCGGCAGATTGCGAAGAATAAAGCTGGCTTCAGCAGCGGGCGCCGGCTTGTTGCTGTTGAGTCGAAAGTTTTTGCCGTGCCGCAACAGTGCAGGAAAGCCGAGGTTTAACTCCTGGCGTGCCAGCGGCGCACCAATGCAAAAGTGCACACCGGAGCCGAATGCCAGTTGCGCGCCAGCACGCTTGCGGTGCAAATCCACAGTGTCTGGTTCTTCGAATTGGCGGCCATCCCGGTTTGCTGCGCCATAGCGCAACATCACCATGCTGCCTGCGGGCAGTGCCACGCCACCCAGTTCTGTGTCCTGAGTTACCAACCGGGGCAGGCCTTGCACGGGCGCTTCCATTCGCAGGGTCTCCTCTACAAAGGTTTTGGTGAGCTCCGTATTGCCACGCAATTCGTTCTGTAGGTCTGGATTTTTACACAGCAGCAACATGCCCCATGAAAACGCGCTGGCAGTGGTTTCGTGTCCGGCCACCAGGAACTGATTTAAAATGCTAATGCATTCGCCGTGGGTGAGGTGACGATCTTCTTCGCCAAGTTTACTGTTGGCCAGGATGGTGATCATGTCGTCTTGCGGGTTACGCCTGCGCTCTTCAATGAGCCGCACACAGAGATTTTGCAAGTCGAGAGCGAGTTGTGCGCGCCGCACCATCTCTTCGCCCGGCAAGGGTGTCAGGCGCAGCGCAGAAGCGGCAGCTGTCGCTGCGTCGTCGAAGAACGCGCGATCGTCTTCAGGAATACCTAGTCGGTCGGCGATGATTCTAAGCGGCACGGGTCCGGCGAAAGCCTCGACAAAGTCGATGCTGGTTTGCTCGCCAAAGTTCTCGATGGTGGTGTCGATAACGCCTTGCACAGCCGCCTCGGCGTTTTTGATTTGGCCCGCAGTGAATAGCTTGTTCACCAGTGACCGGTATTGGGTGTGTTCGGGCTCGTCCAGCGTAAGCATGGTGGGCGGCAGTTCGATCATCTCTCCCATTAATTGCATGAGCTGCGCCTGTACTTCGGGCGTCGCGTTGGCAAAGGCGATCCGCTGGGATTCCTGGAGGAAACCGTCGAACTTACTGGAGAAGGTTTTTGTGTCCATGGTGGCCTGCCGCAGCAGGTCGTAGCGCGTGATCACATGCACGTTAAGCTCAGGGACATGATAAACAGGTGCTTCATCGCGCAAGATCTGATACGCCTCATAGGGCTCTATCAGGGTTTCCGGTGCAAATAGCTGGACGTTTGGGGTGTCATTGGACATCGAAATTCACCAGTCGGCTGAGTATTGCTTGGGTCTAGTGTACCGCGTGAACGGGCGCTGCCAACGGGTATAATGCGAGCCAGAGAGACCGTGCTTAGGCACATTGCTTAGGTAGAGAGGAGCATAATAATGGGTGCACACAACACAGAAGGCCTGGCGCCAGCGCGTCGCTACGTCCGACCGTTGCCTGAGGACACCTGGGAGACGATTGCCGCACGCGAGTTGACTGATCTGACGGCGGAAGAAGCTTCAGGCATGCTGCAGAGCTGGAATTTTCATGTGTTTATGCGCCCAGCACCGCCGAGCGACTCACCACGTGCAGGCAATCCCATTCTGCCCAGCGACATTATTTTTCTTGAGCCGCCCGCTGCGTCTTGAGCGCAACTCTATGAGCGCAATTCGATGAGTGCAAAGATCAAAAGCGCTCGAGTGATTGCTGCACACGATGGGGTCGCTGAGCTAATTGTCACCGTTGTGTATGGAAATGGCGGCGAAACTGAGGTGACCCTGGATGCTACTGCGAGTGATGCGTTGATGCGTAGCTGTAGCGCCACTACCACCACAGAGTTGACGGGCCATGGCTGGGAGAAAGTGCGCGATGCGTTGGCGCACAGTTACAACCGCTATCAGTGAGCTAACTAAAGACAAACAAAACGAATAGACAGACAGAAGGAGACAGCGATGTTGGATCTGGTAATCAAGAATGGTCGCGTTGTGGATGGCAGCGGGCTTCCCGCCTACACAGGCGATGTTGGCATTAAAGATGGACGCATTACGCGAGTAGGGCGTGTAACCGAACCGACGACCAAAACGGTAGATGTCCAGGGTAAGGTGATTGCCCCTGGATTTATCGACCCGCACACGCACTTCGACGCGCAACTATTGTGGGATGGGGCATCAAAACCTGCGATCGAGCACGGTGTAACCACCATCGTACCTGGCAACTGTTCGTTATCGCTCGCGCCGCTTAAAGCCGAACATCGCATGAAGCTGGTGGGCATGTTCAATCAAATCGAAGAGATGCCACTGATTGCGTTTGAAGAGGGCGTGGTTTGGGACTGGGAGACTTTCGATGAGTTTGTTGAACGTATCTCCCGTGATCTTTCGATCAACGTTGCGCCACTGGTGGGTCACAGCGTGTTGCGGTTGTGGGTAATGGGCGACGAATCCATGCAACGTTGCGCGACTCCGGATGAGACCGCGAAGATGCAGGCTCTGCTTGGTGAGTGCCTGGCCGCAGGTGCGGTAGGGTTGTCGACCAGCTTTGTCGACTCCGATGAGAAGCTGCAACCGGTTCCCAGTCGTTACGCGGACGAGCAGGAGCTGGATGCACTGTGTGAGGTGCTTAGCGAATATGACCGTCTGCTGCAAATTGTGCACGAGTTTTATGATGCTGACCTAACTTGTGCTCGGGTTGATCAGCTAGCGAATCTGTCGCTTACGCATGGCATCACTACCACGCTGTCACCGCTGTTTGTGAACGCGCAGGATGTCGGTGCGGTGGATAAGGTGATGGCGCGGGTTAAGGAGCAAATGGCTGCCGGTGCGCGGGTTTGGCCGCAAGTACAAACGCGGCCGATAGATATCAGCTTTTGCTTTGACGTGCCCAGCCTGTTGTTTATCGGATTGCCGGGCTGGTACAAGATTCTGCGTTTTGGCACGCACGATGACATTGTCGCGGCATTCTCTGACTTGGAGCGTCGCCCTGCACTCATCGCCGAGGCCGAAGCGCCAACTAATAATGTGCACGGCGTGTGGGCCGGGCTCACGCTGCGGCAGGTGCAAACTAAGGCCAATCAGGCGCTGGTGGGCAAGTCGCTCGCAGAGATTGCGCAACTGCGTGGCAAAGGTCTGGTTGAAACCATGATTGAACTGTCGCTCGAAGAAGACCTGCAAGCACACTTCCTGGCGAGCGACATGGGCCACAACGACAACGCAAAGGTTGGCGAGTTGCTGGCAGATCCCAATGTGCACATTGGCGCCAGCGATGGTGGTGCGCATATATTATCGTTTTCTACCTATGGCGATACCGGTTATCTGTTCAGCAATTTTGTGCGTGAGCAGCAAGCGCTGGGGCTCGAAGCCGCGGTTAAGAAGATCACGCTCGATACCGCCAACATTTGGGGGTTGAAGGATCGTGGTCAGCTGCGCGAAGGTTTTGCGGCAGACATTACCGTGTTTGATCCCGAGACTATCGGCCGGGGCCCCGAGTATTACGTGCAGGATGTGCCTGGCAACGGCAGCCGCTATGTGCGCGATGCACTGGGCATAGATACCGTGGTCATTGGTGGCGAAGTCGCCTACACCCAGGCGGGTGGCTACACCGATTCCCGGCGTGGCCAGGTCTTAAAGTGATCATTGTGTGAACTGTGCATTGCGGGTCGGGCATTAGTTGCCTAGACTCCGCTGCATGTCGATTCAGTTCACCAAAGCCTCCAAAGTTTCTGCCTCACGTTCAGCACGTGCGGCTGCTGCGCGTCGTCTGCGCGCGGCGGCGAGACGCGGCGGCAGACTGGACTGATGCACAGCTAGCAATCATCGACCAGGAGCCGCCCAACTTATCGGGCGGCCTCATTGGCTCCATGGTGTCGCTCATCTCCCGTTACCAAGCGGGATAACGAGGTACACATCATGGATAGCCCAACACCGACATCACCCCTAATCAACGATGCTACGCGCCTGATGGCGATTACAGCTCGTCCGGCAGCAGTGATGGAGCGTGGTGCAGGCAGCTATTTATGGGATGAAGCGGGCAAGCGCTATCTCGACTTCATCCAGGGTTGGGCAGTGAATAGTCTGGGTCATGCGCCGGCCGAGATTACGACTGCGCTGCTGCAGCAAAGTCAGCAACTGATAACGCCTAGCCCTGCGTTGCACAATCGACCACAGTTTGAACTCGCGGCGCTGCTCACGGACAACAGCGCCTTCGCCCAGGTGCACTTTACAAACTCTGGCGCAGAGGCCAACGAAGCCGCTGTTAAACTCGCGCGCAAGTGGGGTCAACAGCACAAGCCAGGTGCGCAGCAGATAATTACCACCCACAATGCGTTTCACGGTCGTACACTTGCCATGATGTCAGCCAGTGGCAAACCAGGTTGGGACACCATGTACCCACCCATGCCGGCCGGTTTTCAGCATGTGCCCTTTGGTGACATTGACGCGCTGCGAAGTGCAGTAGACCAAAATACGCTGGCTGTGATGCTTGAGCCTATTCAGGGCGAAGCTGGCGTTGTGGTGCCTCCGCCTGGCTATTTGCGCGAACTGCGCGAGTTCACCCACCACCACAACGTGCTGCTTATTCTTGATGAGGTGCAAACCGGCATAGGCAGAACAGGCCACCTGTACGCGCACGAACACGAGGGCATCGTTCCCGACATTATGACCCTGGGCAAGGGCATTGGTGGGGGTGTGCCGCTTGCAGCGGTGCTGGCAACTGAGGAAGCGTGTTGTTTTGAGTACGGCAACCAGGGCGGAACTTACAACGGCAACCCACTGATGACTGCCGTTGGCAAGAGTGTTGTAGAAACCGTCTTGGCGCCTGGGTTTCTGGACAGCGTGCGTGCGCGAGAGGTGCAACTGCGAGCCGGATTGGCCGAGATAGCGGAAGAATTTCAACTCGGTGAGGTGCGTGGGCAAGGGCTGCTGTACGCGCTGGAATTGCCAGCGGGTAATGCGGCTGCCGTATGCGATCAGGCCTTTAAGCTTGGGTTGTTGCTTAATCCTGCGCGGCCAGACACGTTACGCTTTATGTCTTCCCTGCGGGTTTCTGTTGATGAAGTGCGTGAGATGTTGGAGTTATTGCACAGTGCGCTCAAAATCTAGCCGGGTGACAGCGCCCGCCTCTAGGAGTAGTTTCTGGTCAGGCTGGCCGTTAACTGCCCCGGAGGTATTTTCCGATGACCGACAAAGACTCGACTTCGAATTTGCAAGAACCGATTGACCAGCAGATTCACGAGCTCGAAATGAAGCTGTACGAACAAACACTGGCGTTGAACGAGCTCCGCAAGCAGGCCTCAGCAACCGAGGTGCCGAACTACGAGTTTGCAACTCAGGCAGGCCACACAACCCTGCTCGACCTGTTTGCTGACAACGACAAGCTGCTCGTGATCCACAACATGGGGGAGGCCTGTCGCTACTGTACGTTGTGGGGTGATGGCTTCAATGGGTTGATCGATCATCTGGAGTCAGCGATGTCGGTGGTGCTGGTGTCGAAAGACGATCCCGCTACCCAGCGCAAGTTTGCAAACTCACGTGGTTGGCAATTTCGGCTGGCGTCACATGGTGGTGGTAAATACATCATCGAACAATCCGCCCAACAAGGCTCGGCAAACATGCCTGGTGCGGTGGTGTATGAGCGCGAGGGCGATAAAATACTGCGTCGCGGCGCCAGCGTGTTTGGTCCCGGTGATCTCTACAGTCCCATGTGGAACCTGTTGGGTTTGGCGGGCATGACAGAAGCTGACTGGACGCCGCAATTCAGATATTGGTTGCCGCCGAAAAAACTCGATGATGGTGGCGAGAACGTTTTAGGTTGATGGTGTATGCGCAGTACAAGAGTTCTCCGTTTCCTGTTTTTGGCTGTACTAGTTGTAGCAGCAAGCCCCAGAGTCTTTGCTGACGATACTCAATTGTGGAGTGCGATCGCCATGACCGGCATGACCAGCACCGATCGGCTACTGTTATGGTTCGACGGCCATGCTCGATTTAGCGACGACGCCGGCCGGCTTGGCACCTCCATTATTCGCCCGGCACTGGGTTGGCGTGTATCAGATCGCCTGAGTCTGTGGGGTGGCTACGCCCGCGTGACCTCACACCCCGGTGAAAACATTGATGAAGATCGGATCTGGCAGCAGGCAACCTATCCAATAGGCACGTTCTTTGGTGGCCAACTGTCGGGCCGTACCCGCTTGGAACAGCGGTTTCGCGACACTGATAATGATGTCGGTGTTCGGGCGCGGCAATTTTTTCGCTGGGCGCGAAGATTTAAGGAGTCGGATTTTTCCTTTGTGTTGTGGAATGAGACCTTTGTGTCACTAAACGACACCGAATTTGGTCAGCGCAAAGGCTTTGGGCAAAATCGTGCGTTTGTCGGTTTCGCCTGGCATGCGAGCCGCATATTGCGGGCTGAAGCGGGCTACCTTAACAACGTTATTGATGTCCCCGGCAGCAATCCCGTAAACAACAACTTTTCAATCACGTTGTTTGTTTCCCAGTGAGCGCTTTTAAGGCGTTACGCGATCAAAGAACTTACCCATTGAGCTCAGCGCCTGTGCAGATTCAGGCAATTGCGGCTGGTTTTGAAACACGTGAAAACCACCGTCGAATATTTCCAGCTCGACACTCACGCCGGCCGCTTCAGCGGCTGTTGCCAGCCGAGTGGAGTCGTCCAGCAAGACCTCAAAGTCGCCGACCTGAATAAGCAGCGGCGGCAAACCTGCTAGATCCCCGAACAAAGGCGAGATGAGCGGGTTGGCTGCGTCATCTTTGCCGACGTAGGTATCCGCCATGGGTTGCAGCAACTCAGGCGAAATCATCGGATCGACCTCGGCGCGAGTTTTGATGCTCTCACCCGTTGCGGTGAGATCTGACCAGGGCGACAACAACATGGCGCCCGCGGGTAGTGGTTTGCCTGCGGCCTTCAGTGCCAACATGCACGCAAGCGCAAGACCACCGCCGGCGGAATCGCCCGCCAGTACAATTGCCTCCGGCTTAATGCCCTGTTCAATTAATCGCTCGTAACTTGCGACGGCGTCGTCCACCGCAGCGGGGAAGGGATTTTCTGGTGCCAACCGGTAATCGACACCAAGTACGGGCGCTCGACAGGACGCCGCGATGCGCCCCATCAGTTCGGCATGAGTATCGAGCGAACCCAACACATAGCCACCGCCATGCAGATACAGCACGCCGCGATCGTTGCGTGCTTCGGCAACACCTATATGGCACAAACCAATGCCGTCTTTCTCGAAATCAGCGCGGGTGGCGCCTGCGGGTAGGGGCAGCGCGCCCGCATTCATGCCTTCGCGCATGGCGGCCACATCGACAGTGTCGCCGGCAAACATTTCTGCCTCGCGAATCGCCTGGGCGGTCGCCTGCATTTCCGGGCTACCCTCTTTGCCGTTCACTGTGCCTGGCATCGCTTTGCTCCTGAATCTGAATTGGTTGGTGATATCGCTTGATACTACGCTGCTCGGTGACAATGGGAAAATGTGTACTGCAGTAGTATCGTGGCGGTACTTTGTGGCCTGTGTGCCGGGAACAATCTATGGACTCACTGCTTAACTGGCTTGCCCAAACCAAAGTGCTCTGGGTGACCTTTATCTTGACGGTGGTGGCGAGTGTGGCCTTTGTCATGCTGGCGGGTCAGGTCAATGGCCACTTTATGGACGAGGCGTTGACAGAGGCGGCTGCGCTTGAAACCCTGAATGGGCTTTCGAGTGACCAAAAGAGTTTTCACTTTTGGGTTACCGCTTTGCTCGATACCCTCTATCCGCTCGTGTACGGCAGCTTTTTTGCCGGCATGGTTGCACGCCTTGCAGGCAGCATGCGCAGTTGGGCCGTATGGCCTGGTCTCATTGGGGTGGACTGTGACTATGTAGAGAACATCACCCAGTTACTTGCGCTGGCGGATGATCCAAGCTGGCTATTTTTGAAAGATGTCGTAACGCCCATAAAGATGGGTGGGATTGGCATTAGTCTGTTGTTAATCGCAGTGTTTGGAGTGCTCGCGTTTATTCGACGCCAATCTGAAGAAGACGAGCCAAGCGTTGGCTAAGTATTCAGAACAGCGCTGCTGATGAGTTCTTTGGTTAACACACAGTCAGCGTTGGTTTGTTCTATTAATTGCCAACCCAGATTGCTGTAGAGCGCGGGTATTTGGGTGTACACGAACAAGGTTTCGATGCGCTGCTGTCGAGCTGAATTCTCTGCGAGTGCAATAAGGGCCGAGCCGATGCGCTGACCTCGATACTGTGGATCGACATATACCGCGTTGATCCACACACCAACCTGGTCAGATTTCGGAGAATCAAAGGTGGAGAATACCAAACCACCCTGCAGCTGGTTGTCTGTATTGAATGCCAGGAGCGGGTCAGGCACGACAATACCGGGATGATTACCTTCGAACGGATCAATCTTGCCCCACTGCGCCAGAAACCACTCCCGTAACTGAGGCAGGTGTTCGGCCACCTGTTCGCCGCTTCTGATTTTGGTTCCGGTTCTCATCTGGTATCCAGCCCTGCCTTTATCCATGGGGGACTCGGTAACTACACTCGCGCCAATATAGGCCATTCTGGGAAATTCTGGCCTGGGTGGAGCGAGCGCGTTCCGGGTTATGGAGTCTGTCACAAGTATGAGACAGTAGCGTTTTGGACTCCTTGAGGGCCGCATCTTGAGCGCGCTTATCTGCCTGTTGGGAATTGCCGTTCTGGTCGGAATTGCCTTCGCCAGTTCAGTCAATCGGTCTGCTGTAAACTGGCGTACGGTAGGCTTTGCGCTGTTGTTGCAGGCTCTGCTGGGTGCATTGGTGCTGTATGTGCCGGTCGGCCGGCTATTGCTCGAGACGCTTACTCAGGGTGTTGGCCAGATTCTGGGCTACGCGAAAGATGGCATCGCCTTCATGTTTGGCGACATGGCCTACTCCGACAAAATGGGTTTCATCTTTGCGTTTCAGGTGTTGCCTGCAATCATCTTCTTCTCTTCATTGATTTCCATTCTCTATTACGTCGGGGTGATGCAATGGATTGTGCGCTTTATAGGCGGTGGCCTTAGCAAGCTGTTGCGCACCACCCCGGAAGAATCTCTGGCGTCAGCCACCAATATATTTGTCGGTCAGACCGAAGCGCCCATCGCGATTCGACCCTATCTTTCGCGCATGACGAGTTCGGAGCTATTTGCCGTCATGGTGTGCGGGCTGTGTTCCGTAGCGGGTGCCACCATGGCGGGTTACGTGGCCATTGGTGTTGATCTCAAATATTTGATTGCGGCGAGTTTCATGGCCGCACCCGGTGGGCTCGCAATGGCCAAGCTGGTATTGCCGGCCACTACCGATGATACGCGCGGGTTGCCTGAAGAAGTCGATGAAACAGAAGACGAAACCCCCGCCAACGTGTTTGATGCCGCAGCGCAGGGTGCTACCAATGGCATGATGCTGGCGGTGAACGTGGGTGCCATGCTCATTGCGTTTGTTGCCATCATTGCCATGTTCAATGGTGGCCTTGGTTGGCTCGGGTCACTGGTTGGGTTTGCCGACGTTAGTATAGAAGGTCTGCTTGGTTATGTGTTCAGCCCCATTGCCTGGTTAATTGGAGTGCCCTGGGCGGAGGCAACCCAGGCGGGCAGCTACATCGGCCAAAAACTGGTGCTTAATGAATTTCTTGCCTACATTAATCTGGTGGCAAATGGGGAATCGTTAAGTGTTCACACACGTGCGGTGGTAACCTTTGCGCTGTGTGGTTTTGCCAACTTTTCATCCATCGCTATTCTGTTAGGTGGGTTGGGGGTAATGGCACCAACGCGGCGTGCTGAGATTGCCAGGTTGGGCATGCGTGCGCTCCTTGCTGCGACCCTTGCTAATCTTATGAGTGCAGCCATCGCCAGCTTTTTTCTGCATCTTGCGTAACGGAAAGTCGTCCCGCGTTATGACCAAAGAGATCCCAGTACTAGACATCGCGGGCATGCAAGACAATCCGGGGCTTATTGCAGAGCACGGCCGGGCTTATGAAGAGTTTGGTTTTTGCGGCATTGTTGGGCACGGGATAAGCGATGCGGTTATTGATAACGCTTATGCTGCCGTGCGTGAATTTTTTGCGCTACCGCTCGCCGAAAAAGAGTTGAGCACGGCTGGTGCGGGCGGGGCAAGGGGCTACACCCAGTTTGGTATCGAAACCGCAAAAAACTATCCGCATCCTGACCTAAAAGAATTTTGGCATGTTGGGCGTGAACTACCGGCGGGTACCGAGCGGCACCCCAGCCTGTTTCCAAACGTGTGGCCAGACCAGATCGCAGGTTTTAAGGAGCGCGTTTATCCTTTATTCGAAGCACTTGATGAGCTGGGCCATCAAGTACTCGAAGCATTAACCCTATACCTTGATTTGCCGCTCGATTTTTTCCGTGCCACCGGCAACGTCGGTAACTCAATTTTGCGCCCGGTGCATTACCCGCCAATAGATGAGCGCGATACACCTTCCCTTCGGGCAGCACCGCATGAAGATATCAACCTGATTACGCTGTTGGTTGGTTCTGAAGAGCCGGGTCTTGAGATTCTGACGCGCGGTGGCGACTGGATTCCGGTGAGTACATTGCCCGGCACCATCGTGGTTAACATCGGCGACATGATGCAGCGGCTGACAAACCATGTACTGCCGTCAACAACGCATCGGGTGGTGAATTCGCCGACGGCGTACCACGGTGAATCGCGCTATTCCATTCCCTATTTCTGGCATCCCAATCCAGACTTCGAGATTGCCACGTTGCCGAGCTGTGTAACCGATGACAACCCCAATCGTTACGCCGAGTCTATTACGGCGGACGAGTATCTGACTGAGCGGCTGATCGAAATCGGTTTGCTGAAAGACTAAATGTCTCCCAGCCTGCCCACAGAAGCCGAAGTCATCGTTGTTGGCGGCGGCGTGATTGGCTGCAGTATCGCCTATCATCTGACCAAGCTGGGCGTTCAGGATGTACTGGTGCTGGAACGCCAGCAACTTACCAGCGGAACCACCTGGCACGCCGCAGGCTTGCTTGGGCAACTGCGGGATAACCGCAACAACACCGAGCTCGCCAAATACACCGTCGGTCTGTATCGCGAGCTTGAGGCAGAAACCGGACAGGCGACCGGCTGCAAATTTAATGGCTCTATTTCACTTGCAACCAATAACGAGCGCATGGAAGAGCTGCAGCGCCGGGCCGACATGGCCAAGGTGTTTGGGTTGGCCGTGGACGTGCTTGGACCCCAGGGTGTTAAAGATCGTTATCCATTAATTGAAGTAGATGATCTGGTGGGCGGCATTCTGATTCCTTCAGACGGGCAGGGTGACCCGGTGGGTATCACCCAGGCGCTGGCCAAGGGCGCACGAACTAACGGTGCTCAGATATACGAAGGAACCAAAGTTGTTGAGCTGCTAACCCGGGACCGTGATGTCGTGGGCGTACGTGCAGAGGTTGCCGGTAACTCGCAGGAGATTCGGGCCCTCAAAGTAGTGCTTGCCTGCGGCATGTGGACCCGTGACCTGGCTGCTGGCATTGGGGTTAACGTGCCGCTGCATGCCTGCGAACACTTTTACATCGTCACGGAACCCTTTGCTGGTGTCACTCGTGATCTGCCGGTGCTGCGTGACTTTGATAACTACGCCTACTACAAGGAAGACGCGGGCAAGATTTTACTGGGTGCTTTTGAGCCAGTGGCGAAACCCTGGGGCATGGACGGTATACCCGAAGATTTTTGTTTTGACGAACTGCCCTATGACTTCGATCACTTCGAACCGATCTTAACCAAAGCCATTGAACGAATGCCGGCCCTGGAACATGCGGGCATTCAAACGTTTTTCTGCGGCCCCGAGAGTTTTACGCCAGACGATCACTATCATCTGGGGCGGGTGCCCGAGCGCGACAATCTGTTTGTGGCTGCCGGCATGAATTCTATTGGCATTCTGTCTGCCGGTGGCGTTGGTAAAGTAATGGCCTCATGGATCACCAAGGGGCATGCACCGGCTGATTACGCCGATGTAGATGTGCGTCGCAATCAGGCGTTCATGAATAATCGCGCGTTTTTACGGGAACGCACCAGCGAAACACTGGGCATGCTCTATGCTATGCATTGGCCGTTTAACCAGTACGCCACGGCTCGCGGGGTGCGGCGTTCTGCTTTGCATGAGCGGTTGGCCGAGCTGGGTGCCTGTTTCGGCGAGGCTGCGGGCTGGGAGCGCGCCAACTGGTTTGCACCGATTGGCAGTACAGAGCCTATCGGTCAGCCCGAGTATGAATTCAGTTACGGAAGGCAGAACTGGTTTGACTATTCAGCGGCAGAGCATCATCACGTACGCAAAGCGGTTGGGGTGTTTGATCAATCGTCGTTTGCCAAGTTTCGGGTACAGGGTCGCGATGCTTGTGCTGTGCTCAACAACATCTGTGGTAATAACGTCGATGTTGCGCCCGGCCGTATGGTCTACACGCAGTGGTTGAATGAGCGGGGCGGCATTGAAGCAGACTTAACTCTAACGCGAATTTCAGCAAACGATTACCTGGTAGTGACAGGTGTCGCCAGCCAGGTCAGAGATTTTGATTGGCTGACTCACCACATTCCGCCGGATGCGCACTGTGTCGCCACCGACGTAACCTCAGCTTATGCGGTGCTTGGGGTTATGGGCCCTGATAGTCGAGCGCTGTTACAGAGCATGACACCCGACGACTTGTCTGCCGATGCTTTCGGCTTTGCCACATCGCGTGAGATTGAGTTGGCTCACACCTGGGTGCGGGCGTCGCGCATTACCTATGTGGGGGAGCTCGGCTGGGAGCTGTATGTGTCTACAGAGTTCGCGGTGCATGTGTTTGATGCATTGCTCACGGCAGGCAAGGCATTTGACCTGCGCCCGATCGGCCTGCACGCCATGAACTCACTACGCATCGAGAAGGCGTATCGACACTGGGGACACGATGTTAGCGAAGAAGATTCACCACTGGAGGCGGGCCTGGGTTTCGTGGTGGATCTGAACAAGCCTTCGTTTATTGGTCGCGATGCGATAGCGCGACAGAAAGCACAGCAGAAAGACATCGGACTCAAGCAGCGCCTGGTGCAATTTTTGTTGCGCGATCCGGAGGCCATGCTCTACCACAACGAACCCATCTATCGTGACAATGTGATTGTGGGTTATATCGCCTCGGGCATGTATGGCCATACCCTGGGTGGCGCGATTGGGCTTGGTTATGTTACGAATCCTGGGGAAGGCGACTCAGGCGTAACTGCGGCCTATATCAAGGCCGGTAAGTATGAGATTGAGGTTGCCGGGCGGCGCATCACCGCACGCGCCTCACTGCGCCCTCTGTATGATCCGACCAGCGAGCGGGTTCGCAACTAATCCCTGCGCTTGCTCGCACTGCCCTCGGTCTGCGCTAAACTGTTGGCGTGACAGTTTGAGGGGGAGGCAGATTGAAGATCCGAATTCACGACAATAGCATTCGATTGCGCTTAAACCGCGATGAGGTGGATCAGGTTGGCCGCCGAGAATCCGTGGTCTGTTCCACGCAGTTTCCTACCGGCGAGCGTTTTGGTTACACACTTGTAAGCTCAGTAGATGCCCCGGCGACAAACGCGAATTTTTCCGGCGATACAATCACTGTCACGCTGACAGAGGCAGAAGCGCAACACTGGGCGTTGACGGAGACAGAAGTCTCGATTGCAGTCGCCACACCCATCGCTGATGGGTCGCTCGCCCTCCTCATCGAGAAAGACTTCGAATGTCTTGATCCCCGCGAGGGTGAGGATCAGTCGAATCGATTTAGAAATCCCAAGGCCGCGCTCCAAAGCGGACCGACGGCATAGAGTTATGGCATCAACCCTCGAGATTGTTGCGACCGGCGAGGCTTGCGGTGCCACAGTACAGGGCATTGATCTTGCCGCCGAAATAACTGCTGAAGATCTGTTAGCGATTCGCGAGGCCTGGCTCGAACACCATGTATTGGTGTTCCCCGAGCAACACCTCACTGATGAAGATCAGGTCCACATCACGCAGCTGCTCGGTGGCGTGGGTGATGATCCGTTTTTTGTGTCTATCTCAGACAAGACACAGGTGGTGGCGCTCACACGACGAGCCGATGAAAAAGCCCCGGTATTTGCGGAAGCCTGGCACACCGATTGGAGCTTTAAGCAACAGCCGCCCATAGGCACTTGTTTGTACAGTCACGTTATTCCGCCGGTCGGCGGTGATACGGGGTTTATTAACCAACAGAAAGCCCTGGCAGAAATGCCCGCTGAGTTACGTGCCCGATTGGAAGGCAAGACTGGTTTACACTGCGCAGCCGTTGCTTATGCACCTGACGGTACCTATGGCGAGCGTGAAAAAGGCTCTGACCGCAGCATGAAAATTCTCTACTCCGAAGAGGCGCGTAAAGTACAGGGCCACCCGCTTATTCGCAGCCATCCAGAATCTGGTAAAGAGGCTCTGTTTGGTTGCTACGGGTACATCTTAGACATAGAAGGCATGGCCCGGGAAGAAGCACAGCCGCTGTTACTTGAAATGTACGCCTGGCAAACCCGTGAGGAGTTTCAGTACACCCACAAGTGGCAGGAGAACATGCTGGTGATCTGGGACAACCGCAGCGTACTGCACAAAGCGAACAGCGGCTATGATGGTTATGCTCGTGAGTTGCACCGCACGACTATCAAAGATAATCCCAAGAAATATCTTGATCAGCTGCTAATCGCATGAAGATTGGCGTTGTCTTCCCAAGTGTCATTTACCGCGAAGGAACGTCGGGCGTCACCCGGTTGATGCAGGGCATTGAGGCGATTGGCTTTGATGAGCTCGACATGTTCGATCATGTCTTGATGGGCTACCCAACCGATACTCGGCGAGCGCCCTTTTATCCACCGCAAATGCCCATTATGGAAGCATTGATGACGCTGTCCTACGCGGCCGCGATTACCAGCACTATCGGGTTGGGAACGGGTGTGTTGGTGTTACCCCAGCGGAAACCCGCGCTTGTGGCCAAGCAGGTGAGCACACTCGATACCTTGTCCGGCGGTCGTGTGCGGCTCGGCGTTGGCGTTGGTTGGCAGCGCAGCGAATACGAGGCACTCGATGAAGATTTTGCCAGCCGTGGCCAGCGTATGGATGAGGCCATCGGTTTGTTGCGCGCTTACTTCAGTGCGGAACATGTGAACTTCCAAGGCGAGTTTTATCAGGCCCATGAGATCGCGATGGAACCTAAACCTCCACAGGGTGCTGCGTTGCCGATCTGGATTGGTGGCACAAAACGCGCAGCACTCAGGCGCTGTGGTGAACTCGGTGATGGCTGGATGGGCATGAGTGCAGCCGGCGACCCACCACTTGCTGAGAGCATTAAGCAGATCGCCGAGTTTGCGGACAATGCAGGTCGTGACCCTGCGAACATTGGCCTGCAAATGTCGTTGTCGCCCGGAGCGATTGACAAGGCCAAGCGCAAGCGCTTTTACGCGGATACAGACTTAATGCTAGAACGGTTGGTAGAGCTTAAAGAGCTCGGCTTCGGTCACGTATCGATCGACTGTGTACCACTCTTTCAATTAGGTCATCGCAGCAGCGAGGCACTGCTTGAGCAATTGCGGTTGATTTATGAACACCTACAACCGGAACTCTAAAACGAAACTCTAAGCGAAGCGCTTGAACTGAACCAAGGGAATTAAGCATGGCTGAATCGCAACGCTCGGGTCCATTGCAGGACATCAAGATCATCGATTGCACGATGGCGTACGCAGGCCCCTTTGGTACAGCGCTGCTGGCCGATCTAGGTGCAGATGTGATCAAGGTAGAACCGCCGCGTGGTGATAACTTCCGGGTGGTACCACCCTTCCCGCCTGACTATGCCCATCCCTGGAAGCGTAAAGATGAGGGCCTGGACTACGGTATGTCGTTCGCCAGTGTAAATCGCAACAAGCGCAGCATCTGTCTCGATCTGAAACAGGATGCTGACCGTGAAGTATTGCTGCAACTCTGTGAGCAGGCGGATGCTGTCGTTGAGAATATGCGTGCCGGAGTTATGGATGAGCTTGGCGTCGGCTATGAAGTCATTGCCGAACGCAATCCAAAGATTGTGTATGGCGCGGTACGCGGATACGGCGACCCCCGCACGGGTGAAAGCCCCTATGCGGATTGGCCCTGTCTGGATGTTGCCGGGCAAAGTGTAGCTGGCCTGGTTGAAACCTCCGGTGATCTCTATGGACTCGCTATTTCTGACATGTTCCCCGGTACGATAATGGCGCTTGGTTTGTTGGCGGCCGTACACAATGCGCGTAACACCGGTGTCGGGGAGTTCTTTGACGTGGCTATGTACGATGCAGTAATGACCTTGTTGCGCTCCAATGTAGCGGCCTATGGTTTGACTAAAAAAGTCGCGAGGCCAGGAATTAGTTCGTTAGTGCCCTTTGGTTTGTTTCCTGCCAGTGATGGCCGGGTTGCCATTGCGGCACCGGTAGAACGCCACTGGGTTAGTTTGTGTGAGGCGATGGATCGTAAAGATCTGATCGAAGACGAACGCACCAGCAGCAACCTGCGCCGTGCCAAAAACAAGGAGTTCGCAGATGCCCAGGTTGCTGCGTGGACATCAAACCTGAAGAAGCAACAGATTGTCGACGCCCTTGGTGGCAAGGTGCCCGTTGGACCAGCGAACACCATGGAAGAGGTGTTTGCAGATCCACACGTGGCGGCGCGCCAAGTGCTTGAGGCTTATCAGCCGCCAGGCGACAACCCGGAGATTACGTTGGCGGGCAGCCCAATCAAGTTCTTGCATACCCAAACCGGGCTTTATCAGGCGCCACCCCTGTTGGGAGAGCATCAGGACGAGGTAATGGCCGAGTTTGGTATTACGCCTTCGCGCTAACTCAGCCCGGCCCTTGCGAGCCATCACCTTAGTTACGTAATTGCGGGTGCCGATGCCTCCACGTAACGCTCACGTAAAACGCGTTTCAATACCTTGCCCGTCGCGTTGCGCGGCAACGCCTCAATGAACTCCACAGACGCAGGCACCTTAAACTTGGCGAGATTCTCGAGGCAGTGGGCGATCACAGCGTCGGGCTCGAGCGTTTGGCCGGGTTTTAGCACAAGTATCGCCTTACCAGCCTCGCCCCAGCGCTCGTCAGGCACGCCAATGCTTGCGGCTTCGGCAACCTCAGGTAATCGATACAGCACGTCTTCAATTTCGGCGGGGTAGACGTTTTCACCACCTGAGATGTACATGTCTTTCCAGCGGTCGACGATGTAAACGAAACCCTCCTCGTCAAAGCGGGCGGCGTCACCGGTTTTTAGCCAGTCACCGACAAAGGTATCTGCGGTTGCCTTCGGGTTGTTCCAATAACCCGGGGTGATGTTGGGGCCGCGAATAAGCAGCTCTCCTACTTCGCCATGTGGCAGCGTGTTGCCCTCGTCGTCGACGATTTTTACCTGCGTGTGCAGCAGTGGTTTACCGGCAGAACCAATCTTGCGTGCCGCGTCCTCTGCATCAAGGCCAATGCCGCCGGGGCTGGTTTCAGTCATGCCCCAGCCCTGAATCATGGCCACGTCGCGTTCGGTCCAGCCTTTGAGTATCGCTTCTGCACAGGGGGCACCGCCAACGCCAGCCACTTCCAGTCGAGTTAGATCGGTGGTTGCAAAATCGGGATGCTGCAACATGAACTGATAAGGCGCTGGCACTGCAAAGAAGTGCGTGATGCCGAGCGTTGCGTCGCCCAGCAGGCGCAGTGCGGCACCAGGTTCAAACTCGCGCATCAAAATAATTTGACCGCCAGCATGCAAAATGGGGTTGGCGTAGCAGTTTAGGCCACCGGTATGAAAGAGGGGCAGCACCACAAGTTGTACGGTGGTGGGTGAGATGCGCGTTGGAATGCCCAGATTCACACAGTTAATAAAGTTCATACCGTGGGTGATCATGGCGCCCTTCGGATGCCCGGTGGTACCCGACGTGTACATGATCATGCCCACATCGTCGAGCGTGAGTTTTTCTGCGACATAACTGTGGGTGGTTGCAACTACCTTGTCGTAGGCATCCTGTGCGTCGAAATCGATCTCTAGCACGTGTTCTATGTTGCACAGCTTACGCAGTTTATGGGCTTGCTCTGCGAACTTGGAATCGTACATCAGCAACTGGGGCGCACAGTCGTTCAAAATGTACTCAAGCTCAGGAACGGTGAGGCGCCAGTTCAGCGGCACGCCAATACCGCCGATCTTGCCGCAGGCAAACTCCAGTTCGAAAAAGTGTGGTGAGTTGCGTGACAGAATGGCGACCCGCCCGCCTTTCTTTACGCCCTGCTGTTGCAGATAGCCTGCAAGGTTAGAGCTGCGCGCCTCAAGGTCGGCGTAGGTGAGCTTCTGACCGGAGTCAATATCCAGTATTGCAACTTTGTTGGGGCGTGTTTCCGCCTGGCCGGCAGCCCAGTCAAAGTATTCCATGGTGTTATGCCTTTAGTTTTGGCTGATTCTATCTCAGGAGTCGTCTTCCTGTTCGATTTCTTCAACCACAACCGTACCTTTGCCCTTGAATCTTTGATCTCGCAGTTCGCGAAAACGTAATCGCCTTTCTTTCTCGTTCCGCTCTTGCAGTAACACCTCAACAAATCCAACTTTGACATTCGCCGAGGCTGGGACGCTACCACCTAATGGCCGCAATCCGGGCTGGGTAGTGGCCCTATCGGGTGTGAGTAAACGTGTGGGAAGTACTTCCTCGGTGACAGGGGATGGCGCTCCTCTGACAGGACGGCCGCCAGCAAAATCGGCGATCTTCGGATCATAGGTTCGCGCATCGAGCGGCAGTGACAGCGCGAGAGTGGCACTTACAATCGGTCCGCTGTGCTGTGATAGATGCGCCACCAGATCGTTTGGCCAGGCTGGAAACAACGGCTTCGAATCTGCGTAGATCTTCGATAGCGTGATGTGTTTGTTCGTCTTCGCCACTCCACGCAGGGAGTTCACGAATTGTGTGGCGTTTTGCTTTAGTAGCCGATCAATATTCGCTTCTGTATAAGCCCTGGTTTGAATGTTAGGGCCGCCGATGGTGCCTCGGTAGAACCCGTAGATGGCGTTAGGGTTGCGCCAGTTGCGGTAAACGATTTCAGTTCTGATATCTTGCAACGAGAGCTCAATGCCCTGGATTTTGGTCAGTTTCGCTTCATGCAGCCGGAGTTGGTTTGGGCCGATGCGGATGTCTTCCGGAAAAGTTGTTGGGTAGTGCAACGCCAGTTGTTCGATAACCAGCACGTTATGCAGATTCATCCAAAAGGCCATCTGCGACTTGCGACTCAGTTGATCCAGCGGCACCTGATTGCCCACAGCTTCGATGTTGGTGCGAAGCTGCGTTAAAACCTCGGTCGCTTTGTTGTCGAGGAAGGAGTACGGAATACGGTTCGCTTCCAGGCGATATTTACTGGTGTGTCCAAAGGTAAATCGCGAACCTCTTCTTGCGGCCGGGCGAGCTACACCTACGCGGTCGGGCTGGCCAAAATCCACAACCATGGCTTGCAGTACTTCGTTCAATACACTGAAGTCAAATCGGTATTGAGAATCCTCAGTTGCCGCCGCGAACTGAGGGAATTTGTTCGGCGTAGTTTCGAAATAGTTTGCAGGGAGCGGATCAGCCAGCAGCCAACCCGGTGCGAGAAAAACAATCAGTCCTAAGGCAGTCTTGAGTCCATGGTGTACTCTGCGCATGCGTATCTCCTGGATCGAAGAGTTGAAGAGATTGAGTACCCAATATACCCACAACGAAGGCACGGTCTCAAAAATTGTTTAACAAACCTCGCGGTCTACAGATTCGACAGCCCGCTAGGCGCTTGCTGCGTTTAACTCCTGGGTAACGCTTAGCGTGCGTTTAACCAGGGAATTGAGTGAGAGCTCGCTAAGACCAGCGAGTGATACTGCGACGCGACCATTCCAGGGAGCAGTCCAGTTGTCGGGCACAGCTCGTCCACTGATACCCCACAGCCCGCCTACGGTTGCGCCGTTGCAGTCTGTGTCGAGGCCTGCGGCAACCGCGCTGCCAATAGCGTTACCGAAATTGTCGAGGTTGGCGTACAGCGCCCATATGACAATGGCCAGGTTGTTGACGGTGTGCACGGGTGACAGACCTTTATAGCGCTCGCGAATTTGCTCGGCACCTTGTGGGTCCCGTGTGAGGCTTAAGCCAAACTGCACCGCCTGGGCACAGTCGCTGGTTGCAGGGATGTGTGACAGCGCCTCGGTTAGCGCGTCTTCAGGTGTTTGCTTTTGCAGGGCGGCACCGAGAGCGGCGACTAACACCGCTCCCCACACGCCTTCGTTTTGATGCGAAAGCTCAGCATCAGCACGGACGAGCCTGGCTGCTTTGGCGGCATTGCCAGGACACACCCAGCCATAAACGTCGGCGCGTATCTGCGCGCCGATCCAGTCGTTGAACGGGTTGTTGGCGCACTCGGTAAGATCGAATTTCGGATCGGCACCTTCTGGAAACCACTCTGAACCGCGCTCCAGCAAAATTTTGTAGGCGGCTCTTTCTGCGGTGAATGTTTGACCAACGGGCAGATGCTGGAGCCAGGCCCTGGCGACATCCAAGGTCTGTAAGTTATTGCCGTGTTGTTCAAGCAGCATTAGTGCGAGCAGGCTGTAATTGATGTCGTCGTCGGGTTCGCTGCGGGTTATGTGCTCCGCGCAACAACTCTTGGTGATCACCGTACTGCCGAGTGCGTCGCTGGCAGCGTAGTTGATGTAACCCTGCTTGGGATCTGAGTCGGAATCTGCGAGGTAGCGCGCCAGGGCGTCATACCCTTTGCGCATGGACAGCAGCTCGACAGGTTTGCCGAGCTGACAGCCAGAAATTCGCCCGGCCCACGCGTTGTGTATGCGAGTCGCTTGATCAGTCATCACGCACAATCTTACTGTAAGTTGCTGCTAACGGCTTTTAGAACAGCCTTAGCTCGAGTTGGCCACCAAAAACTGATGAATAAAGGCTTCTATCGCATTGGCAAAGGGCGGCACAAACAGCAGACCTGCCACCCAGACCACCGATAGCACTGCACATAAAATCAGATAGTTTTTGGTCCTCATTGGTTGTTGCCTCGCGGTGCCAGTTCGAATATCCAGGTGTCGCCGTTCTCAACGGCTGCAATGGACCTGGTGATTGCTTCGGGTGTTGCTCCACCCCCATATTTTTGGGTGCTTACTTGTGCAACTGCTGCGACTACCGTGGGGTCATTGACACGAACGAGTTTCCGCTCATAGCGAACACCGTTGATGCGGGCAACCGCCAGGCCGTCACCCTCTTCGGCCTTGAACGCCCAGTCTTTCCACAGTCTACCCAGAGTGGAACGCATGTAGCCCGAAGGGACATACAGTTTGTTGTCAGTCTCCATAACAAAGATGCGCCGCGACCCCAGCGGATTTTCCAGCTGTAGCTCGATGGTGAAAACATCGCCAATGAATGACCAGTCGGGCTCGGGCCCGGTGTGCATGGCGCCTGTAACCAGTGCGCCCCCGGGGAAGAGTCGCGAGGGACCATCTGCGTCTTTATAGACGAGGCGCAGGGTGAGCAGGGTTAGGCCTAACAACAGCGCCAGTACGCCGATCAGTTGAACAAGAATTCGTAGCAAGTCAGATCGCCTACGTGAGCAAAAGGAACGTGCCATAGTACAGAAGCCCGAAGTTAAAGCTATCCGCCCGTAGGTTGCCAATTGGTAATGCAGGGAGGCAGCACGCAAAATGGTTTTAATGAAGGGAGAATTCGCTATGCCAAACAGTACGCAAGAAGTGCCTGCTGGCTATGAGCCACTTGGATCGAGAAGCCCGTTTAATCAGATGATTGGTCCATTGCAGGCGCGGCTGCAGGATGAGGGCGTGGCCATTGGTTTGCTGCTGGAAGACAAACACCTGAACACGGGAGGGCGTCTGCATGGCGCCATGGTATGCGCTATTTTTGATTCCTGTTTTGGATTGAATGTGGGCGTGTCTATTGCGCGCGCTGAAGAACCCGGGGCGCAGTTACGTCCGCCCGATGTTTCCGGACCGCCGCTGGTCACCGTGAGCTTAACCACAGAGTATCTTGGTACGGCGCGAGTTGGTGACTGGGTGGAGGCGCGTGCAACCATTCAACGACCAGGGCGATCGCTTGCCTTTGTGTCTGGTGAGCTCACGTGTGGTGGTGTGCCCATTGCCAAAGGCCACGGGATATTTCGGGTGTTCGCCCCCTAGTATTTTTCGTCTGGTCTTTGTCGCCTAGTCTTTACTAATGGCAATGAGCCGATCGCTGCCAATCGCATCAGCAATGTTTTGATGGTAACGAATGAGTGCGGGCTCGTTTTTGCCAAACACCAGATCTGGGAGCACGCCACTGGCCAGATTTTTGTGGATGTTCACGCTTTGCGGGAAGTCTTCGTCAGTTGTTACTTGCCAAACCAGATCAACGTTTAGTTTGGCTTTGCGCCAGGCCTCTTCATCCATGGGTTTATCGGCGGGGTTGGGCCAAAACACGTTGAGTTCAACCAGACAACGCTGCGCACCGTCGAGCGGGTAAACCCGCCAAAACTGTATGTGATCCACCTGATGGGTGAGCAGGACGTTTGGCGCGATCAGATATTCTGTGGTGGTGTAAGGAATGACCTGGGTTTGTTCATCGGCAGGCTTATTAAATTCCTTGTCGATGGTTTTTCTTGGCGACACCAGGCGAACAACTTTACCGAGCTCGTCCACCGCGGTTGAGCCGGAGTAGTAGAACGGGCTAATCGTGTCTTTGTGCAGTGGTGCAATGTGGTAAGTCTCGGCAAACCCGTCGAGGAAAAACTTGTAGTTGCAATCAAGCTCGGTCACGCGTCGGTCGATGTACTGCGTGTCTGCAATATTAAATCCTGCGATGTCCGTCAGTGCGGGCCCCATAAGGTCATGCACTTTGGCTTCGATGTCGTTGCCTTCATGCAAAACAAAGATCATGCCGGTGGTTTCATAGCAAGGCAGCTCAAGCAATTGATCGTAGCGCGCCTCAATCGTGTCAAAGCCATCGTTGCTTTTCGGGCGCGCTATGTTCTTGCCATCAAGCCCCCAGTTCCAGGCATGAAAGGGACAAGAGAACGACTTTTTGTTGCCTCGATCTTCAGCGAGTCTTGCGCCGCGATGTCTGCAGGCGTTGATGTAGGCTCGTGCGGTACCGGTGTTATCACGCACTAACAGTAGACTGGTGCTCAGTGCGTCGTGGGTAAGATAGTCACCGGGGTTGGGAATGTGCGGTGTGAGTGCGACCAGTTGGGGACGCTTAATGAACAGCGCATCGATCTCATCAGCAAGCTGCTCTTCACTGACATAGTGCGACGCAGGAACTCGCAATGCGTGGGTGGCCATGTCGGTTGTGCCATCGGCCAGGTGTTGGCGCAGCCGGTTGAGCAGGACGGTTTGTGTACTTATATCCATAGAACGACCAATATAGCGCTGGTTGTTCGCTGCGCTCAACATTTTCGTAATAAGAAGTAGCGTTGCCTTTGCGCCCAGTCCGTTTAAGCTGCGATTTCGATTGAAGCGTTGGTAACCTGGTCCGAAACGTCGGTACCGACTTGATAGTGAGAAATTGATGACAAGAGAATTTGGCAGCCTGCAAGACAGAGTGGCGATAATAACGGGAGGTGCCAGTGGTATCGGTGCCGCCACCGTTAAGCAGTTTCTGGCGGCTGGTGCAGATGTTGTCATTGGCGACATGAACAAAGAAGCCGGTCAGCAGTTGGTGACAGAGCTTGCCGCCGACGGTTACAAAGACAAGGTTCGTTTTCAAAGTGTCAACGTTGCCGACGAGGCCGAGGTCATTGCACTGGTTGAGGTGGCCGAAACAGAGTTTGGCGGACTGGACGTGATCTTCAATAACGCAGGCATCGGTGGCGCAATTGGCCCGATTACAGAGCTTGAGGTAGATCACTGGGATCAGACCTTTGCTGTGATGTCCCGGGGTGTGTTTCTTGGCATCAAACATGGTGCCAAGGCGATGCAGCGAACCGGCCGCGGTGGCTCAATTATTAACACAGGGTCTATTGCTGCACTCAGCGGTAAGGGTGGGCCGCTCGCTTACTCGGCAACCAAGGCGGCCGTGGTGAATATCACCATGAACGCGGCCGTTGAGCTGGCTGATTCAAATATACGCGTCAACGCCGTATGCCCCGGCATCATCTTCACCGAGTTAATGCATCGCGGCCGATCCGAAGAAGCCGAACAGGTCATCGACAAGATCCAGCCTTCCACGCTGCGTGGTGAACCCGAGCACATAGCGTCGATGGTGCGTTTTCTAGCCAGCGACGATAGCGCCTTTGTTACGGGCACCACCCAACTTGTTGATGGCGGTTATTTGGCGAATGGGCTGCTTGGTGTCAATCCGCTGCCAGGGGTATCGAATCGCCCAAACTATGCCGGTATGAATCACGGCACCACAGGCAAAGGTAATGAGATCAGGTTTTTAGAGCCGCGAGAGGGTAAAGACTAAACGGCGCAGGTATCAGGTGTTGAGTTATCAGGAAATGACCGCCGCCAATGCGAGACCAACCATCAAGCCGGGGAATTGCACGACACCCGGTGACGCCTGACGTTCCTTCAATGCGGTTTTGAAATCATCGCCGCGAATGGTCTGTAACGCGATGGGCACTTCAAACACGCTAGCGTTTACCGCTCTGCCGACCGCTGTGGCCAATAGTGCCGCGCTCATCCACGAATCCATCGGTACCAGTAATAGCACCAGTACGGCGAGTGACCAACTGCCAGCCAGCCCACCCCAGGTCATCCACAGGGCCTGGGTAACTGAGTTGGACTTGGGGTTAAAGCCCAGGAAGAAGTAATAGTCTGATGGCGTGTCGGCGATTTTGATGGTGGAGCCCGAGAGAGCCGCCCCCGAGTAGTGACCCCACTCATGGAAGATGGATGACAACACCATGCCCGCAGCGATTGCTGCCGCAATGCCGGTGCCCGTTGCCAGCGCCCAGCCTGATGAACTCGCCCATGTATGGGCCGCACCAAACAGCGTTAGACTTGCGATTACCGCAAGTGCATACATCGCTCCATGTTTTTTCAAATTGGCTGCGTTACGTGTCTTTATCTGGTTTGCGCTGTCACTCGTTGCTGCCTGTGCCTCAGCCATATCTTGACTGCTCCGCTGTTGTTCCGCGTGTGTGACCACGGACTATGCCGTGTTGCCTAAATTGCCGCAATCAAACGGCGTTCAGCTGCTGCCCATGCAAGTCAAAAGGCGAGACATACATTCAGACATGAAGTTTGTCTTTCGGAGTGATAACGTCGACGGTTGATCCCATTTTCTTCTGAGTGCTTTCAGGTGAGCGACGAGTCGGAAATTATTCAGGGCGTGTACGCCGTGACCGTTGAGCCGGAGCGCTACGACGATTTGGTGACAACCTGGGTTGCCAAGCTCAGTGCGGCGTTGTTTGCATATCAGGATAATCCGGAAGACGCTGAATCGGCCGCTCTGAATGAACATGTAGAGCGAGCGACCAAAGTTATTTCCCTGTTGGCAGCGTCGCAAGCAGATGATGTGTCGAAAGACGCGCTGTCTGCTGCCGGAGCACAACCCGAAGTGCAGCCTGCGATGCGTGTTGATCGCACTGGCAAGTTCACCTCCTGCAATGCGTCGGCGACCCAGGCTTACGGGGTAAGCGCTGGTGATGACATCAGCAATCTACCCTTTGATCCCGCTGCCCAGCGCACCCTGCATGCACTTGTCGTCAAGCTGATCCGGGAGCAAGGATCTGGGTTGTCTGCATCAAAGTCTGCCAAGGCACCTGCCACCGGATTGGTGCATGCGGTACATAAACACACCGGGCAGACCCTGTATCTTTCTGTTGTGATGGATGAACGCGCTGAAGCGCACCTGGTCAGCACCGACATCGTGTGGCCTGAACGTCTCGATCAACTCATGAGCGACTCGTTCGGCCTAACCAAAGCCGAACGCGCTGTGGGCAAGGGTTTGGTTGAGGGGGCGACAATTCAGGAGATTGCAGCGGCGCGATCGTCCTCGATCGCAACTGTGCGAGTGCAAGCGCGTTCGCTGTTTGAGAAGACGGCGACTAATTCCCAGCGCGAATTTATGCGGATGGCCATCGGGCTGTCTGCTCTCTACCCCGATACGCCAGTGTCTGCGCGGGAAGATGCTGTAGAGAGTGCGAGTAGTCCGGTTCTACCGGTGGCGGAAGATTGGCAGCTGTTGCGTTTGCGCGACGGCCGGGGTTTGCCTTACGCGATAATCGGTGATCCCAGAGGACGCCCTTGCCTCTTTGTGCACGACGCAATTTTTGGTCCTGCACTGCCGCGCGAGTTAGTCGAAGAGGCGACTAAAGCCGGACTTAAACTGATTGTGCCTGCGCGACAAGGCTGGCGCGGGGCCGCAGATTACCCAGAAGGTAGCAACGCCTTCATGCAGTTCGCTCGCGATTGCAAAGAACTCATGCGATTTCTGAATCTCAGCGGGGTGCTCTTGGTCGGGCGAGTTATTGGAGCGACCTATGCATTTGAAATAATGCGTGAAGATCCCTCGCGCTATCTGGGTTTGCTTGGAATTACGCCGGCGCTGCCCATTGGCGAACGAGAAGATATCAATCGCATGGCACCGCATCATCGTTTGCTCACTGTATCAGTTGGTGCGAATGCGGTTATGCTTAACTTTGTAGCCCGGGCTGGGATTGCGATCTATGATCGTTTTGGGGCAGAGCGGCTGTTACGAATGATCTATCGCTCTTCCAAAGCAGACCTCGAATTAATCGACAACCCGACAGCCTTCGCGCCAATGGCGGCTGGACTGGCGTTGAGTGGTGGGGGGTCAAAGCATCCGTTTTTCAAAGAACTTAAGGACCGCCCGTCGGAGCACTGGCATCCCGGCATGGATATGCAGATTCCATTTCATGCACTGCTTGGTGAGAACGACCCCAGTGCACGGCAGCGTCGGGCCGAGCGTATGATCGAACGGGGAGTCAATCTGACCTTTGCCCTGCTGCCCGATGCGGGCGAGTTGTTTGTGTATTCGCAAGCTTCAGTAGTAGTAGAAGCCATTTCTGCGATGTTCGACAGCGTGTACCAAGAGCGTTCAGGCAGCGTCGCGCCAGGTGGCGATTAGTGGTGATTTAGTCTGTTGCGTTCCCAAATAGGGTGCTGACAATTCCTCTTCCTTGTACCACCTCGTAAAAATAGCAACAACCGCGAAGAGCGCCATAGTCAGAACGAACCCGGTCGAACGAATGTCACTCAGTGGCCAGTGCATTTTTGTATAGAGTATCCCCAGGAGGAACTCAAAAAGCGCTGAGGTGATTGGTAAAACGATGAACGACAGCATCAACCAAAAGCCCCAACCGAACCTGGGAACTATTC
>CAZSYU010000036.1:0-36952 GCA_964611345.1 uncultured Pseudomonadales bacterium
AAGCCAGTGCCATGCTTCCAATAGCGGGTTTCTGGGCTTGGCATTTAGTGCGTTGTGGGTTTGGGCGTAGAGCGCTTCCAGGGCACGGTGCACAGCGCTGTTGGGTACTTTTCGGCGGGCAACCGATAGGTCGCGTGCGAGAGCTCGGTAGCCATCCATCACTTCACGCGATTGCTCGAGGCTGCGATCTGCGCGTGTCCCGCTAGCTGCGTTGCTGATGGTGCGCCAGTGTTGCAGGCGAGACTCCAACCAGTGGGTGTAGTGCTCGGTGTCGTCAAAAACTGGTGTCTTCAGATTCGCCGTCACGGTTGCAGTAACGCCTTTAGTTGCTTCTTTAATCTGGTTTGGTGTGACTCGGGTTCAATGTCATAACGATCAAGTAGGGCACCGCCAAGTTCTAGTCGTCTGGCTTTCGACAGGGCACCCCAACGGTCAAGCAACTCCTGCACAAACTCGGCGTCTTTCGGTGCGATGGTGGCCTGGTGTATCTGGTCGAGGCGATCGAGTGCCTTGTCGCTGCGAGCCTCCGCCACCACCATGCGCGTTCCAGCAACCATATCTCCGAGTCGCACGCGGTCTTTGGTCACCATCACGCTAACGAGGCCAATAGTATAAAAACCGGGTATGCCATCGATAAAACGCATGATGTTTCTTAGCACAATCGCGCCGGAACCGGGGGCTTCACCTTGCCGATCAATACAACGAATTCCTGCCCACTTTTTACCTGGTGAGTTACCTTGCATGAGCAGTTCGATAACCGGGTGGTACAGGAGATAAATCAAACTGGCGGGTACAGCAAACCACAGCCCACTGTTGGCATAACGTGCTTCGCTGGCGATATTGAAGCCGGGAAAGAACACAAGGAGCCAGGCGAGTGCCCAAATGAGTACCCCAAGCACGCGAATATGCCAGTCGATGATGTAGCCATAAGAGCGGCTGCCGGCTCCGGCGATTGGGAGATTGAGTTCGACGCCCGTTGGGGTGGTTAAGGTAAGCGTTTCTTCCATGTAACGAGTATGCCTGACTTCAGTCGCAGGCTATTTGTTCTGTCTCTCACTAGCAAGCGACTGAGGGTCGCAAAAAGGCGGTACACTGTGCAAGTGAACAGTAGTTTGTAGATTGTGAAAGAAGACGTAACGCACATACTCGACGGCCTTAACGACCCGCAGCGCGAAGCGGTGATGGCGCCACTCGGCAATTCGCTGGTGATTGCGGGTGCAGGGAGCGGTAAAACCCGGGTGCTGGTGCACCGTATCGCCTGGCTGGTTCAGGCCGAGAATATCTCGCCTTACGGCATCATGGCCGTCACATTTACCAACAAGGCGGCTGCCGAAATGCGTAGCCGGGTCGAGGCCTTACTCGAAATTCCGTCGCGCAGTTTGTGGGTGGGTACCTTTCACGGTATTGCCCATCGCCTGCTGCGACGTCATTGGGATCAGGCCGGGTTACCGCAAAATTTCCAGATCCTCGATGCAGATGATCAGTTGCGGCTCGTGAAACGCATCATGAAGTCGCTCGATATAGACCCTGAGAAATGGCCGCCGCGACAAGTGATTAGTTTTATCAACTCGCAGAAGGATGAGGGCCTCCGCGCCAAGGACGTGCCCAAGGGAGAAGACCTCTACCAAATCACGCACAAGAAGATCTATCAAATCTACGAGGATCTGTGTCGCGATGGCGGTCTGGTTGATTTTGCGGAGCTGTTGTTGCGCAGTCATGAGCTGTGGCTCGAACGGCCGGAGCTGTTGGCGCACTATCAGGATCGATTCGGCCAGCTGTTAGTTGATGAGTTTCAGGATACTAACCGCATTCAGTACGCGTGGTTGCGAGTGTTGGCGGGCCAGCACGGCCACATCATGGCGGTGGGTGATGACGATCAGTCGATTTACGGCTGGCGCGGCGCTCGCATTGAGAACATTCATCGCTTTAATAAAGACTTTCGCGACGCGCAGATGGTTCGGCTGGAGCAGAATTACCGCTCCACCAGCACTATTCTTACGGCTGCGAATGCACTCATTGCTCACAATACCGGTCGGCTCGGCAAGCAGTTGTGGACCGATGGGGAAGATGGCGATCCGATCAAGATCTATTCCGGTTTTAACGACCTGGATGAAGCCCGCTTTGTAGTTGATCGCATTTCGCAGTGGATTGACGGCGGTGGCAGCCCCAATGACTGCGCTCTGCTGTATCGCTCCAATGCTCAGTCGCGGGTGCTGGAAGAGGCGTTGCTGCGCACGCAAGTGCCGTACCGCATTTACGGCGGGTTGCGCTTTTTTGAACGGGCCGAAGTGCGAAATGCCATGGCCTACATGCGCCTTACGGTGCAACCGCATTCAGATCCAGCCTTCGAGCGTGTTATCAACACGCCTACTCGAGGAGTGGGCGACAAGAGCCTTGAGACCATTCGCGAGATAGCGCGCGGCCGTGGGCTGTCGATGTGGCAAGCCGCCAAAGAAGGTACCGCAGAGGGCCTGTTTAAAGGCAAGGCAGCGAAAGGCATTGTCGATTTCATGACCTTTATTGAACATGTCGCAGACGGCCTAACCACCTTACCGCTGCATGAAATAGCCCAACTGTGTGTCGAAGACTCGGGCCTTATGGAATTTCACGGTCGCGAGCGTGGTGAGAAAGGCCTGGCCCGCAAGGAAAACCTTGAAGAATTGGTGCGTGCCTGCCGCGAGTTCAGCGGTGATCTGTCGTTTCCTTCGGTGAATGGCCCCGAAGACGACGCCGACGAAGAAGAGCTGTCGGTGATCGATGAGTTTCTCGATCAAGCAGCACTTGATGCGGGTGATCACCAATCCAACGATGGTCCCTGCGTGCAGCTGATGACGCTGCACAGTGCAAAGGGGCTCGAGTTTCAGCTTGTGTTTTTAGTGGGCATGGAGGAGGGGCTGTTCCCGCATCGCATGTCGGCTGAAGATCCGTCTCGGTTGGAAGAAGAGCGGCGTTTGGCCTATGTAGGCATCACGCGTGCGATGCAGCAGCTTTATATTACCTATGCCGAAACTCGCCGGCTCCATGGCAGTGACACTTATAACCGGCCCTCGCGTTTCGTCGGCGAGCTACCAAAAGAGCTGGTGGAAGAAGTGCGGTTGCGTGGCGCAGTGTCACGCCCTGTCGCGCCTGCTCGGTTTTCGCGACTTGGCGCTGCAACCCAAATGGAAGAGGACGACGCCCCTCTGCGCATTGGAGCACGAGTCAATCACGGCAAGTTTGGCGAGGGCATCGTATTGGGTTGCGAGGGCCAGGGCGATCGGGCCGTGGTTAAAGTGAATTTTGACGATCAAGGCGAGAAGCGTCTTATGTTGAACTACGCCAATCTGGAGGCACTGGACTAATGACGACTGTTTTTTCTCGTATCGCTCTTCTGCTTATGGCTATTGGGCTGCTTGCGAGCTGTGGCGGTAATACGGCCGGTGGCGCGGCTGGTGCTGGCAACGGCGCACAAGATACCAAGATCTATCGCTGGAAGTTAATTACCACCTGGCCGAAAAATTTGCCTGGGCTTGGTACAGCTCCCGAGAAACTGGCGGAGCGCGTTCGTGCGATGTCGAACGGCCGACTTGATATCAAGGTGTATGGCGCTGGCGAACTGGTTGGTGCGTTTGAGATCTTTGATGCGGTATCTCAGGGCACGGCTGAGATGGGTCATGGCGCTGCTTATTACTGGCGCGGCAAATTGCCAGTTGCGGCAACCTTTGCAACCGTCCCCTTCGGCATGAACGCAGGCGAGATGACCGGCTGGTTGTATGAGGGTGGTGGCCTTGAGTTGTGGCGCGAGTTGTATGAACCATTCAATCTGCGACCGTTTCCGGGTGGCAATACCGGTGTGCAGATGGCGGGCTGGTTTAACAAGGAAATAAACTCGCTGGCCGACTTGCAGGGGTTGAAGATGCGCATTCCTGGACTGGGAGGTGAAGTTTTCCAGCGTGCCGGTGGTGTTCCCGTCGCATTGCCGGGCGGAGAGGTGTTCACATCGCTGCAAACGGGCGTGATCGATGCGACAGAATGGGTAGGACCCTACAACGATTTGGCGTTGGGATTACACACGGTTGCCAAGTACTACTACTATCCGGGCTGGCATGAACCGGGTCCAGCGCTTGAAACGCTGATTAATAAAGACGCCTGGGAAAGTCTGCCAGCCGATCTACAGGCCATTGTTGAAGCGGCCTGCATTACGCTTGATACTCTTGTGCCGGCAGAGTTTACGGCTCGTAACGCCGCTTCACTGCAAACCATGTTGGATGAGCACGGCGTCGAATTGCGCCGACTGCCCGATGATGTGCTGGCCCGATTACACGAGCTGTCCGCAGAGGTGGTGGATGAGATGGCTGGCGATGATCCTCTTGCGCAGCGCATCGTAGCCTCTTATCGGGAGTTCGCCGCGCGCGCAAAGAACTACAGTAAAATTTCGGAACAGGCCTACATCAATGCCAGAGATTGAGCCAGAGGCTGATCACTCCCCGGTCCTTGTTGAGCACGTTGACCAGATTGCACTCATTCGTCTCAATCGGCCGCATCGCCACAACGCCTGGAACGGCAAGATGCACATGGCTTATCGGCAAGCCCTGCTCGATGCGGATCAAAATAACAACGTGCGGGCCATTGTAGTGACGGGTTCAGGCCGTGCGTTCTGTGTGGGTGGAGACTCCAAGGCGCTTGAAGGTCACGTAGAAAAAGGTGGCTACGACTCGGGGACGACTGCTGACATTGCAAACCCAGGTTATGGACAAAGCTCCAATTTCGATGCGCCCTTTGCGTATCAAATGGGTTTGTCGAAGCCTCTCATCGCGGCACTGAATGGGCCAGCGGCGGGCATTGGTCTGGCGTTGGCTGCCTTTGCCGATCTGCGTTTTGCGGTACCCGGCGCCAAGTTCACCACAGCGCACGGCAAACTGAATTTACCCGCCGAGTATGGTTTGTCCTGGGTGTTGCCGCGAGTGATGGGGTTGGGGCGTGCCAACGATGTGTTGTTAACCAGTCGGGTATTTCTCTCTGACGAGGCCTATCTGCTTGGTTTTGTTAATGGCCTGTTTCCCGCGGACGATCTGCTCGAGGAAGTGCTTAACTACACCCGCCAAATGATCGCGACAGTGTCACCAAATTCTTTGCGGCAGACGCGTTGGCAAACCTATGAAGATCAACACCTGAGCGCGGCAGAAGCGGTGCGGCGCTCGGAGACGTTGCTTAATGAAATGATGCGTGAGCCCGATTACGCCGAAGGCGTGCAGGCTTTTGTGCAGAAGCGCAAGCCGCTGTGGCGCGGCTGGTGGAAATAGTCGAGGGCTGGAGTTAGCGTTTTTTGTGGTAGGTAAACGCGGCCTCAATGCATAGTTGCAGGGTTGTCTTCGGCAAAGCGCCTTTGAGTGGTACGACAATGGCCCGGTTGCCCTCAAAGCCAAGCTCGTCGCCTATTAGTGTGCGGTAGGTATCAACGAGTGTGGTTTGGCAGTGCACAAACAGATGAATAACCTCAGGCGATTGTTCGCTCCAGCCGAGTCTCACGGCGGTACCGGTTCTTGGTTTCTCGGGGACATAGGACGGCTGCCCCCACTTGAGCGTCTCGCTAATGGGTCCGATTGCGGTATTTTTTGCCGCTGTGTTGTAGATGAGGCGTCGCACCTGGAGTAGTTTGAGTTTGGGTGCAGCCGGAAAGGCGTTGAACGCGCGAGCGATGGTCGGTGGGACTGTGGGAATGTTAGGCATCTGTGCTCCCTGTCGGAGTGCTAGACCGGTTTCACGACTGTACCGCGAGCCCAGATCGCGGCGGGCCGCTGCAGCACGGTCAGATTGTCGAGCGGGTTTTCCTCAAACAGTAAAAGGTCTGCGGCAAGTCCTGTACGTACCCGACCAGTAATCGCGCTAATGCCCAGCGCATCGGCTGCGTTGGCTGTGGCGGTTTGTATTGCCTCAGCGGGCGTTAGGCCCGCGATCTGTGCGAACACATGCACAGCCTTTGGTAGCTCGTGGTGCACAACACCGGGAATGCCCGCATCGGTTGATGCTACCAACTGCACACCGGCTGCCCGCATCTTGTCGTAGCAATCACGAAAGGTGGTGATCATTTTCGCTTCAGAATCGATAAAGCGTTGCCAGTTGGCGTTAACGGTAGGTGACACCCACACCCCACGGTTGGCCATCTCGGTGACGACCGCTGGCTGGTAGTCGGAGGCCCACTTGCCGTCGTTGCCTACCCAGGAGCAGTGCTCGATGGTTGTTACACCCGCGAAAGCGGCGTGGCGAATACCCTCGCTGCCATGACAATGGGCGGCGACAGTCAGGTTTGCAGCGTTCGCAGCCGCCACGAGGTCGGTCATAAAAGACTGTTCAAACTGCGCCTTTGAGGGTGAGCTGTTGGCGGTAAAGCGGCCGCCCGTGGCCATAACTTTTAGCAGATCTGCGCCTTTGTCGATCTGGCGTTGCATAACTGCTTTGGCCTGGTAGAGCGTTTCTACTTCACCGCCCCAAAAGTGGCAGTGGCCGCCCATGCTGGTGATGGGTTGCCCGGCACAGACCAGGCGCGGCCCCGGGATCTCACCAGCAAGAATCCGATCACGAATACCAAACTCGGCCCAGACGCCACCGCCCAGATCCCTTGCAGTTGTGATTCCGGCCGCAACCATAAGCCTGGCCCGTTCCGCCATTGCTTCTAGGTCGCGAGGCGCATCCGGTGCCGGCGGGGACTTTTCATTGGGATCGAGTTCCAGATGAATATGCGCGTCCATCAAGCCTGGTAGTAACCATGCACCTTCACCGTCGATAATGTTGTCAGCACGCTCCATGTTTTTTGTCACAGAGGATGAATCACCCAGCCAGGCAATGCCCGTTGTATCGAATTGGATGCTGGTGTGTTGACTAACAGCTTCGCCGTCAAAAATGTTCAGATTAACCAGGCGGGTCACAGTCATGCGCGCGAATCCACGGTGAGTTTGGGCGTGCCTACTTCAACACTTCCGGTAGCCAGGTCGCAAGCCCTGGCCAGAGAATGAGTAAGCCCAGCAGTAGGAGCTGCAAACCAATAAAGGGCAGAACACCGCGATACATGCTTTTTGTGCCGATCTCGTCAGGTGTTACACCGCGCAGATAGAAAAGTGCAAAGCCAAATGGTGGCGTCAAAAAAGAGGTCTGCAGGTTGACGGCCAACATAATTCCCAGCCACACGGGGTCGAAGCCCAGCATAAGCAGCACCGGCGCGACAATGGGCACAACAACAAAGGTGATCTCGATAAAGTCGAGCATAAAACCGAGCAGAAACACGACGAGCATAACGATGGCAAGTGCACCCCACTTGCCTCCGGGCATGTCGGTGAACATGGCATGCACCCAGTCGTCGCCGCCAAAACCCCGGAATACCAGTGAGAAGATTGAAGCGCCCAATAGAATAAAGAACACCATCGAGGTGGTTTTTAGTGTCGACTGACTGATATCCGCCAGTGCTTTGAAACTCAGATTGCCGCCCACAAGCGCGAGCAGCAGGGCCCCCGTTGCGCCCACCCCGGCTGCCTCTGTGGGTGTGGCAAGGCCAAACAGTATTGATCCAAGGACTGCGATGATAAGTCCAAGCGGAGCGACCAGACTGCGGAGCAATTTTCCGCTGCTTGATGCGATGTTGCTCGAACTGGTGGCAGGCATGGCGTTGGGTGTAACAAAGGTCTTGGTCAGGATGTAAAGGATGTAGAGCGCCACCAGCAGTAATCCTGGCAGCACAGCACCCGCAAACAGGTCGCTGACCGAGACAGGCTTGGGAGAGAACACACCTTGATTGAGCTGCGCCTGTTGATAAGCACTTGAGATCACATCCCCCAGCAGCACCAGCGCAATGCTGGGTGGAATGATTTGACCCAGGGTTCCGGTTGCAGCGATCGTTCCAGTTGCGATGTCCGGCTTGTAGCCCGCCTGTTGCATGCTGGGTAGTGCAAGCAACCCCAGAGTGACAACGGTCGCGCCGACAATACCTGTACTGGCGGCCAGCAGCGCACCGACGATAATCACGGCGAGTGCAAGCCCGCCACGCCGACCGCCCATAAGCGCGGTCAAACTTGCGAGCAAGTCTTGTGCAATGCGGGTGCGTTCAAGGGTCACGCCCATAAAAACGAACAGTGGCACTGCGATAAGCGTTTGATTGGTGACAATGCCGAAGAGGCGCCCTGGCAGAAAGCCCAGGTCGTTCAATGAGAAGTAACCCGCCGCTGCACCGATAAATGCCATCAGCAGGCCAACGCCTGCAAGGGTTAATGCAACCGAATAACCCAGCAACAGCGCCGCGAACACGGCGAGGAACATGAGTAGCGGGAAGAACTCGATGGCCATTTAGCGAGGCGCACCGCTGGCTCCGCGCAGGGCTTGAACGCAGCGCCCAATCTCGGCAACACCCTGGAGTGCCAGAAGAACCGAGCTCACGATCAAGAGGGACTTCAATAGATAAATTGCTGGAATGCCACCCACTTCGGCAGAGCCCTCGCGCACTCGCCAGGCGGCGGCGACGTAGTCCCATGAAAACCAAATGATGCAAACGCACATCGGCAGCAAAAACAGCACATGACCGCCGAGATCGATTAGCGCCCGCGTGCGCGGTGTGAAGCCCTTCGCAAGTACATCTACCCGCACATGGGCGTTATGTTTGAGTGCGTAGGCAAATCCCAACATAAACGCGATGCCGTGCAGGTACATCACGGCTTCTTGTCCAGCAATGGTGCCGAGGTCAAACAGATAGCGTGCTACAACAATCGCGAAAGTAAGCAGCACCATCACAGGCAGAAACGCAGCAAGCACTCTGCCGGTGGCTTCGGTGAGGGCGTCTATCGCTCGCATGCGGTTACAAAGCGCAGCCTAAGCCGCAGGGGAATGCAGCACGTATTCAGCCACCAGCCCTATAAACAAAACAAAGCCAACCCAGACATTACGCGTGAACGCGCTCAGATAAGCTGCGCGTTGCAAGGTAGCTTCGTCTCCATGCAGGCTTGGCTGCAGGCGCACGGTTTGTTGTTGCCAGACAAACAGACCTGCGATAGCTGCGAGCGCAACGAAATAGGGGTAGTGGTAGTTCATATTTTCGCCCACCAGATACCAGGCGAACAGAGTAGAAGCCTGTAGCACTGCAATTATCACCGCTGCTCCATCGCCAAACAGCACGGCGGTCGATTTTACGCCGATCTGAATATCGTCATTGCGGTCGACCATGGCGTAGAACGTGTCGTACGCGACAATCCAGAGGATGCTGCCAACAAAGAGAATCCAACCCGGCGAGGTCACGCTGCCTTGCACCTCGATAAAGGCCAGCACAATGCCCCAACTAAACGCGCCACCGAGGATGACTTGCGGCATGTAGGTGTGGCGTTTTGCGAACGGGTAAATGGCCGCGAGCACGGCGCCACCGACGGCCCATTTTAAGGTGGCCGGTTGCATCAATGCCGCGATAGCAGCGGCTATCGCCAACAGCACTCCGGCGAGAATAATCGCTTCATTGAGGCTAATGGCACGCCGTGCAAGCACCCTATTACGCGTCCGCTCAACGTAGGGATCAAGGTTGCGATCGACGATGTCGTTGATGACACAGCCGGCGCTGCGCATTGCAAAGGTGCCCAGAATGAAGAGCACCAGCAGCCGTGTGTCGGGAATGCCGCTGCTGGCCATCCACAGAGCGGCCAGAGTGGGCCACAGCAACAGTAAGGTGCCAATCGGACGATCGATGCGCATGAGTTCCGCGTAGAGTTTGAGGCGTTCCAATGCAGAAAAACCGCGTGCTGTTGAAGAGGGCGTAATGATAGCCAACTATGCTAAGTAACGGAAAGTATTTGATTTTCTTTGGACGCCAACGTACTTTAGCGGCCTTTTACCGGGGGCTGTGTCTTACAAGCAGCTTGCATCTCGGTAGAGTAAAATTCTTGTGAGGATTAAGAGCAAAAGTTATGCGTAAATGGCAGTGCATAGTCTGCGGCTGGATCTACGATGAAGCCGAAGGTTGTGAAGAAGAAGGCATAGCGCCGAACACCAAGTGGGAAGACGTCTCGGAAGACTTCGTCTGTCCTGAATGTGGTGTTGGCAAAGCAGATTTCGAAATGATTGAAGTGGGTTAATAGCACATGAACCTGACCGCCCGCATCCTGATCGCCATGGTTGTAGGCGGCCTCATTGGCTGGGGTGTCCAGACCCTGGGCTTCGGTCCCGGCAGCTTCATCGATACCTACCTCACGCATGGCCTGATCGAGGTCGGCGGCAAGATCTTCGTTAACTCCCTTAAACTGATGGTTGTGCCGTTGGTGTTTGTATCGCTCGTGTGCGGTGCCAGTGCGCTAAGTGGTGGCAATCTCGGTCGTATGGGGGGTAAGACCCTTGGGTTGTACCTGCTCACGACTGCAACAGCGATTACCATCGCGTTAACGCTCGCCCTGATTATTGCACCTGGCGAAGGCATGAGTGCTGGCGCCGATTCATCTGCAACCACTACTTTTGTTCCGAAAGAAGCCCAGAGTATTAAGGACACCATCGTTGACGTGTTTCCAACCAATCCGGTTGCGGCGATGGCGAGCGGCAAGATGTTGCAGATCATTGTGTTTGCGTTGCTGTTTGGCGTAGCCATTACTCACGCCGGCGAAGCAGGTTCTAGAGTGCGGTCCTTTTTTGAAGATTTAAATGAAGTGATCATGGCGCTGGTAACCATGCTCATAAAGCTCGCCCCCGTTGGCGTGTTTTGCCTGATGTGGAAGCTATTTGCTGAGATGAGCTGGACTGAGATTGGCAAGCTAGGCATGTACTTCATGACCGTGGTGATTGCTCTGGTGGTGCATGTCAGTGTGGTCATGCCAACACTGCTGACCCTGTTGGGACGGGTTAATCCGTTACGTTTCATAAAGAAAATGCGTGAGCCCATGCTGCTTGCGTTTTCTACCAGCTCAAGCGCAGCAACACTGCCTGTAACCATGCGTACCGTGCAGGATCGAGTAGGTGTAGACGAGGAGGTTGCCTCCTTTGTGCTGCCTATGGGCGTCACGATTAACATGGACGGCACGGCCATCATGCAAGGCGTGGCAACGGTGTTTATCGCGCAGTTCTACATGATTGAACTCACCACTGTGGATTATCTGCTGGTCATTCTGACCGCCACCATGGCATCCATAGGAGCGGCGGGGGTGCCGGGTGTAGGGCTGATTACACTCGCGTTGGTGCTTGAGCAAGTTGGTTTGCCGGTTGAAGGGATTGCGCTGATTATTGGCGTGGATCGACTGCTCGATATGATGCGCACGGTCGTCAATATCACGGGTGACGGTACGGTCGCGACCATTGTGGCCCGCACGGAAGGCAAGTTTGATGACGCTGTGTTTGCGGATGACAACGCAGGGCTCGTGTTTGAGGGCGCTCGGCAGTAGCAAAGTGCGGCAGAGTTCCGGTGCCTGGGTTATGGCAGCGTTAGGCTTGTTAGATGCGAAAATCCCATCTAGCCCATGTGTTGATCAGCGGCCTCTGCGCGTTACTTCTCCTACCCCTCGCATACGTGCCCTTGGCGCACGCCGAAATTCATTCGTGGCGAGATAAGGACGGCAACCTGCATTTTGGCGATGCGCCACCCGCCGAGGGTACAGGTGTCAAGGCTCGTGTTGTGGAATTGCGTACTGGTAATAACTATAAAAACGTCGAGTTGCCGGTAACAACCCGCTCAAGTCTTGTTATGTACAGCACCAGTTGGTGTGGCTACTGCAAAAAAGCGCGGCGTTACTTCGATACGAATGGCATTGCTTACCGCGAGTTTGATATTGAAAAAAATCCTTCGGCCGAGCGAGCCTATAAGCGCCTGGGACTCTCCGGGGTACCGGTGATTGTTCAGGACGGCCGTACCATGCGTGGTTTCTCGGCGGAACAGTTTGAACGGTTCTACCAGGCGCCCGCAAGAGCGCAATAGATAAGTTCGAGTGGCTACCCGGCAGAAACGCGGGTAGCAACCGTCTGTAACAGTTGTGCAACGCCGTCTACGCCATCACCGGGCAAAATTTCTTTTGCCGCCGCACGCGCGTAATCATCACAATGTGCGGGCGCTGCGCTGTGGCCTGCCCAGAGCAACATTGATACGTCGTTGACACTGTCACCTATGGTGAGCACGTCAGCCTGGGCGATTCCCAGGTTTGCGGCCAGGGCGGCGACCGCCTTGCCCTTTGAAGCTTCAGGAGCGTGCGCTACCGTGACAGTCTTAAAGTCGAGCAGATGCACGCGCTCACCGTAGCGGGCATCCAGCTGGTCGTAAATCGCCGGCGCCTGGTCCGGGCAGCTAATGATATCGACGCCCGTCGGAACGATGCCTGAAGTTTCTGGAGCGTTGTGTAATTCGAGCGCAATACCAGAAACTTCGGCAAAATATTTTGATGCTTCGGTATGTTCCGAAATCAGGTAACGCTGGGCATCAAACCAGGAATAGGACAAACCTTCTGCTTGCGCAAAGCTGACCAGCTCGTGGGCAATTGTGCTATCGAGTGGTAGCTGGCACTTAACGCTGCCATCAAGGTTGTGAACCGATGCGCCTTGTTGGCAAATAAGCGGGAGTGTGAGGTTCAGGTGCTTGCCGATAAGTGCAGTTCCGGGAAACATTCTGCCGGAGGCCAAAGCGACCTCGACACCATTGGCCATCAGTACGCTGATTGCGTTAGTAATTTTTGCATCAGGCACATCCTGGTGATGAGCTCCGGGTGGCAACAGCGTGCCATCGATGTCGAGCACGACTAACCGGGTGGAAGAAGTAGGCAAAGCGAGTCCTTATGGATTAACAGGTTTGGGGGAGCGGTGATTTAGAGCGTTTTAAGAAAGGCCACTAACTGATCGCGTTCGGAGTCGGTAAGTTCTATGTCCGGCACTTCACTGCTACGTAGTGGATCATTCACCAGCTGGTTTCGATAGTGATCGATAACTTCTGCGAGCGTTCGAAAGCGGCCATCGTGGAAGTACGGAGCCGTGGCCGTGAGGTTTCTCAGGCTGGGCACTTTAAACGCACCATCGATGGTTTCACTCAGATTCTGTCGTTTTGCAAAGCGCAGATGTTCGCACTCATTTACCGTTGCATCGCTGTAGCTGCCGGAGCAATTAAATGGGTCTACAAGCACTGATTGTAATCCCAACATTCGTCCAAAGTCGTGAGTGCCAGTGGCTCCCGGCGCAGGTTCGGCTGTTGCGACGTTGTGAAAGCCAAGGTTACTGAATAGTGGACCATTGTGACAGCGCAAACATTGGGTACGAGGTAAATCGAGAAACAAATGCAGTCCTGCTTGTTCGTCAGTGGACAGAGTGGCTTTAGGAAGTGCTGCCGTCGTTGATGACGGATTTAAGCCATTGGTCACCTCAGCATTGAATAAACTATTCGCCCAGACGTCAAAGCGCCCGTTGCTGTGCTGTAACGTTGTCTCGTAGGCTGCGAGTGTCTTGCCTATTACAGCAAAAGCGTTGTTTACCACGCTCCGGTCCTGCTCTGTCATCCGATGCCATGCGAGTTTGCCTGTACCGAACGGGCTGGCACCAGCAGGAAACCTCTCTGTGTCTGACAAATCGAGGTCTTGCCCAAGAAGTTCTGCAAAGCGCTCTTTATGCGCAGCTGCAGCAACGACAAAGCGCACAGCGTCAGTGCGGTTATTGTCCATTTCCCCAGGGGTTTCGATGGGTGTTAGTGCTTGTGCCCACAGGCTGTCTCGACGGCCGTCCCAGTAAAACCAGGTGGCGTGGGCCACACCTGTCAGCGTTGGCGTGTGGCGGTTGGTCTCGGCGCTGCCAAAGCCGAGTGGTTGGCCATCGGCGAATCCGCGTTCGGCTTGATGACAGGTGGTGCAGCTCACTCTACCCGTTGCGCTCAGGCCAACCTCGTTGAACAGATCTTCACCGAGTGCGATTGCCTTTGGGTCATTCAGAAAACGATTCGAAGGATCTGCCGGTTGAGTGATAGTGCTCAGACGCAACGAGTTGATGAGCGCAAGCTCATTGTCTGACCAGTCGGCTGTGGCACTTATCGATGCGCCGCCTGTCGCAGGTTGAATGTCGAAGTCGAAGACTGCGTTGTCGACACCGGCTGGACCATCGATGGTGACTACAAAGCGCCAGCTCCCCGGCATGTTTAACGCCAATCCTTCGAGCAGGTAGTCTGACCCTCCGAGATGCCGCGTAAATTTTGCTGCGCTGGGCAACCCATGCCCATGCCCGGGCATGCCGCCATCGAAGTACAGGGCGCTCGGTGCAAAGTCGGCGCCGTTGGCATTGGTTACCCGAGCAACCCAGGCTTGTCGCTTGCCAATTCGAACGGGCGAGTTCTGGGGTTCTAGCCTGACCCGGTACGCACCTTTCTCGGTGCTTACCTCAGCGCCTGGTGTTTGCCCCGACGCTTGCGCCGCGGCAGCTCCAGGCCCTAGCGCTGAATTAGACTTGGCGGCTGGTTTAGACGCTACCGTTGGGCTGGGTGCTGCTGTTTCCTGTTCTGAACAGCCAGGCAGCAGGACGCTGGCGATACTGCCGACCAGGATGAAGCAGATACGACTGGTTGCAGGCGCGCGTTTCATTTAGGTTTGGTGCCAGTTTGTGAGCAGAGAAAGACTGACGAATGCTACCGCAAATAACCATTTTAGACGGCGGGATGGGCGGTGAGCTCATTCGTCGGGGCAGTGCATCTCGTACCGAGTTGTGGTCTGCACGGGCGTTGCTTGAAGCACCCGAAGATGTGCTGGCCGTGCATCGCGACTACATTGCTGCCGGTGCACGCCTCATAATCACCAATACCTACTCCACTATTCCAAGCTATCTCGGCAAAGTTGGGCTAGAGGCGCGCTATGTGGAACTCACCGATCTCGGTGGCCGCTTGGCGCGCCAGGCGGCGGATGCTGCCGCAGCCAGTGGATGCGTCGTCCAGGTCGCCGGGAGTCTGCCGCCGCTGGCGGAAAGTTATCGGGCAGATATGGTGCCTGCGGATGAGATAGCTGAGCCGATCTATCGTGAGCTGGTGCAGGCGTTGTTGCCCCATGTTGATCTGTTTATCTGTGAAACCATGTCAAGCGCTCGAGAGGCGGCCAATGCCGTTACGGCCGCATCGACCTATGGCCAGAACAAGCCGGTGTATGTTTCCTGGACACTGGACGAGCGCCCCGGCCATGGCTTGCGTAGCGGCGAATCTTTAGATGAGGCACTGGCGGCGTTGACGCCATTTAACCCGGCTGCACTGCTTTTTAACTGCACGTCACCAGAAGCGATTGTAGTTGCCCTGGAAGAAGTGCGGGTGCGGGATACACGACCGTTGGGGGCGTACCCAAACCTTTTGCATATCCCACAAGGCTGGACGCTGGATGACACCTCGGTGCAGAGTGGGCGTCGGGAGATGTCGCTGGATGAGTATGTCGGCTTCGCGCGCACGTTTGTCAAAGCGGGTGCGACGTTGGTGGGCGGGTGTTGCGGGATAGGGCCTGAGTATATTCGCGCTCTTGCTCGCGCAGCCCTCTAAACAGCGCCACCGTGAGAATGATGAGAACCACAAGCAACGGGACGCTGATGATGACCATCGCGCTTTGCAGTGAGCGTAAGCCACCGAGGTAAATAAGCGTGATAGGCAGCAAGCCAAGAAAGAACGCCCAGAATATTCTGTGCCAGGATGCGGGGTGTACGTGAGCTGGCAGACGTTTAGTTGCGGCAGAGGCGAGCGTGTACGATGCAGAATCGTAACTGGTCGCCGCAAAAATCAGACAAAGGATGCCGAACAGTGGCAAAACGATAACGTCGAGCGGTAACTCGTCGAGTACGGCAACCACCGCATGTGGCGCACTTTGTTCGTTGAGTAGTTGCAGCACCGGAACGATGTCGTTTTGTTGCAGGTACTGAGCGTAACCGCCAAGGACAGCAAAAAACGCAACACAGCCCAGGCTGCCGTAGCCCAGCGAACAGATGACCAACTCCCTAATTGTACGGCCGCGCGAAATCTTGGTGACAAACATGCCCATGAAGGGGCCAAGTGCCAGCCACCAGGCCCAATAGAATACGGTCCATGCGCCGACAAAGTCGGTTTCGCCTTGCGAATCGTTGTAGGTGCTCATTTTAATGAAGTTCTGCAGTGTATGACCCACGGCCTCCATGGCCGATTCCAGGATGTACACGGTTGGACCAACAAGCAGAACGAAACAGAGCATGAGCAGTGCCAGGCCGACATTTAGATTGCTAAGTCGTTTGATGCCTTTCTCAAGCCCAACGTAAACACTGAAGGCATAGAGTGAGGTAATGACCACAATAATGATGCAGCTTAGTGTGAAGTTTTCCTCCACGGCAAACAGTCGATTGCTGATCGCAGAGATCAGCGGCACAGCCAGACCGAGTCCGGTGCTTATTGCGCCGATCAAACCCACCATAAAAGTCAGATCGATGAGGCGCCCGAGTGGACCGTTGGTTGCCTTGCCCAGCACCGCTGCGCAGGCACCACTCAGACTCAGCGTCGGCATGTTCCGCACGTGGTAGGCATACGCGATGGCGACACCCGGCAGACAGTACAGCGCCCAACCGGTGATGCCCCAGTGGAACAGGGGGTAAGAGGTGGCCCAGGCGAATGCCTGTGCTGATTCCGGTTCGGCGCCGAAGGGCGGGCCCTGAAAGTAGTAAGCCCACTCGATAGTGCCCCAGTAGATGACGCTGGTGCCAATGCCGCCGCAAAACAGCATGGCCGCCCAGGAAAAAGTAGCAAACTCTGGTCGACTATCGGGTGGCCCGAGCCGGGTTTGTCCATGGCGCCCGAAGGCGAGCACCAGCAACAGGATCAGTGCCGCTGAAGCGAATACGATGTAGGCAATGCCCAGATCCTGGGTGACGTAGTCGAACCCCCGGCCGAGAACTTCTTTGCCTGTCTCGGGAAACAACACCAACGGCACGCATACCCCGAGGATGAGTAGAGCGCTAGCAATGAAAATAAACCAGTCAATGTTGTGGCTGGTATCTTCTTTGTCACTCTGCGCGCTTGCTGGTGCTCGTTTGCTGACGGAGGTGTTGACGGAGGTGCTGACGGGAGATTCTGCGTGGCGGTTTGAGACCATCCTACCGTGCATGCACCTGCAACCTCCAGAGCATGGCGTCGTAACCGGAGCGCTTGCAGATTTTTTGTTGTGCACTCGAGACAGTCTGACTATAAATCCCAAGCCTTATGCGGCTATGATTTTAAAACGCTTTGGTAAGAACAGGGTGCGCGGGAATCGACATGACAAATGACAGCGGCAGTGCAGCCAAGAGCAAAACTGATCTGGCATGGGACTATCCTGAGCCGTTTGTTGTTACCCATACCGTCGGTGCAGATGACATCGACGAACTGGGTCACACCAACAACGTGTGTTATCTCGCCTGGCTCGAGCGCTGTGCCTGGGCGCACTCAGCGGCGGTGGGTTTCGATGTGCAGCAAATGCTTGGGTTGAACAGAGCCATGGTGGTTCGGGATGTTCGCATGCAATATCTGCTCGCCACCTTTGCGGGTGATGAGCTTGTTGTTGCGGATTGGCTGTCCGCGAACGATGGCAGGTTAAGGGCGACGCGCACCTTCCAGATCATCCGGGTGTGTGGTGGGAGTGAGGCGCCAGTCGGTGCAGATTCAGCGGCAACGATCATGCGGGCCGAGATCGACTATGTCTGTATCGACATCAAGCGTGGCCGGCCGGCGCGGATGCCAGCGGAGTTTATAGCGGCCTACTCGGTACCCGCATAACAGATGTAAGGCGCGCCAAATATTTGGCTACGTCTTGCTACAAATACTTACTAAGTCAGCATCAACAAACACCTGTCAGGGAAGTAAGGTTGCGGATCAATCAGGCTAAAGCGTTGCGACTACGTCATCCAGGGCAGGTGTAATGAACAATCCATCGAACAATAAAATTCAGTCTTCCAAAGAAACTAACGGGCCTCTCCCGCAGGCAGCAAAGCAGCGCCGGGCGAGCGATACCCGCCCCACCATCGACAGCGTGCGTGACCTCCTGTTGGGTGACACCATTAACGAAAACCGCCGTGAGCTGAGCAAAATAGAGCGTCAGACCCATGATCAAATGGGCGAATTGCGGGTAGAACTGGGTGATCGCATTGATCGTATTGTGCGTGCTCTGTCTACGGTTAACCAGGCAATCCACAAGGAGCTTGGCGCTCGTGAACAGGCCGTTCGAGAGAGTTCGGACGCGATGTCGAAGCAACTGGAAGATCGCGTGCGGTTCCTTGAGTCCAAAATCTATACGGTGGTCGCTGATACGGAGAGCAAGGTGAATGCGAGCCACTCGGCCGATAACGACAAGTTGATTGAGAAAATCGAAAAGGCTAACGCGGCGACGGAAGCTGGAATTGCCGAACTGACCAAAAAATTTGAGCAACAAATGAGCCAGATTAGTGATCGCGTTGCCAAGGACATTTTGGAGGTCAATACCAAGGTTGCGGCCGTTAAGGGCCAGACTGCGAACGATCTTGAGGCCGCAGGCACCACGCTGGGTGAGCAGCTGGGAGCCGCCGAAAGCCGCTTTAAGGGCGAGATGAGTAACTTGCGCAAAGAACTGGACAAATCGGCCGAGCAAATGCGCAAAGAGGTTCAGCAACAGGCGGACGCGCAGAAGGCGAGCATTACCCGTAGCGAAATCGCCACCCAGGCCAAGCTGCAAGACCATTTCGACAAACTGGAAGGCCGCAAGGTGTCCCGCACTGACTTCAGCACCCTGTTGCACGAATTGGCGGCTCGAATGGATGAGGCCGAAGACGCCAAGGCTGGCAAGGGTGCCGCTAAAGATGCCAGTGGCGCCGCTAAGGATAAGCAGAAAGGCAAGAAATAAGGGTATCAAGCGTCTGTTTAATAGGTAGTTCGACGGTTGGCTGGCCGCCATCTGGTCCTGAGGACCTTGCCAATGCTCGACAGGAATGGGAAATTCATGTGGTAATGAGAGGAGAAACCCGTGAATACACCGACTCGGCCAGTACTAGACAACGCTGAAGACCCAGCCACCTATCCGCTCGAGGAGTTGGATATCTCATTGCCGCAGCGGTTTCAGGACGACAGTTTCTGGCCGTTCTTTGAGCGCATGCGCAATGAAGACCCGGTGCACTATTGCAAAGACTCGATCTTTGGCCCGTACTGGTCGGTTACCAAATTCAACGACATCATGGCCGTTGAAAAAGACTTCGAGACCTTTTCTTCCGATGACGGCATCACGCTTGCCGACCGGCAGGCGGATTTCAACCTGACCAACTTCATTGCGATGGATCCGCCCAAGCACGACGTGCAAAGGCGCACAGTGCAGAGTTCTGTTGCGCCGAAAAACCTTGCCCAGATGGAAGACCTGATCCGCAGCCGGGTGTGCAAGATTCTCGACTCGTTGCCCATCGGTGAAACCTTCAATTGGGTTGATCTCGTGAGCGTTGAACTCACCACACAAATGCTCGCAACGCTGTTCGACTTCCCGTTTGAACATCGACGCAAACTAACCTACTGGTCTGATATGGCGACCTCGGGTGAACTGTCGGGCGGCCCAACGCCAGAACCTGTCAGACGCGCGGCACTCATGGAATGCCTGGAGTGGTTTACCCGGCTTAAAGAGGAACGCTCAAATCAGGCTGATCCGGCCTTTGATCTGGTGTCTATGCTTGCCAACGGCAAAGACACACAAAACATGGAGCCCTTTGAGTATCTTGGCAATCTGGTGCTGCTAATTGTTGGTGGCAACGATACAACGAGAAACTCGTTGACGGGCGGCGTGCTGGCTCTGAACGAAAATCCTGGCGAATATCAAAAACTCCGCGACGATGTGTCGCTGATTCCGAACATGGTGTCAGAAATACTCCGTTGGCAAACGCCCTTGGCCTACATGCGCCGAACAGCCACACGCGATGTTGAGCTTGGTGGCAAGCAAATAAAGAAAGGCGACAAGCTGGCTATGTGGTACGTGTCGGGTAATCGCGATGAAGAAGTGATTGAGAATCCCAACGAGTTTCGTATTGATCGCAAAAATGCTCGCCACCATTTGGCCTTTGGCTTTGGTGTACATCGTTGCATGGGCAATCGCCTCGCTGAAATGCAACTGCGGATTGCATGGGAAGAAATCATGCAGCGGTTTTCGTTTATTGAAGTGATGGAGCAACCAGAACGCGTGCAATCATCCTTTGTCAAAGGCTATACGACGCTGCCCGTCCGTTTACACCGAGCTTAAGCGTACGCTTTTAGGCTCCAGAAAATTTGAGCAATAGCTATGACTAGATTGTTTCTCGCAGCAGTAACCTTGTTTGTACTGTTGGTTGCCGTGATCGGTGCGTGGCCAGTACTTGCCTCCGGGTCTAAGAACGATAATTGGGATGGTTCCCCACCAGCGACGTCAACAGACCTCGATACATCTCTTGAAGAGCAGCTAAAAGAAACCTATGCGGAAGGCATAAGGTACAAGCAGCGAGCCTGGAAGGCAGAAGAAAAAGCGGCGCTCGCGGATACAGAGAAAACCAAAAAGCGGCAACTAAAACGCGCTCAGAAAGACTACAACAGAGCACAGAACGAGTTTGCCGAAGTGCTGCGCAGGAACCCCAAAGACTACAAGGCGGCCAACGAGTTGGGTTATGTGCTGCGCAAGCAAGGCGAATACGAACAGGCGATTGGGTCCTATAACTACGCGCTGCAGCTGTATCCAGAATTTGATCAAGCGATTGAATATCGCGCCGAGGCATTTGTGGCAATTGGTTATTACACCGAGGCCAAGAAAGCCTACATGCAGTTGTTTCGCTCCAACAGCGAGTTGGCAGAAGAGCTGATGGTTAGCATGCGTAAGTGGCGGGATGCTCTCGATAGCGGTCCGCAAGGGCCAAACGCACGTACTCGCGACTTTCTGGAATGGCTGAAGTCACGAGAAAATGTGAGTGCCTTTGGCGAGGCTGTGGAGTCGACCAGCTCTGGCTGGTAGCGGCTCCGGCAGATTCTGGCGTGCACCGTCCGGGATCATGCATTTTGCGCTAGTTGCTCTAGGTTCACTGTTCTTGCTGACCACGCTCGCGCCGGTTCGTGCACAAGATCCAGCCTGGGAATGGCAGTTACCGCCAGGCTTTCCTGAACCTCTGGTACCAGCGACTAATCCCATGAGCCGCGCCAAGGTAACGCTTGGCGAACTGCTGTTTATGGAACCTGGCCTCGCGGTGAACGGCAAACTGTCCTGTAGCGATTGCCATCACCCCACTAACTACTTTGTCGACAACGTGGTTGTACCCAGCGGTGCGCTGGGGGATGAGCTGGCTTTCAATACGCCAACGTTGTGGAACGTCGCTTATAGCACCAGCTTTTCATGGGTCGATAAGGGCTTGGACGAGCTGGAAGCGCAGCACATGGGACCCTTAACCAACACCGACCCTGTTGAGCTGGGCACTAGTCTGCAGCGGCTCCAGAGTGTTCAGGCGAAGCCAAAAATAGCGGCGGCATTAAACGCGGCTTTCCCTGAACAAGACGGGACTTTACAGCTTGAAACGGTCGTGGCGGCGCTCGCGAGCTACCTGCGAACCCTGGTTCGGGCGGGCACCCCGTTTGATGAGTATGTGTTTGGGGATAACGCCTCCGCTTTGACTGCAGAAGCACAGAGAGGTCTAGAGTTATTTACATCGCCACGGCTGAATTGTGCCGCCTGTCACCGAGGCTTTTTGCTGTCCGGTCCTACGCGCTCAGCCCGCGCAGAATTTCCACCGTCTTTCTATCAGACTGGCATCGACTCGCAGACGAGAACGCTGGCTGTTCGAGCGCCGTCATTACGATTTGTACAACACACTGCGCCCTATATGCATAACGGCAGCATGGACACGTTAGATGCAGTGCTCGATTTCTACGAAACCGCGGACAGGGCACTACTCGGACCCAAAGCCAGCTTGAGGATGCGGCCCTTTAAGCTGACCACTGACGAACGGCGCGCACTTCTGGCATTCTTGCAGAGTCTGTAGTTCCTGCTGCCATACGCAATCAACTGTAAGAGTGAGTGATATGAAACTCTATTTGTTACCCGGCGCGCCCAACCCGACCAAAGTCGCACTGTACGTTGCCGAGAAAGAGGGTCTTGGGGTAGATCTCGAGTTAGAGACCACGGTGCTGAACCCGTTTAAAGGGGAGCAAAAAACACCAGAACATCTCGCACGCAATCCATTTGGCACCCTACCTACGCTTGAAACCGACAGCGGCGAATTCATCTTTGAATCGCTTGCGATCATTGAGTACTTCGAAGAGAAGTTTCCTGCACCGAGCATGTGGGGTGACACCCCCGAGGCGCGGGCGGTGGCTCGGAACATCGAGCGCATCGCTGATGTGCGCACGCTCAATCCGAGCGCAGGCTATGTGCATATGGTGAACTCACCCCTGGGCATTGAGCCTAATAAGCAGATTGCCGCGTACCTGCAGCCGACGTTTCAGCGGGGTCTGCAGTATCTTGATTCGTTGCTTGCCGATGGCCGGCCTCTGTTAGCGGGTGATGCGGTCACAGTTGGTGACTGTACGTTACAGGGTGCGCTGCAGTTTATGCGTTTTCGGGAGTTGGAAGATCTTACTGATTATCCTAACGTCGCGCGTTGGAATGACAGCTATCGAGAACGCGCTACCGCTAAAAGCGTACTGATCTTTTAGTGTTGCTACGCGATGAGTGACACTGACAAAACGGTGGAGCTGTTTTACGACACAGGCAGCACTAATAGTTACTTTGCGCTGCACCTGTTGAGGCGCATTGCTGACGCTAATGATGCCACCGTCATCTATCAACCTTTCAACCTGGGTTATGTGTTTCGGGCCAATAATTACGTACTCATGGACGAGCCCAAGTCCAAGTTGATAAACCGCAAACGCGATTTGCAGCGCTGGGCCGAGCGTTACGATTTACCGTTTCGTATGCCGGATCGATTCCCTATTAAAACCAGCCCATCGTTGCGTGCGGTACTCGCAGCTCGCCATTACGGCCTGGAAGAGCAGCTCCTGTTTGCAGTGTTCGCTCGTTATTGGGAAGCTAATGATGGCAGTATCGATACTGACGATACGCTCTGTAGCCTGGCCGAATCGGTTGGCATCGACGGTAGTGAATTTCGCGAACGGTTAAACAGCGAACCTATTCGTAATCAGCTCATTGACTCGACTCAAAACGCGCTAGATCGCGGTGTGTTTGGCGCGCCGACGATTGTAGTGAACGACGAGATGTTCTGGGGTAAAGACCGCATGGAGTTTGTCGCGGATGAACTTGCCAAGCCGATCCAACTAAACAGCACAACATAGAGGAACATCATGACCACACTGCATGGCACCTGCGACCCCAAATTTGACCACGTTCGTGAGGCGCTCGCGAATAACTTTGCGGAGCACGGCGATGTTGGCGCGAGTGTGGCAGTGAGCCTCGAAGGCGAAATGGTAGTCGATTTGTGGGGCGGGCATCGGGATGAGGCGAAAACCTTACCGTGGGAAGAAGACACCATTGTAAATGTGTATTCCACCACCAAAACCATGGCGGCATTGTGCGCCTTGCTACTTGCTGATCGTGGCGAACTGGATTTGAACGCGAAGGTCTCCCAATATTGGCCCGAGTTTGCGCAGAACGGCAAAGAGAATGTGCTTGTGCGTCATTTTTTGAGCCACAGCGCTGGCTTGTCTGGTATGGATGAGCCCTTTGAACCGCCCAAAGTGTACGACTGGGATTTAATGGTAGAAGCATTGGCCGCGCAGGCGCCATGGTGGGAGCCGGGTACGGCCAGTGGTTACCATGCGCTGACACAGGGTCACCTCATCGGCGAGGTAGTACGGCGTATCACGAACAAGAGCATCGGCGAATATTTTGCCGAACAAATTGCGCAGCCGCTTGGCGCAGATTTCCACATTGGTACCGATGACAAACACTTTGCGCGCATCGGTGAATTGATAGCTCCGTCAGCTGCACCTGCGGACGCTGCAATCGGCGATAGCATTGCTGCCCGCACGTTTCGCAATCCAGCCATTGATGCATCTCATTCCCGTACCGCCGAATGGCGGCGTGCAGAGATTCCTGCTGCAAACGGGCACGGCAATGCCCGTTCGGTTGTGCGGATACAAACTGCGGTGGCCAACTTCGGTACGGCATGGGGTGTTGAGCTTATGAGTAAAGCAGGTGCACAACGCGTGTTCGAAGAACAAACCAACGGGGTCGACATGGTACTTGGTGCACCCATTGTGTTTGGCATGGGCTATGGCCTGTCCAGCCCTGCCATGCCGATGGGGCCAAACAAGAACATCGCCTATTGGGGAGGCTGGGGTGGTTCGTCCATTGTTGTCGATCAGGATGCGCGGCTTTGTGTCTCCTACGTCATGAACAAAATGGAAGCCGACTTGCTTGGCGATTTGCGGGGCTTTGGTATTCTGGAGGCTGCCTACGCGAGCCTTGCGTCCTAACCCGGGTCTTCTTGGGGTTCAGGCTCTTTATCCGCCTTTTTACCCCCAAATATATCCAGAAGTTTATCGGTCAGTTTTTCTTCGACGCGGCGGCGAATCTCTCGCTTGGCCAGCTTGCCAAAGTCGGGTCGTAGCGTGGGATTAGCGAAGTTGCCAGTCAGACGCACGGGGATGCGGCTGCCGACATAAGGTGTCAGCGTTTCGCAGTTGGTTTCTTCGATGGGTCCGGTCAGCTCAATGTCGAGATCGTACTTGATGGACTGCTGGGCCAGTTGCGTGGTGCCCTGTCCGCTAATTTTCAGATAGCTATTGCTGGCGAGCAAATCATCCGTTTGGGCAAGTCCCGCGCTGACGTTTGCCGTCGCACTAAACGTGTCGAAGGTGGTTGTCGGATCGCTGGCCTGTGGTGGCGCGGGCTTATTGCGCAGGCGGTTATACAGCCTGCACAGCTCGTGGCCGATGTTGATGCCCGTATAGGTGCCCTCCTCCAATTGCAGACCAAAGGAACCGGCGGCGCTCTGCACGGCCGCCAACGCCGTAGCGCCACGCCCGGTCATATTAATCTGGACGTTGCCGCGCCCCGTGAAGTCGTGGGTGTTGCTGATGGCCTGCATGAGCGAGGCGATATCAACCCGTTGCAGGTCACCGGTGATGGCAAGTTCAGGCTTGGTGTCGCCTTCGACAAAACCCACTTTGCCAATAAAAGAACCGCCATAGAGGCGCGCGGAGAGATTGTTAAGTGCCGCGCGGCCGTCGCCAAGGATAACGCGGGACCCGGCATCACCCAGTTGCAGATCGAACAGCACTAGCTGGTTAATACGAAAGGAGCCATCCAGGTCGTAGCTGTGGAGCAGCGCTGTGGGCAATACCAGATCACCCAGTACATCCGCTGTCTCGTCGGTGGGTGCGCTTTGTTCGGTGGGTGCCAGATAGCTGCTGGCGTTGAGACGATCGAGGGCAACGTCGAAGCGCAACGTGGGAATGGGGGCCTGCAGCAGACTGATTGTGCCGTTGAGCTGACTCTTGTCGACGCTAACCGCGAGGTCGCGCAGATGCGTTCCTGTGGCGTCCTGGTGCAAGGTGAGTGCCCCGCTTGCTGAGGTAAGCGCACTCGAATCTTCGGTTGTTATTGGAGCTGTGAAGTAAGTAAGTGCTTGCTTAGGCGAGAACTCGTCGACCCTAATCGTGCTACTTAGGGTGGTGCCTGGAGTGGTGAGGCGACCTGTTCCTGAAAGGGTTGCGCCGAGTCCAAGTGCCTCTATGCGGGCATTGCTGAAGTTTAGGGTGGCCGGTTTAGCAGGGCTTAGCTCTGCGGGTATCCAGGCAAACTCCGTTTGCAGTGCCTCAAGGGTTGCTGGGTTGTCTGGAGGGCTCTGGGTTTGGAACAGGTCAGGGTCGAGCAGCTCTGGCAACGCCCGGGCAAGTCGGCTCAAGTCCAGCGGCGCAAGCCGCAGGTTGCCCTGTGCTGTGCCGTTGGCGGCCAGCTCCATTCTGCCTGCAACCTCTAGCTCTAAACCACGCAACTTCGCGGTAAAGGCGGGCACGCTGATAGCGCCGCCGCTGCTGCCAGTCAGCGCACCGGATAGTTTTGCCTGGACGTCCAGTGTGCCAAGTTGGCCAGCGGGCACTGTGGCTGGCAGTTCAAGATCAGCAAGTGCGAGCAAGGCCTGGGTGTCGGCTTCGGTGGTTGTGATGTTGGCCTCGAAGCTCTGCGCAGTTTGTAGGTCGGTGACTGTCGCCGAGAAGTTCAGGGTTGAATTGGCAAGCGTTGCGCTGCCCTCGTCAATTCGAAGTTCTTGCAGGTCTGTCCCGAGGTTAATGTCGGGAATGCTGAGTTGTAATTGCTCGTTAGCCCCTAGCGCCAGAGTGAGCTGCGTTTGCTTAAGCAAGTTTGTCTCGGCGTTCGCGCTGTAGTTTGTCGACAGCGAAAAATCCGCTGGAGCGCTTTGGCTGTCGGCTTGCAAGCCCCCGGAGGTCGTGAGACTCAACATTCCACTTGCCGCGAAATCTACCTTTGCATCGAGTGCTTGCAGGCTTATCTGTTGGTCGGGTGACTTAAAGGTAATGGTGGCGTTTGTCAGGACGACAGAATTCAGCTCTATCGCGGTTTTGGCATCTGCCTGAGTTGCGCTGTCTGTATCAACCTTGTCAGCCGTAGTTGTGTCGATACGAGCTTGCAGATCGCTCCAGTTGGTTTCGCCGGTTGGCTTTTCCATTAGCGCTATTACTGGCGAATGGAGCGCCACCCCGTCGATATTTACCTCGCGTTGCAGCAACGGTGCGAGCGCGATGGTTGCTTCGAGAGCTTCCGCGGTGATCATGGGCTCTGGATCGAAGTTGTCTGCGTTGGCCAAACTAAGTTGTTCAGCGCGCAGCGCAATGTTTGGCCACACAGTCAGACTGAGATCACCCCCGATGGCCAATCGGCGACCCGTACTCCGTTCGACGGTTTTGCCCAATAACTCTCGGTAGCTGTTGGGATCAAACGTGGCGACAAAAACGGCCATGCCAATGCCGACGAGCAGCACCAGGGAGAGTATTAGCCAGAGAAGAGTTTTCAATTTCTGCCTTTTATTGAGTGCACTACGACCGCACGGTTGGTTAAAACCCGTCTTTAGGGGAAGTTATAGCAGACCCTAAAGCGACCTGCGGGGCCGGTTACTGCAGTTGTCGGCTGCGGATGTAAAAAGTGCCTGCAATAGAACGTCCAGGCCCGCATGTGTGAGCAAACGCACGTTCTATGCGATGCGGGGAGCGAGCCAGTCTGGTAGCCTTCCGCGCTTACGCGCCACAGGTTGCGTTGCACAATCACCAAAAGGTTAAAAATTAGATGGATATCAGTAAGGTCGCTGTTGGCGACAACGCGCCGAAAGAAGTAAACGTGGTTATTGAAGTACCACTGCGGTCTGATCCCATAAAGTACGAATTCGAAAAGGATTCTGGTGCCATCTTTGTTGACCGGTTTCTTTACACCTCGATGTTCTATCCCTGTAACTACGGCTTTGTGCCCCACACGCTCGCCGACGATGGGGATCCCGTCGATGTGATGGTTGTTGGTCGTATGCCTGTGCAGCCTGGCGCCGTGTTACCGGCCCGGGTGATAGGAGTGCTTGAGCTCGAAGACGAAGCTGGTGGTGATGAGAAGATTCTTGCAGTGCCCGCACCCAAGATCACGCCTTTGTATGAAAAGGTTGAAAGCTGGTCGGATATTCCCGAGATTGACCTCGATCGCATCAAGCATTTTTTTGAACACTACAAAGATCTTGAGCCCAACAAATGGACGAGCGTGGGTAACTGGCGCGATCCGGAAATCGCCCATAACATTGTGCAGAAGGCGATAGACGATTATGTGCCCTAGCGTCTCGCTACTGGAGTAGTTGGGCGAGTTCAAATCGTTGCCCACCTTTCACTGTAAGCACCACATTATCAGCATCCTTTACTGTCGCCAGTGGATCGCCGCTGACCACAACAAGATCGGCGAGCATGCCTGGTGCGATTTGCCCAAGATCTGCGCCAACACCCGCCGCCTCTGCAGACTTCAAGGTGGCTGCCCGCAATACCTGCCAGGGCTCGAGTCCGGCACGTTCGTACAATCGCAATTCGGCGTGTAAGCCTGCTCCGTAAGGAACAAACGGCGAGTCAGTGCCCGTGACTAAAAGGGCATCCCGATCTGCCAGCTCGCGCAACAATCTGGAGTTTGCTCGATGCTGACGTTTAGCGCCTTTACCGAAGCGCCGGACGGACCCGGCGTAGCTTTTCAGTGCCGCTGCGCCGTAAAAGCGCTCAAATTGCCTGGTCGCGAAGAGATCTTTGTCTTCGTTAACAATAACCGCCCAGCCGGGTAAAACAACGGTAGCAGTTATGCCCATGCCAGAACCTGCAAGCAATTCCACAACGTCGTTGTAGCTGTAGCCTAAACTCGAAACCTTGGGTTGATAGCCGCGTCGGCTGGTACCGCCAATGTGTTCGACGTGATCAGAACCGATAGCTACGGCAGGAAACAGCTCGTGTGATGACACTGGCATACCATTGGCATGAGCAAAGTCGATTACCTGCTGCTGTTGATTGTCCGGTAGGCGAACGTAGGTTTTTATAAAATCGAGTTGCAGAGCTTTGCTCCGCAGCAACGCGTTCTGCAACGTTGTTTCGTCAAGGCCTTCTGCGATGGGATAAAACACTCGCGTGCCGTCTGCGAGGTAGCCCGTGACGTGGGTGCGTGGACCGGGTCGGCGACCACTGTCCCAGGTTTCCTGGCGCTCTTTGGCAAGATATGGATTTGAGCCAGGGTCGCGAACTGAAGTAATGCCCCATGCCAACCAGGTGCGTCCCTGTGTGGCACTGGGCAGTCCCATATGTGCGTGCATCTCGAACAGACCAGGCATTACCGCATGCTTGGTAACGTCTATCACCGGCTGTGGATTGCTGTTGCTGTGTGGCGTAATGCGGTCGATCTTGTTGTCTTTGATAACGATATCGAGGTTTTTTCGATAGGTAGACTGGTTGCCATCAAACAGGCGTGCGGTACGCAGCGTCCAACTGCCCTGATGCAGATCGCGGGTGTAATCCAGAGGCACGCTGTGTGTGGTGATCAGTTCTCCGCTGGAAACCTTGTAGCGATTCATTTTATTGCCGCTTAACACAAGCACTTCATGACCGTTGCCACTCCACGCGGGCATGTCTGCCAGTGCATCGCCCAGCCGACGTGGTGGACCTTGCTTGGAAAAATCTGCATCGATGGGTTGATACATGAGCTGGCCACCCTGAACGTAACCAATTCCTTTGCCATCGGGAGTGAGGCGCGCGTCGAGTGGACTACGATGTGGCGTCAGGTCAATACGTCTGGTTTGTTTGCCGGATAAGTCGAACGCTAATAACTCATAGACGCCTTCTCGGTAACGACGTGAGTAGGGCGCTAGCGCCGCCACGGCGATGTGCTTGCTGTCATGTGACCATGACAAGGGCTGCGGTGGGATAGGCAAGCCTATGCTGCTGCTGGTTCGCGTCGCAAAGTTAGCGAGCATGAGCTGACCCCCAAGTGGGTTGTCGCGCAAGCTGCCGAAATAGGCGAGGTATTTTCCATCAGGAGACCAGCTTGGGTATGACACGCCGGTAATTTTCTCATCCAACAAACTTTGCGTACCGTTGGTCAGGTCGTGTAGCCACAGCTGTGGTGAGCCGCCTTTATCGCTCACGTAGGCGATATATTTTCCATCGGGTGCGTAGACAGGTGTGGCCTCTGCGAACGGATCGTCAGTGAGTTGCGTAAGCTCATCTTCAACGAGATTCCATTGCCACAGATCTCCGAGCGCGGTGAAGGCCACACGACCTCCGCTGTGCGAGAGAGCCGGCGCAACGATGCCCAGGGCTTGTTTGCTGTTGTCACTATAATCGCGTTGGTTGCGCTTCCATGTGGGTCGATTGAGTGTGACGCTGGCGCTGAAGGGCACTTCGGTGCGTTGTGGTTTTTGCAGGGTAGCGAGCGTTTGCCCGGCTGGTAATGCGAAGGTCCAGAGCTTGCCGTTAACCGTTGCACTAAACCCGTTCGAGTGCCACGCCGCGCGGAACGGGAAAACATCGTCACCTGGATTACTCACGACTCCAGGAGTATTACTGACGGGCTTTGTGTCTTTTTTAATAGGGCCAATGGGATTGAGAGAGTGCAGTTTGAGTTCGGTGTGGGCGCGACCCGCTCGATCTCTGCGCAGTAGCTGGTACGACACCCAACGAGCATCGGGCGATGCGCTCACGCCGCTAATAACACCTGGCTCGCGGGCGAGCGACAGAGTTTTGGCGTCTTCGTCGGCATTCTCAATTTCAATACTCAGCAATTGCGTTTCGGTGCGCTGCAGGTGGCGGGCGAATAGCAGACTTTTGCCGTCTGCAGAAAAACTCGGTGAATGTTCGTCCTCTGTCGACCGGGTGATCTGGCGCAGGTTGCCGTTTGCGACACTTAACAGCCACAGGTCATAGTTGCCGGAACGATCGGAGCTGAAGGCAACGGTTTGGCCATCCGGCGACCAGGTAGGTTCACGGTCATCAAACTCGTCGTTTGTGAGTGTTGTGATTTGCCTTGTGGCGAAGTTCAGGTGGAACAGGTCCCAGTTTCCGTTGGCATAGCCTTGATAAACCACGCCCTCGCCGTTGGGCGCAATCTGTGGTTCGCGAGCATCCTGGAAATAGTCGGTGATCGGGGTGGCTGCGCCGCCCGTCGCGGGTAGCTCAAAGAGAGTGCCTTGCAGGCTCAGCACGTAGCCACCGGAGACTGGGTTGCGCGTGGCCGCCATGTTGGTGCCCTCGCTAAAGCTGATTATTTGGGCGTTGTTGGCGTTATTTCCGGATCGCGCACTTGCCTGTGGGACACTGACAGACTCTGGTCCTGCGCTATTGGAGCATCCCCAGCCCTGAGCCAACATGACAAGCACGACAAGTGTTCGCGCGCTGGCCGTTGCCCGATATCTATCTAAAGTCACAGCCCCTGCCCTATGCCCCAAAACCCTGTCCCCACCGCAATTCGACCTGTGTGCCGCGAGTCTATCAGCGGGCCTCCACAAGCGGGTTAGGAGCTGGTATTATTGCAATAGCAACGATAATCTTGGCCATTCATTGGTCGCCTTCCAATGCCCTCGTTATTGCTGCGCCAGATATTGGGCTATATTGAGGGCGCTATGAAGAACAACCATCCGGAGAGCACCATGAAAATCACTGCTCGTTTGACGCAAGGTCTGGCGGCCGCCGCTGTCACACTACTAACTCTGATCTTTAGCCTGCAGGCCAATGCCATCGCCGCGGGCCAGAGCGTGGAAAATTTTCGCCTGAATGATCATGCGGGTGGTTCGCATGAGTTGTATCGAATGTCAGATCGCAAGGCTATCGCGGTACTGGTGCAGGGGAACGGTTGCCCCATCGTGCGCAACGCGATGCCGCGTTTTAAAGAATTGCGCGATGAGTTTGCTGACCAGGGCGTCGAATTTTTACTGCTGAACTCGAATCTGCAAGACAACCGCAAAAACGTTACCAAAGAAGTTGACGGCTTTGCGTATGATATTCCTGTGCTGCTCGACGATACGCAGCTGATTGGCGAGGCCCTTGATCTGGTTCGCACCGGTGAAGTATTTGTCGTCGATCCGTCCACCTGGAAAGTGGCCTACGCGGGTCTGGTTGATGATCGACTGAATTATGAAAGTCAAAAGCCAAGTGCAAGCAACCACTATTTGCGTGATGCGCTAAGTGCGATGGTGGCGGGCAAGGCAGTAAAAGTCGCCCAGACCAAACCCGTAGGTTGCCTAATCAACTTTCCAGAGAAGAGACAAGCCGCGCAGCACGCCAACATCTCTTACAGCAAAGACATTGCTCCGATGCTGGAGAAGAACTGCGTAACTTGTCATCGCGAGGGCGGTATAGGTTCCTGGGCCATGACCGAATACGACATGATTCGTGGCTTCGCACCGATGATCCGCGAAGTGGTCCGCACACAACGCATGCCGCCCTGGCACGCCGACCCGCACTATGGCGAGTTTTCTAACGATCGCTCGTTGAGCGTTGAAGAACGCAAGATGCTCGTGCACTGGGTAGAGGCGGGCGCGCCACGTGGTGAAGGCGACGATCCGCTGGCGAAAATCGAGCAGGATTGGCCCGAGTGGTCGTTGGGCGAGCCCGACGTGATTATTGATATTACTGCGCACGATGTGCCTGCTACCGGCACAGTGCCGTACCAATATCAGTTTGTGAAAAACCCGCTCGACAAAGACGTTTGGGTGCGTGCTGCAGAAATTATTCCGGGTGATCGAAAAGCACTGCACCACGTGATTACATCTTTTGGAACCAAGAACAAGAATGGTCGACTTGATCGCCGCACCAGTCGTGGCATGGGTGGCTACGTGCCGGGTGCGATCGCGGAAGAGTTCCCGGCCAACACCGGTATCTTCCTGCCAGCGGGAGCGACGTTCAGATTTCAAATGCACTACACCTCATATGGCAAGGCTGCGACGGACAAGTCACGCATGGGTCTGTACTTTCATGACAGCGAGCCAGAGCACGAGCTAGACAATCTGATATTGATGAACACCGATATTGAAATTCCAGCTTATTCGGACGGCCACACGGAGACGGCTAGCCGGGTGCTGAAACAAGATATGTTGCTGTATAGCCTGCTGCCTCACGCGCACTTCCGCGGCAAGGCCATGGAGTTCCGCGCCGTTTACGCCGATGGCAAAGAAGAAGTACTGTTGTCTGTGCCGAACTACGATTTTAATTGGCAGACCGACTACGTATTGGATGAACCTAAGCTACTGCCCGCCGGTACCAAGATTATTAACACGACGGCGTGGGACAACACAGCAACCAACCCCTCTAACCCGGATGCCTCTCGTACGGTGCCCTGGGGTGAGCAAAGCTGGGATGAAATGTTGTTTGGTTCTATTACCTTACGTGCAGTGTCTGCCGAAGAAAAAGTCGCACTCCGGCAGCAGGACAAAGATGGAAGTGTCGTTGCAGCGGGCGCTACGGGTGGCGGTAACTAATTCTTACCCGTCGCCGGCACACCCCAGGACTGGTCGGTTAGGCGTCAGGCGCGTTAGCTGGTTTTGGGTTGCTGTACCAAATGGCCGGCGTTGACCATTGCCGCCATGCCCAGGGCACCCAGCGAATGAGTGCAAACGCAAGCCACAACGACCAAAGCAGCATCATGGCGCGATACACCCACATAGGCAGCGAGAGCACCCAAGCCGTGGGAAGTGCGCCCTCGATCTGATCGGTGAACCAGTTGTAGTTGTATGCGCTCGAACCATTGCCCTGTATTTGCATATCGGGTGACCCGAGTAATGCGTACGGCACGCTCGCGATTAATGCCAGCAGTGTAGCTGCGGAGAGCGCTGCGGTTACAATCTGCCACAGATTCTTTAGCCCTTCTTTTACAAGACCGTCGATAAGGTTGCTGCGGAAGCGTAGCGCGATTATCCATACGGCAACCAGCAGTGTAGCGGGCAAGTTTGCTAACGCCAGACCGAGTGCCAGCAACACGGCGTCAACCCGAGTGAAGGGCAGCCTAGGTATGCGTGCAATCAATAGGGCAAGAATTAGCGCCACCAACACCATGCCCCACAGCAGAATGCCTGGCCCGAGTGCGGGTCCACCCAACAACAGCACCCAGCGGTCACGCGACATACTGACCTTAGTGCTGACGTTGCTGGCGGGGTGATCGAGTGTGGCGGGTGATATCGAAAATAGGGTGCTGCGCGGGGTGTTTTCCAACCAGGACACCTGGTAGTTGGACGTGCCCGGTGTAATGGGCAGAGGCAGTAGGTTATCGATGAGACTGATGGGCTCGTCGCTACCGTCGATGTTCACAGACACCAGTTCATTATCTGCAGCGGAGAGTTGCACTGCCAGTGTGCCACCCTGACTTGCCAGAATTTGCATGGTTAGAGTTTGGCGTTGTTGTCGGGCGCCTATGATCGTTTGGTGCTCTATGTTGGTGATAGTTACCGTCGCGCCAGGAACAGGTGTGGTTTGAATGAGAGCAAGACTTAACTGCTCGCCAGCTTCGGGTTGAAAGGTTGGACCTGATTGGCCCGCGCTGTCGCCAACCGGGTTTAATCCGCTGTAGTCAACATGCCAAAAGTTACTGGGTTCCAAAATCCAGGTTTCGCTGCGGTCAAGGCCTGTAGGTGCGACAAGGGTAAGTATGGCCTCTGGCTGTAAGCGTGAGGCCCATTCAATGTTCTGATCAGTACGCCCAAAAACCAAAGCGGCGGTACTTGATTTGTCTTCCGAGTCGATATTGATGGTGATCTCGTCATCTAACACGGCTTCGTTTTCGAACAGCGGCACGTCGATGGAAAAGCCACCGCGATCTGGCGCTACTCTGGAAACCCTGGTGTACATGCGCCACTCCTGATTGAAGGACAGTGTGCGCGTAATCTGAACGAAGGGTTTTGCTGGTGCGGGCTTGAGGGTTTCATCCTGGTTTGTAGTGGCAACCTTGCGATCGAAACCAATGCTGCCGCGCGCCACCTTACCGTTCACCAGGCCGGAAATTTGCCAGTCGCTTGCGGTGCTGGTTTTTATTTCTGCGGGTGTGAGCGGCAGGTTCAGTTCAAAGCGCTCCAGATTGGCAATGGACCCACTCATCTCGACCAGATGAGTACCCGCAGGTACAACGATGTCGAGGCTGCCTGTCGAAGGCATGGCCAGTGTTGCGGGCTTGCCGTTAAGAGTAATGAGTGTGGGTGACCAGGCGTTGCTGACAGGCAGCGGCACTGACACTAACGCAGCACTTTGCACACTAAGTTCGAGCTTAAGTTCTGAATTGCTGGCCGTGATACTGGCGCGCTGCAAACTGGCACAGTCTGGAAAGCACTTCGGCGCTTCCAGCAGGCGGGTTTCCAGTTGCTTTAACAGCTCCGGAGTAATTACAACCTCAGCAGCTTCTGTGGGTTGGCTGTGCAGACCGACCACCCCAATCAAAACTAACGGCGCCATGCGCGCAGCAAGTGCTGGCAGTGTAGCGCGCGCCTTGTCACCCAGCAGAGCCAGCATCATCAGGGCGGTCACCGTGATCAACAATAGCGCGATCAGGGCGTTAATCGTTCTGGTAACGGGTGGCGGCATCAACGTGAGTTGAATGGTTTGTTCTGCGCTCACCGGTCCGTCCCAGATCAATGAGGCTCCGTTCCAAGACCAGGCGGGTTGCCCGGGACCGGTTTGCACTTGCAGGCCTTCGGTGTATTTCTTGCGCACACTTCCAGGGCGCTGGGTGCTTTTGGACGCAGTGACCACAATTTCTTCTATTTCTCGTCGCGGGCTAGCGAGCTCTCCCAATTTTCCATCTGCCATTGTTTCGAACGCAATCGTGGATGATGCGCTGTGGTCGGAGAAATTCGGTTGCAGGGCTGCGTAATGTTCCAACTGCGGATAGATCGACTGCCGGGCATGGGTGACAGCAGTGCTAACTACCATGAGCGCGGTGAGACCTAACCAACCCCAGGCAACGACAGTTAAAAAACGCTTTGCTCCGTCGTGGGTAACCTGTCGCACGGAGCTCAGTAAGCCTACGGCCAGTAACCAGGCCACCGCAATAAAGGGTGCCGTTGGCATGAGCAGCGCGGCGGTTAAAACGAGCAGTAGCGTGAAACCGCGGCCCAGGAAGCGCCAGGCGAGCACGCCCAGCAACACCAGTACAAATATTCGCCACAAGCTCCAGCTCGCAATCCAGGCATCGGGTGCACGGTCAACACCCCGGGTCCACAACAAACGCCAGCCGGGTGGCAGGTTGACAGTGGCCCCAAGCCGGTCAGTGTTGAGCTGCCAACCCGTTGCGGATGCGAGCTGGTCACGACTAATTTCACTGATGGCAGAAATACTGTAACTGCCTGCCTGGAGCTCAATACCAGGTTTGCTGTCATGTCCACCTAGCGAGTTGATCAACTCATCTTCACCATCGACGGTGACACGACCCAGCGGATAACTCGCGCTCATACGACTGGCGTGATTAATGGTGGCTTGGAGGTCGTCGCGTACTACAAACCCGGTACCATCGAAGTTCAGCCACAGATTGCGCCGAATATCGAAACGGTTGGGTTGAGGGTTTGGGTTGCCGCGCTGTTTAACGGCAATCGTTAATGTGCTACTGCGTTCTGCAGTGGTGTCCAACAGATAGCCGCGGATGTCGTCATCCTCAAAGGGCGCGTCGGTTTGGGTTAGATCGATAGGTGCGGCGCCGGACAGGTCAACCAGACGCAGATTGCGCTGGGGTTGAAAGCCCCAGATTTCCTGCGCGGGCCAGTTGTCGGTCGCTGCATTCGGTGCGATGGTTTCCGGGCTACCGAGTGCGCGGGCTCTCACCTCTATCTCGTATTCGCCAGGTTCGACCTGAACTTGCAGGTTGCCGTTCGGCAACAACCGTGCGGGGAGTTCGCTATCGAAGGTGGTCATTTCGTACCCTTCAAGTAGCACCCGGCCAAGAGTTTCCAGACGCGGTTGACCAGCGACGGTGAACCGCAGTGTGGTTCCCATCTGCAATGGATAGGTGTCGACAATTTGCCGGTAGACATCGACGGCGAGGCTGTTACGCACTGGTTTGCCGGTGTTGGCCTCGCCCTTGCCCAGCAACAAGCGCCTGCCGTTGCGTGTGGGCCGGACTACCAGATTGCCATCGATGCGCAGATTGACGATGCCGGCATGTGTGGGCAACTGCAAACTTGTGGGTCGCTTGCCCCAGGTGATCTGTCCTTCGATATCGTACTCGCCGGGCTCAAGCATGATGGCGGGTTGCCCGTTTTTGCTGGTACTCCCGCCGATTACGGTGACTGGTGTGCCGTTGGCTCTAACTTCGCTTGGCCAGTCCGGCAGGCTGCCGGGCAGCTCCACGCGTGATCTCGCGAACACCTGGACTTGCATGCTGAACTCTATGCGGGAACTAACGTCTATGTTCAGCGCGCTCACCCACGCGCAGCGGTCGAACTCACCGCTCGCGGCGTCTCTTGGGCAAGCAATATTGGTGTGGGGGTGTAATACCCAATCAACCCAGGGCTCGAGTTGGGGGGGCACGTAGGGTTGGGCCGACGCTGCGCCTCTTGGGAGGACGATAGA
>CAZSYU010000037.1:0-34714 GCA_964611345.1 uncultured Pseudomonadales bacterium
GCAAAATCCGTTTTGAACGACGGACATAAAAATTGGTAAATGTGTACTTGCCACCCATCACTTCGGTGTAAACGATTCGGGTAATCAGATAACCGGATATCACAAAGAAAATATCTACACCGAGGTAACCTGCGGTTAAATAGGCAGGATCCAGATGGAATAGCAGCACCGCGAGTACTGCCACTGCTCTTAGTCCATCTATATCTTTTCGGTATTGCAAACTACTCATACTGGACCACATCCAAAACCGAGGCTCTCCTCGTCATTCACCAGCGCGCGCCGTGCCCCACTGGGAACCCAGTGACTTGTTAGCCGAGCTGTGAAACCTCCGCGACAACAGTCCACCCTGCGCTTCGAAATGGCAGCCTATCATTGCACCCGACTGCCCGTGCGAAAACACCCAACGTAACCGACGGAAAGTCAGGTTGTTCTTGCTATTTCCACTTCTGAGTTCCCACATTATCATTCTGGACCACTCTAAGTTGTTGATTTAGAAGCGATAGATAATTTTTGGTTGCTTGCTTATGAAACTGGAGGCCAGCGACCAAAGGATAGCCGAATCTGAGCATCCACACCGATTGCTCAGGAGCACGGAACACCGTGACGCTTCCAAAACTGAAGCCAAAAACTCGCAGCTGGCTGGTTCTACTCTTACTCTCTCTCGCCGGTGGCGTAATCGTTCGCATTCTGCTCAATTCAAGCTATAGCGGCACAGCGCTGGTCTATCTGGGCATGCCTTGGTTAGTCGCAGTAGCTCTAGCCTTAAGCACCCACTTTGATGGCGACCCGGAAGAGTCTTTGGATGGTACCGGAGGCAGCTGGATTGTGCGGGGCTCGCTCATCGTCATGCTTGGCAGTTCGTTTCTACTTGGGGAAGGCTTCGTGTGCGTTCTGATGTTTCTGCCGATTTATCTGCTCATGGTGGCTGTAGTCGCCGGAACCTATCACGTAACGAAAATGCTCTCTGATGACGATTCAAAACTGCAGCGAATTCATCTTCTTCCTTTATTGATCGGCTTATTCGCGCTGGAAGGTACCCACCCGAACCTTTCTTTTGAACGCCAGGGATCAGTGGCTGTTGCGCAGGTTACCTCGGTGGATAAGGAGCAACTGTGGGCAAACCTGCGCGAGCCCATGGTGCTGAATCGTAGCAGGTCGGGTGGATTATCGACGTTGTTCCCCCAACCCGTGCGGATAGATATCGACACTTTTGCAGTCGGCGCCGTACACAAGGTGCACTACCGCTATGCCCGTTGGCTGTGGACCAATGTGCATGAAGGTACCCTAGAACTGCGCGTTACTGAGAGCACAAGCAATACAATTACAGCTGAGGTAGTCAGCAATTCAAGTTACCTGGCGAACTATCTGGATATTGAGCGCTTGCGCCTAACGATTACAGAGCAACCCGGCGGATTTAGCAAAGTGACGCTAAATATTGACTACAGGCGCACACTGGATCCGGCTTGGTATTTCGCACCGCTCATCCGCCTGGCATTGAAAGGCACAGCGTCACACATCATCGAGACTCATTTCTTAAGAAAGGAGAAGATCCCTGCCCCACTGGCAACCCAGTGACTTAGATTCACTTATAGGGTGTTTCGCAAGAGTCCGTTCGTTCTTACCATCAGCTAGGAAAGCCGGATATAGTGAATTCAATTTTCGAAAGGGACCTAAAGCCATGAGTAGGTTAACGCGCAAATCCTTGAACGAACTAACTGCTGATCAACGCGACTTATTCGACAAAATTGTGGCGTCGCGCCCGGTCAAGCCAAATGACGGTCACATAGGTGGACCCTTTGATGTCTGGTTGCAAAGCCCGGAGATGGGCAAGCGGTTGGTGGGACTAGGCAGCTTCTTTCGCTTTAACACCAGCGTGGACCGCCGCTATATTGAGCTTGCCATACTGGTAACCGGCCAATACTGGCAAGCCCAGTTTGAGTGGTATGCCCACGAGCCCATGGCACGGGAGGCCGGAGTACCGGATTCACACATCGCCGCCATCAAAATTGGTGAACGGCCCCAGCTGGACGATCCAAAAGATAAGGCTGCGTATGAGCTCGCGACCCAACTACATCTCACCAGACGATTAAGTCAGGAAACCTATGAACGTGCGGTAACTGCTTTTGGTGAACAGGGAGTTACGGAATTAGTCGGCTTGTGTGGCTACTACACTCTCGTCTCCATGACGCTCAATGCCTTTAATGTCCCGTTACCAGTAGGCGCCGACTACCCCTTCGCCAAAGATCACTAAGCAGGGGCTCATAGAGAAGCCAATCGGCAAGTAAGAAGTGATCGTTTGATGTAGTATCGCTGATCCATCAGGAAGCTAACAATCACAATCAGGAGGCGCGGATGGCCGCTAAAAGCTATAAGGCTGCATGGAACCCGGAAACACATGAGGGTCGCATCAGACTCGAAACAGGCGATGGGGACAGAATCATGTTGGAACTTGATAACCCCGCAGAATTTACCGCCGTGCTAACTATGCTGGCAACCTCAGATGAGATCCGCATGCGTGATGGTTTCATTCAAACAGGAACTGAAGAAATCGACTGACGCATTTAGCCGCTTATCCAAGATCACCGGTACCTGCTTGACTACCAATTAGCCATGCGCACGTAACTTTACCCGGTCGCGGCCCTCCTCCTTAGCCGTGTAGAGGAGTCTATCCAACTGCTGTAACGCGCCCTCAGCGGATTGTCCCGGTTTAACCAGCATAGCGCCTATGCTGGCGGTCACCTGCAATGCAACGTCGTTATCTAGCTCAATAACCAAACGACTAATACGCAAACGCAAACGCTCCGCCACCACCTGCAGTTGCGTTTCATCAAAGTTACCTAACAGCGCAACAAACTCCTCCCCGCCCCACCGCGCAATAACATCATTGTCGCGAAAGGTGTCGCGCATGGTCTGCGCCAAACAAACCAACACTGCATCACCCGCTGCATGGCCATGAGTGTCGTTGACCGCCTTGAAGTGATCGATGTCCACCATTATCAATGCCGTACCGTCTGAGCCCGCATCGCGCAAGCGCTTTGCAAGGGCGTCGCGCAGCATTCGCCGATTTCCCAGACCGGTTAGCTCGTCGGTGGTAGATAATACCGACAGATATTCGTTGGTTTCCTTCAGCTCCCCCGCTAACGCCTGCACCGACTCTAACTGCATGCTGCGATCGGTCACATCAGTGATCGACAGCAAGGTAGCAGGCCCGCCGACCGCTTCAGAAAGGCGTGAAGCGCTAAGACTAACAACCCGCTGATCGGCCGCGAGTCGCACTTCAACATCGCTCACATCGGATTCGTTACTACGTAGTGCATCGAGTTGCAACAACATCGGTTCAGGCAACACGTGACTAGCCTGGCGTCCAACAAAAGATTTTATAGTCCGGTTGGTTATCGTCGCCATCGCCTCGTTGCAATCGATAATTTCACCGCTGTCAGCTATCACACATACGCCTTCACGCATCTGGCTCATCATTAGATTGCGCGATACCGGTCGGTGCTCCAGCATTTGTCGTCGCAGCAAGGTATACGATAACGCGAACAGACTTACCGTCGTTGCAATCTGTACCGTGGAAATCCCGTAGTGCGGCGTGAAATCAACCAGAGCTGCCAGCAGATCAAAGAACCCGGACAGCAGCGGAAAGAAGGCAAACGTTAGCAGGTAAGAACTCGACGAGCGCGTTGTACAAAAATGATAAACAACCATTGCCGACGCAAGGGCCGTAATCGAGTAACTTATGAGTCTCATCGTCCAGGAGCCTGGGCCCGGCGTGTAGTAATAGTGGAATAGCGCCGCCTGAGGTTGCTCCACTGCGTAGTCGAGGTACCAAACCCCTGGTAACCAGGGCGCAATGACAACGGCAAGCAGATAGCCGTACATCATGGTCAGGAACAGTGGATTTTCCGCAACCGGAACCCGCAAATACGCAAGTACGGCTAACAAATATACCGGCGCAATAAGTCCGGCGGTTGAAAAGCTGTACTGCACTGCAGGCTGTCCTGACAGAAATAGAACGTCCAGCGGAAGAGCAGCCAGGACCAGACACAGCCCAAGCATTTGCTTCGCACCCGGTTGGGTTCGATTCCGAAACAAATACACGGCTGGAACGAGGGCACCCAACAAGGCTAACCAAGCCATTCCGACGGCGGCAAAATTCAAACGTTATGACTCCCTGCAAACCTTGAGAATCATAACGCTCGTTGACGTTCTAGCGGGTTACGTATCTCACACAACTAGTGAGTAACCTTCCGCTATTTTGACGCTTAACTGACGCATAATTCACATTTCTTGACGCATAAGCGTATCAGGGTGGTAAACAGGCCAAAGATTGTGAAGCGCATCACCCCTCTCTACCAAGGTACTGACTCATGCCCAACACTACGGGTTGCTTGGGCAAGCCAATGTAGGCAGAGATACGCGGGAGGCTTGGCAGCAGCATTGCACGGGTCTGTTTCAAACACCGGTACCTGCTTGACTACCAATTCGCCATGCACAGCCCCGCGCCCTTCGTCTACTTCCGCGGCGCCGTCTTCGCTTTCTGCACCAGCGACACCCCATGCAGTGGCCGGGGTGCTCCCGCGTCTTTGGGGTGAAAAGACCGGGTCGCGTGGTTTCGCTGCTCTCGGTAGCCCTGCGGCACGTAGTCTCTGGCCCACTTGGTGAATGTGGATTGCGCGATGGGCTTACTTATAAAGTAACCCTGCGCAAACTCGCAATTCAAATCCGCAAGTCGCCGCAGGCTGTATTCGTCTTCAATGCCTTCGGCGACCACCAGCAAACCAAACCGATGGGCAAGCTCAATAGTAGACTGGACCAGAATCTCGCTGGCCGGATCAGTCTCAAGATTGGCCACGAAGCTTCTGTCGATCTTTAACTCATCCGCCGGGAGAGTATGAAGCTGAGACAGTGAAGACTGGCCGGTGCCGAAGTCGTCGATTGATATTCGTACCCCTATGTCGCGCAAACGATTCAGCGTTTTCAATGATCGCTCGACATTTTCAAGGATTGACGTTTCTGTGATTTCAAGGGTGACAGCGTCTGACGGCAGGCCATTGGCGTCTAGTTGGTTCTGAACAAATTTTGGCAGGTCTGCCTCCAGCAAGTCACGCGTAGAGAGGTTGATGCTCAACGTAAAATCTGGACGTTCGCTGCGCCACTTTGACAGAGCGATTAATGAGCGTTGCAGTACAAACTTGGTAAGCGCTGTAATCGTACCGGCCTGTTCCGCGGCTGGAATGAACTCGTCAGGCGGAAGAAAACCAAGCTCATCGTGTTCCCACCGCACCAGAGCTTCAGCGCTTGTAAGCTCGCCTGTTTCGATCGATATCTTTGGCTGATAAACCAAATGGAGGTCAGAGTCAGCAATCGCGCTGGGCAGGTCATTAATGATGCGGATTTGCCTTTCGTATTGCTCCTCTCTACTGATCTGGTAGTGCGCGACGCTTACGTTCTGATCCAGTGCATCGGTTGCTGCGATGCGCGCTGCCCGAATGAGATGTTCAGCGTTGTCGCCGTGCTTGGGGAATTCGCTGATCCCACAATTTGCGCTAATCAGTACGTTATGATGCTCCGTCGCAACACCGTTGAGAAGCAATCTAACAATCTCACTAACACTCTGTTCGGTGTTCTTTTCAGAGGCGTTTTCAGCTAGCACAAAAAATTCTTCCGTACTCGTATGAAACAGTAGCGCGTCTTCTTTCAACTGAGACTGGATCTTGTTGATTGCTTGTATGAGGAGCGCGTCTCCAGAACTCTGGCCAATAGAAGAGACCACTTTTGGCATGTTGCTGAAACGAATACAGATCAACGTGAGCCTGGGCGTTTGCTGATCGAGAATTTTTCGGACACTTCTTGCCAGATGAGCTCTGTTAGGTAGATCCGTGAGCGGGTCATGGTAAGCCTGGTGCTGCATCTCCATTTCGCGCTCTGCTATGTCGATCTGCATCGCCTGGAAGGCTGATGCCAGGATGCCAAACTCGTCCTTCGAGGTGACTTCGATAGAGCTGCTGTATTCCCCGCGGCTCATTCGAGCAGCAGCAAGAGTCAGAAGGTGCAAAGGCTTTGCCATACTTCTCGCAATCCAAAGTGCGACACCCGCAACTATGGCCAGGACAATCAGGCTAAAGAAGATCATGGTGTTTCGGGCTTCCCGGTAAGGTTGCATTGCCTCGTCTACCGACCTGCGCATAGCGATGAGTACGCGCGAATCACCAGAATGAAACTCGGTATTCAGTGATATGAACTCGCCGACGGACGTTTGGGTTGTGAACGTTTGTTGGATAGGCGCGTTCGGACTTACCCAGCCGTCTTGAGTATTCTTTTCCACCGTTGTAGACAGTATGGAAATCTCCCCGCCGTCAACCTGCACCAAAGCGGTATCCAGACCGGCAAGCGTTTTAACACCCTCAACGATGACGTCGTTGGCTTCAAACCCCAGAATAAGAAAACCGATGACCGTTGGGGCATTAACGGGGGCTCCAAAGATCTGGTAAACGCCATCATTCAGTATGAGCGCAGACAATTTCTGAGAATCTAGGTTCTCATCTATAAGTTCTGTCACAGAATCCCCAAAGCGTTGACCGAACTCGACATCTGTGAAAACGGGGGCCGATCCGTCCGCGTAAATAAACATCGCGAACTTCGCACCCACGCGATTTCCATGATTCTTCAGCGCTGAACCAAGGGAGGCTTCATCGCCGTACGCCAGCACTTCCTTTATGGCGTAGTCACTAGCCAGGATTTCTACTTTTGTGGTCAGATCATTCGCGCGTGAGGCGAGGTATTGATCGACCACGTTAGTCCCCACCTTAAGTTCGGCATGTGCGTTTGCCTTTACCTCAGATTTCGCGAGATTAGTAACAATAAGGAAGGTACCGCTCAAACCAACCAAGATAGGCAACAGGGCCAAGGCCAGTAGCTTGTATCGAAAACCTTGTCGCACAATTTTCTCTCATTCGGTCTAAAGAAGAATTGCTTCACTTTATACGTCGGTCTAAATAAGTACTCTTAGGTACATCTCATCTCTTAGAGCTGTTGGAAACCGCATATCGCTAATTTGCTGCGAAACGGGACTCAGATCACACTTTGGTGCAAAAGGCGACAAAACAATGACTCAGCGCTCCAGACTATGCGCCGTAATTGCCTGTTTTTTTACAATCATGGGTGGTTCTCCTGCCGTTCTAGCCGAGGTTGACGTTACGGTCCTGGTGTTAGACAAACAGCAGAAGCCCGTACCGGGCGTGTTTGTTATGGCCACTGCTAGCTCGGTGGGTAGCGCGCAGTATGTGATGGATCAAGTCAATATGGCCTTTAAGCCTAGAGTACTTGTTGTGCCAGTCGGCGCAGAAGTGAGCTTTCCAAACAGCGACCCCATTGCGCACCACGTTTATTCTATCTCTAAGCCCAATAACTTCACGTTACCGCTTTATCACGGAAAGCTTCCTAATCCCGTGCGTTTTGACCATGAAAATGTGGTTGTGCTGGGGTGCAATATTCACGATCACATGGTCGGCCATATCGTGGTCAGCAGTAGAGAGTTGCAAGGACAGACCGGATTGGATGGAGCCATTACCTTCTCAGTGACAGAATCGGAAATGCAAGCGAATCCGACGGTACAAATCTGGAGTCCGCGGATACGAGCCCGCGAGCAAACGACTCGAACGATTCGAACGATTGGCTCGCGAGGCGATGTCACCTTTCAGCTTGAGCGCAGGCTCCGTACACCCGTCCGCCGCGCACCGTTGTCTGACTACTGAAAATGAAGTTCATTTTACTGCTAGCTTCGTCCTTGCTTGTCGCGGAAGTATCTGCAACCGAGCGCCTCAAGACCGATCTTGGGATCTCAGTTGGTTACGCCTATAACGATAGTCCGCTTGAGTCCTGGGTTGATCAGGGCCAAGGAAAACTTCTTTCACAGAACAGCAACACCAATCTCGCTGGCTTCGCAGAGGTGAAGTTTCTGGTAACCGATACAGCTGTGCTACATCTTGTGGGTGAGCTCAACTCTAATCGACTAGGACCGGCGGCGGGTTTGACTGAAGCGTTCCTGCAGATTCGACCGATTCCGCGAGGCGCCGTTCGCTCTGAATTCAAAGTCGGCACTTTCTATCCTTCCAGCTCTCTGGAGAACACTCATTCTGGTTGGCGCAGCGAGTTTACACAAACCAACTCTTCCATTAGCACCTGGATTGCAGAAGAAATTCGCGTCACTGGCGCTGAATGGACTGGCAGTATTCGATCTGATTTGTGGGGCGGGGACCATCGATTCAAAATGAGAATGGCAGGATTTTTCGGCAACGATTCAGCGGGCGCTCTCTTAGCCTGGAGGGGTTGGTCGCTGCACAACAGGCAGAGCGGTATCCGGGATCGATTAACGCTACCGGATTTACCTGTTATGCAGCCTGGCGCACCGTTCGAAGATCAAGCCGCCAACAGTGATCCGTTTATTGAGTCGGATGGCAGACCCGGGTTTTATGCCGGAGGGGAGTGGCAATGGGCAGGGCGTTTTACCGCCAACATGCTGTGGTACGACAACAAAGCCGATCCAGAGACGCTGGAAGATGGCCACTATGGCTGGGCCACCCGATTTTTCATGGCCGGTATCGAAACCGAGCTAGCAGGTACCCGGATTATCGCGCAATGGATGGATGGCACAACTGAAATGGGCCCTTTATTCGGAATAACGAGAGCAGTTGAAAACAACTTCAGAAGCTACTCGTTGCTTGGGGCTCGCGACTGGAACAAGCACAGGTTAGCCGTGCGCTATGATGATTTTCTGGTTGATGACATCGACTCTGTGATCATCGATCCAAACTCAGAAGACGGCCGAGCGTTCACAGCCAGCTATCGGTATGCCGTAACGCCACGCACCAGAGTTCTGCTGGAGTGGGTGCAGATTAGAAGCGATCGAGAGGCTCTTGCTGATCCGTTTGTCGAGCGCCAGCTGCACTTTGGCGTGCGCTATTCCTTTACTGACTAGCCTAAGCGTGAGCCAGTCACGGCGAGTCGCTAGTGCGACAGTCTCATCAAGCTGATGTTTAGCAACTCCACCGCGAGAGATTCAGCGATGACGTGAGCCGCGACCCACTGCTCCTGCGCACGATCAATTCCAGCCCTAATCGCCGCGCCTGCGGTTTCCCTGTCTGATGCGTCGGTCTCTTCAATCAACCGCAGGGCATCTATTGCCGATAGTCTGGGCGCTTTCGTTGTTGAGTCCTCCATGCTTTCGATATGTTATAACATACATCGTATGTTCGCACATCGCCGGAGGCGCTCCTTCACTCAGCAACAGCAGCGCTTCTCGCAACAGGCGCAAGTTTTTTTCTTGCAGCACTCGCCGGCTTTGCATTCACAAACACATTTGTCGTTCGCCATAATTGACTCCTTGTAGTGGTATTTCACGATTCAATTCAGACAATATGCTCAGCGCGCTGCGTCGGGACCATCGATTTGGTCCGCAAGCAACCTGAGCTGCTGCGCAACCCCTGTACGATTCAGGGAGTAAATTCGCTCTCGACCTTGTCTCTTTATCTGTACGACGCCATTCTCGGCCAGAACATTCAGGTGACGAGACGCCACAGACGCATCAACACTGCAACACTCACAGAGGCACATAGCGTTTTGTGGTTCCACACAATGGCAAAGCTCGTACACCAACGAGAGGCGATTGAATTCGCCCAGCGCACGCAGCAATTCCGCCAACGCCTGCTGATCTTCAACAAGGGGTTTGGACTCAAGCATAGTTAATATTTGCTTATTTGTGCAAATATGCCAATTAAAACCTGATCGAGAACCGAGATCGGACAAAAAGTAGCAACAGGAGATACCCAAATGAGCACTCCCCTAACCAGACGCCGGGTTCTAAAAGGCTCCCTTAGTACCGCTGTTGCCTATCTGGCGGGCTGCACAACCACAAGAGAATCCGCCAGCCCAGGCCGGGCAACTCGCCAATCTCAGCTGGTCGGGTTCAAACCATTACAACGCGGAAGCGCCAACGGCAAGAGCGTAGCCATTGCGGATGAGTACAGCTTTCAAACCTTCCTTCCCTGGGGCGACCCACTCACGGCCGATGCGCCGGGCTGGGACTGGCCACCAACGGCCCAGGCCCAAGCCCAACAAATTGGGATAGGTCACGACGGTATGGCCTATTTCTCCTTAACTGAAGATGGGTCGCACGGACTATTGGCCTTAAACCACGAGTATGGAAGCAATCCACATGTGTTGGGCGTTCGGGCCCCAACGACGCTGGAACAGGTGCGCACGTCTCAACACGCCCACGGTGTCTCTGTGATAGAGATACGTGAACGCAAAGGTGAGTGGGAAGTCGTTCCCAATTCAACCTACGCGCGACGAATCCATGTAAACACCGACATGCGCATGACAGGGCCGCTGCAGGATCATGCACTGGTCAGTAACCCGGCGAACAATCCTGTCACCGGCACACTGAACAATTGCTCCAACGGCCGCACCCCATGGGGAACCTACCTAACCTGCGAAGAGAATTTTAACTTCTATTTCGGCAGTGTCACCGAACTTCAGCCCACCCCGGCGCAAGAACGTTATGGATTGCACCCACAAGGCAGCTATTACGACTGGCACCAGTTTGATTCGCGATTCGATCTGGCAAACGAGTCGTACGTCAACGAGCACAACCGTTTTGGCTGGGTTGTAGAAATTGATCCCAAAGCCCCCAACTCAAAACCCAGCAAACGCTCCGCCCTCGGCCGGTTCAAGCACGAAGGTGCTACCGTGACGGAATCTGCCGACGGCCGAGCCGTGGTGTATATGGGAGACGATCAACAATTCGAATTCATATACAAATATATCTCAAGGGCCAGCTGGCGCAGCATGATCGATGAAGGTGTTAGCCCCCTGGATGAAGGGATTCTCTATACCGCAAGATTCAATGACGATGGCAGCGGAGAATGGTTGCCGCTTACAATAGACCACCCCAAGTTGGCAGAGCACTTCGACGATCAAGCCGACCTGCTTGTTCATTGCCGGATGGCGGCAACCCTGATAGGCGCCACGCAGATGGACCGACCTGAGTGGGTGACGGTAGGACCAGGCGGAGAGGTCTATTGCACGCTGACAAACAATACCCGCCGCACCGCAACCGATGCCGCCAATCCAAAAGCTCCCAATCCCTACGGACAAATCCTGCGCTGGCGAGAAAATGGTGAGCAAGATGCCAAATCATTTACCTGGGATCATTTCCTTGTGTGCGATGACGTGTATGAAACCGAAGAAAGTCTAGGTAGCCCCGATGGGCTGTGGGCCGATCCCGAGGGGCGCTTGCTGATTTGCACAGACGGCCCACAGCTCGCAGATGCACCAAACCAACTGATGGTCGCAGACACCACCACAGGCCAGCTTTCCAGGTTGTTGGTAGGCGTTAACGGCTGCGAGATAACGGGCCTTACGACCACACCCGATCGCAAAACGCTGTTCGTCAACGTACAACATCCGGGCAATGGCAACCCAGAGATTACCAGCTTTCCGGCGCCGGATGACGGCAAGACCGTACCGCGCGACTGCACGCTCGTCGTGCGGCGCAAAGACGGGGGAGTTATCGGTAGCTGATGACCGGAAAGTCCTGCTGCAAGATCAGACTGAGGGTAGGTTGTAGTTTAACCTAGCGCCGTTTTCTGAAGCGGACAACCCTGGCTAGTGAACTAAGCTATGATGAGCACATGCTTCCTCTGTTGTATCAAGGCCAATGGGCGGTTTTCACCCTATTGATCATAGCGCTGGTGCTGTCGCTCTCCTCCCATGAGTTCGGCCACGCCGCGGCTGCTAAATGGCAGGGAGACGATACGGCGGCAGAACAAGGCCGCCTGACAATTAATCCGAGCGCTCATATCGATCCGCTGGGTTTACTAATGGTTGTGTTAGTGGGGTTTGGTTTTGCGCGACCTGTGCCCGTCGACTTGTCGCGGATGAAGTCTCGCTGGTCGAATCTGTATGTTTCGGCGGCAGGTCCGTTCATGAATCTGCTTTTGGCAATCGTAAGCTGGAATGTGCTGATCTGGTTGAATCAATCCGGGCAGGCGACCCCCGGAATGGAATTGTTTTTCGGAATACTCGCCCAGATCAATCTGTTGCTGATGTTATTCAACCTCATGCCTATCGGTCCACTGGATGGTCATCATATTGTGGCTACGCTATTGCCAGCGAATCTACGCGCTCCCTATCTGGTCAACAATGCGCGCTATGGCACCCTATTGTTGCTGGGGTTCGTTGTTGCAAGCATCGCAGGCTTGCCCGTGTTCCAGCGATTATTTGAATTTGCGCAAGGGCTCCTGCCCTATATCACCTTTCTCTAAGGCGAGGCTCATGAATACAATGGCATTGACTCGTCGGTGGTTAGCGCGGCGCGCAAAAAATAGCTAGTTGATCACGCCTCGAGTTAGTGCTGGCCATTTGCGAAGACCGCTTTTGGCAGGAAGTCATCGAGGAGAACGAAGGTGGTCTCCCTGTTCTCCTCGATCAGTTGTCTGCGGTTTGCCTTAGCGCGACCTAACCCGAACGGCAATGCGACGATTCTGCGCCCGACCTTCCACTGTATCGTTGGAGGCTATTGGAAACTGCGAGCCGTAGCCTTCAGCCTCCAAGCGATCAGCCCCAATACCTCGGCTAACCACGGCGGCAATCACAGACTCAGCACGCTCTTGCGACAGCGCCATGTTCAACTCTTCTGAACCGGTGTTGTCGGTATAGCCAGCAATCTTTAGTTGAATGCCATCATGTGCTTTCATGATCTGTGCGATGTTCTCGAGCTGAGCAGTCGACGCTGCAAGGTCGAGTTCTGCCGAGCCGGTTGCAAAGGTTAGTCTGTCAAAGTTAAACCAGCAGTTGGCGTCGGTGCAGGGCTCTGCGCCACTTTCGATGAAATTGAGCAAGCTGGCTTCCACACCATTTGAGTTACCCGTTAGCGTATAGCCACCGAGATCAATGGAGTAGCCGGAGGCCGCCGTACCTTCAAGAGGCTGATCTTTTGAAAGGCCCGAAGCGAATACTAAACCCCCCACTCTTTTCGGGATGAACTGGATTGCAGTCCCATTGGGCAGCCCCCAATGCTGCTTGTAGTTTAGGACTTCCCCAGGGTTCACAATCGAAGTGGCTAACTAGTTCTTCAAAACGCAGCATCGCTGCATCTATAGGAATAGGTTGAGCTAAGCTGATATCAATCCTTGCTGCTCTACCGTTCGTTTCGGAGCATCCGAAAATAGCGAGACTAACCAACAAGAAAAATAGAGAACGGTGGCTCATGAATTCCCAGTTACCGCGTCTCATACCTTCGATTGTCATAGCCAGTATGCTCAGTTTAGTGATGAACCTTAAACTATGCCTAAGGACAGGTGAAAACAGTGACTACTCACCCATTTAGTGGCTGGTAGATGAGGATTGCATGGTGAATCCGCTTCTTTCGACCGATATCTTGAACGAGGTTGGGCTGATAGCTGAATTCCAAGAATCACTGGCCGTTGTTCGATGGCGCCGTTCGGCCTAGTGATTCTTGCTACACCCTAGATTCTGCGATCCGTTCTTGGGAGCCCGGAAACCTCTTGGTTCCGAGTGGAATGCAATTCTCGTCCGAATTATGAGGTCCATTCCGGGTCAGTTTCCGCCCTCCTAAACATGGATCATCATAGTCGGTATGTCTAGTTCAACGATTAATCGCAAAATATGCCTGAGGGTAGCTGAAAACAGTGACTTGTTACCCGTTTAATGGATCCGACCTTTTCTCTTCTAGGCACTCAATACCAATCGCATTTTTCTCGGAGCTGAGAGCCCGACCAGAATAGCAGCTGCGAAGGGCCATTTTGGGTCGATTACGGACATTCAAAACCGAGTCAACCTTTCGGAACCACCTAACTACACATATACAAATCTCAGCCGCAAAGCTCGCGAGCCAAATCAGCTCTTCCCTACCCCGCAATCCGCGCCTGCACCAACTCAATATGCCCTCGCAAATGGTACAGCTCATCCGCATAGCTCAACGGTGTATCCACCTGCTTCACTTCATCCTCAAGCCTTTGCGCCTCGGCTGCCAACTCTCTGCCATCCTCACCAGCATCAAGCCTCGCCTCAATATCCTTAAGATCCGCATACCACTTATAAATTCTCGACCGCACACGCCAGCGATACACCGGCGGAAACAACCGCATCAATGGCAATACCACCGCTATGAGCGGCACCAGCATCACAATCAATCGATCAATCAGCGTGGCAGCCCAAAACGGCAAATAGCGCTGCAAAAAGGATGGACCACGCGCATGAAAGCGTTCCGCTTCTTCTTCCACCGGTAACGACAAGAACTTCTCTGTCGGGAAATCCCCCGCTTCCTGAAACAACCCATCCCCGCCCACTATCGAGGGCACCATCAACAACACCAAATCCACCAACGCCGGATGCAAATCATCGCGGGCGGTTAACATTGCAGTCACACCAAGCAATTCAACATCTACAACCGGACGGTTCTCCGCCAGATCAATCGCCCCAGCTGGCAACAACAACGGCGACAAATAACGATGCTGTAAGTGATACGCCTCTGACCGTTCCAGATTCATCAACTGCACGCCTTCAGCGTGCAGCAACGCTTTCACCTCTGGCGACTCAGCGCCACCCACCACAAACATCACATCGAGTTCATTGTTAAGTAGGGCCGTTGAGGCATCCGCCGTGTTTAGCTCTGTAAACCCCACGCCGTCCATGTCATTCAGTGCCAGCAATTCATCCACCAGCGCGCGCGTGCCGCTGCCTTGTGCACCGCGATTGACCCGCAAGTCTTTGAGCTGATGCATACGTAACAGTTCTTCGGCGTCACTCTGGTCGCTGGTTCTAACAAACACCCACAGCGGCTCAAAGTACAAACTGGCAAGACCACGTAACGCATCCCCCAGGGGTTCACCGTCTACTATTGTGGTGGGCAGCTTGGTGCCACCCTGCATCAGTGCAATGTCGACATCACCCGCAGCCAGAAGGGCCGCGTTTTCCACACTGCCTGCGGTGTTGCGAAGCTCAAGCTCTATGCCTTGTTCTGCGAGTTTTTCATTAAGAGCCACACCAAAGGCGTGATACGCGCCATTAGGGCCACCCGTGGCAAGCACAATGTGGCTGGGTGGTGCTGGCTTAACAAATTGGTAAGCGATGAGAAAACCCGCCAACACAATCAGCAAGCCAACGGTGCTGGAGCGCAGAAGCTGGTTGTTCATGGGCGGTTAGCCCCCTTCTATGCGCTGCATAAAAAACACTTCCGCGTTCGGCTGCAGCGGTTCTAAAAAGGCGTCCTGGTAGATTTGCCCGTCAATCGCAACCGCCATCGACTCAAGCGCTTCCCCCATACCGGCGAAGCGCTTATCCAGCGCCAAAACAAGTTCGCGGTAGTTGGCGGCCGCCACCTCTACCTCGCGTGTATTATCCGAAAGGATCAACAGCGAATCTGGAAAGGTGACCTGCGCCAATGGGTTCTAGAGCCTCGTCGAGAGTTAAGAAAGCAGAGTTTCGCGTTACGCCTTGTTTGCCGCATCTGCCGCCGCATCCACCGCCGCAACGATGCGTGGCGGCGACAACGGCAGTTCGTTAATGCGCACACCCGTGGCGTGCGCCACCGCGTTACCAATGGCCGCCAATGGTGCAACGATGGGCGTTTCACCCACACCGCGCACACCGTAAGGGTGCGACGGGTTTGGCACTTCAATAATCTGACAATCAATCATGGGCAGATCGCTCGCCACCGGAATGCGATAGTCGAGGAAGCCGGCGTTTTGCATAACGCCCTTGTCATCAAAAATGTATTCCTCGTTCAGCGCCCAGCCAATGCCCTGTGCAGCACCACCCTGCATCTGTCCTTCAACGTACGCCGGATGAATCGCCTTGCCGGCGTCTTGAATGGCGGTGAAGTTCAGTACTTCAACATGCCCCGTGTCCGAATCTACTGCGACGTCGGTGAAGTTCACCGAGAAACTTGCGCCTGCGCCCTGCGCATTAAGCGAGGCTCGGCCAGAGATGGGCCCGCCGGTTTTGGCAGCAGCAGCGGCAATGTCGGCAAGGCTTAACGGCTTAACATCTGCGTTAACACCTGCCTTGGGCGTACAGTGGCCGTCTTCCCATTCCACCTGATCGTCGTCCACACCCCAGGTGGCTGCGGCGCGGGCTTTGCACTGTGTGATGACATCTTCGCAGGCCTGCACAACCGCCATACCCGTGGCAAAGGTGGTGCGGCTGCCGCCGGTAACGTTGGAAAAGCCGGTGCTTTGGGTGTCGCCCACAATGGCGCGAATGCTGTCGTACTGCACACCCAGCGTCTCTGCCGCCATCAAACACATGGAGGCGCGTGAGCCACCAATGTCCGGGTTGCCTTCGACAACTGTGACTGTGCCGTTCTCGGCCAAATGCACTTCGGCGCTCGATTGCATGCCCACGTTAAACCAGAACCCGGCAGAAACGCCGCGGCCTGCGCCTTTGGGTACCGGTGCCTTGTACGCAGGATGGTTCTTCGCCGCCTGCAAACACTCAACGAAGCCAATCTTTGGAAACTTGGGTCCGTAAGGCGTTTGCGTGCCTTCGCTTGCCGCGTTGTGCAACCGAAGGTCGATGGGATCGATGCCGAGTTCGGTGGCAGCCTCATCCAGAATAGACTCAAACGCGTGCATGCTCTGTGGCGCACCCGGTGCGCGATACGCCGCCACCTTTGGCTTATTTACCAACACATCCAGCGTTTCTACCTTGAAATTTTCAATGGTGTACGGCGAGAACACGGCCATACCGGCAGGCCCGGTGGGCGCGCCTGCAAAACCGCCGGCTTCAAACGCCATCCAGATTTTTGCAGCCGTAATGGTGCCGTCTTTTTTCAGGCCAATCTTTGCGGTGCCGTAGGTGCCCGAGGTTGGACCCGTGGCGCGAAACACTTCTTCGCGAGACATCTGCATTTTTACCGGCTTGCCGGATTTTTGTGAGAGCAGCAGTGCCACGGGCTCGAGGTACACCACGGTTTTACCGCCAAAACCGCCGCCAATTTCTGTGGCAATAAACTTGAGGTCGGCCATGTTCATGCCCAGCAATTTGCTGGTAGCCGCCCGAAACTCGAAGTGACCCTGAGTAGAACACCACACCGTTGCAGCGCCACCCTCGTTGGCTTGGGCCACACAACCGTGCGGCTCGATGTAACCCTGGTGCGCCATGGGCACAATGTACTCACGCTCAAGCACCAGATCGGCTTGCTCGAAGCCTTCCTCTATGTTGCCGCGGTTAAAGGTGGTGACACTCACCACGTTGCTCGCTTTTTCGGGTTCGGGCTTGACACCTGCGGTCTTACAGGTGGGGTCTAGCAACGGGGCGTCGTCTTTCATCGCATCGCGCACATCCAGCACCACCGGCAACTCTTCGTATTCCACTTCGATGAGCTTTAGTGCTTGCAACGCAAGTTGTGGACTTTGTGCTGCGACCGCAGCAACCGCCTGGCCGTGGTACACCACCTTGTCGCGGGCCATGACATTTTTGGCAAGGTCAGTCATGGAACCACCGCTTTCACCGCCAATGGCTTCATCGCCAATGCCGCCCGGAAAATCGGCGCCGCTTACGGCGGCAAACACACCCGGCATATCCAGCGCCCGGCTGAGGTTCACGCTTTTGATTTTGGCGTGGGCGTAAGGGCTGCGCAAAATGCGCCCATGAATCATGCCGGGCAGTATGGGATCGGCGCCGTACTGGGCCCGGCCGGTGACCTTATCCACGCCGTCGGGGCGCACGGGACGGGTACCAATGTATTTGTAATCAACTGCTTCGGCCATGGGGCGCATCCTTCCAGTGGGTCTTTCTATTTATATACTCAAATTTACCAGAAATTGGGGGGTTAGAGGTATGGCGGGTTTAGGCCAAGGGGTTTATTCGTTAACCTGACCCAGAGAGTTAAATAGTAGGAGAGACCTATGGAAGACGTATTTATTGTTGGCGCTGCGCGCAGCCCCATTGGCAAGCGCGGCAAGGGCCTTGCCGGCATGATGCCCGCAGATCTGTTGGGTGCTGTACAGAAAGGCGTTCTCGACCGCGCGGGCGTGAAACCACAAAACGTGGGCCAGGTGATTGGCGGTTGTGTATCGCAAATCAATCAACAGTCATTCAACGTGGCCCGCGTGGCCTGGCTGTCCCAGGGCTTCCCCGAAGAAGTCGCCGCCACCACCATTGATTCTCAGTGCGGTTCAAGCCAACAAGCAACCTCGTTGGGTGCGGCCATGGTGGCCTCGGGCATGGAAGAGGTTGTGATGGCCTGCGGCATTGAAATGATGTCGGTGATCCCACTTGGCTCCAACATGGCCGGTGGTCCCCCCATGGGCGAAAGCTATTTCGAGCACTACGAACCCACCAGCCAGTTTCAGGGCGCGGCCATGATTGCTGAAGAGTTTCAGATCACGCGGCAAGACACCGACGCCTTTGGGTTGAACAGCCAGGAAAAAGCCATTCGCGCGTGGGAAGAAGGCCGGTTTGATCGCGAAGTGGTGCCTATTGAAGCGCCTGTGCTTGATGAAGAATTCAAGCCCACCGGCAAAAAACACACCGTCAGCAAAGACGAAGGTTTGCGCGCCACCGACATGGAATCCCTCGGCGGCTTGAAGGCCGTGCCCGGGCAAGAGATTCACACAGCAGGTTCCAGCTCGCAGGTGTCTGATGGTGCCGCGGCTGTGTTGCTTGCCAGTGCATCGGCTGTTGAAAAATACGGCTTAACGCCACGCGCAAAAATCAGTTCCACAACACTTGTGGGTTGTGACCCTGTCACCATGTTGAAAGGGCCTATTCCCGCGACCGAAAAGGTGCTCGGTGACACCGGCTTAACCATCGACGACATCGACACCTTTGAAGTGAACGAAGCGTTCGCATCGGTTGTGCTTGCCTGGCAGAAGGCTGTAGGTGCGCCCGTTGAGAAGGTGAATCCCAATGGCGGCGCCATTGCGCTGGGCCACCCCACCGGTTCGACCGGTGCACGGTTGATTACCACCGCCCTGCACGAGCTTGAGCGTACGAATGGCAAGTACGGCTTGATTGCGATGTGTTGTGGCGGCGGGCTGGGTACCGGCACCATTATCGAGCGGGTGTAATAAATCGACTCGATATAAAAACAGCCGGTCCAGGATGTAAAAAGGCTGGCGGTTTACATTTTGCTCACAAGCATCATAGCGCGCCTCCTATACATTGGTTCTAACCGTCGCGGCCGCGTTCAACCAATCGCGGCTGCGGTAACGGGGACAATTTAGGACATGGAGAGAGGTACGCGAATTGGATATTGCTGTGCAGCCAGTGGCCCTAATAGCCCGGGTCACCACCTTCCTTCTTAACTGCCTTCATTGCGCCATTATTACCGGTGCCCTTGGCGGCCTGTTCACGAGCCCAGCCGTAGCGGCAGACACCCGCCTGGTGAGTGTTGCCGACGGGGGCGGAGTGATTTCTCGCGAACCCAACGGTGAACTGCGTCCAGACAGCCGCGCGAGCTCGGCCTCGAGCGACGACGGGCGTTACACAGTCTTCATATCGAGCGCGAACAACCTCACAGACAACATTACCGAAAACGATGATCGCATTTATCAGGTGTACCGCCACGATGCACTCACGGACACCGTCGAAGCGGTAAGCGCCAACGCAGCCGGCGAACTCGCTATTGGCGGCGCTACACAGCCGAGCGTTAGCGCAGATGGCCAGTGGATTGTCTTTTTAAGTGCCGCTAATAATCTATTGCCTCTTGACTCCAACGTTGACCAAGTTTATCTGCGCAACATGGCCACAGGCACTCTGACGCTGGTTAGCAGTAGCAACACAGGCGCCTTTGGCAACAACGATTCCCGCAATCCAGTAATCAGCGGCGACGGTAGCACCATAGCATTCACTTCGTTCGCAACCAACCTGGTTGCCGATAACCTAAATGCACTAATCAACGTCTATGTATACAACCGCGCGGCCAACACCACCTCACTAGTCAGTAAAACGAGCGCAGGAGTTGGCGCTGATGAAAACTCCGACAACGCCAGCATCAGCGATGATGGCACCCGCATTGCCTTCGATTCGCAATCCACAAATTTGATCCCCGAGCAGGTCAATTCGGAGCAACAAGTGTACCTGGCCAATCTAACGACCAACGAGATATCGATTGTCAGCACATCTGCAACCAACGTCGCAGGCGATTCCCCAAGCGATTCGCCATTGATTTCTGGTAACGGGCTGCACGTTGCGTTTCGTAGCGAAGCCACTGATCTTATCGCCGGCGTCACAGGTAGACAGCTGTACCTTAAAAATCTCACCAACGATACCCTGCAGCTCGTCTCCCAAACAGAATCCGGAGAACCTTCAAACGGTTTTCTCGTACCTCAATCAGTTACAGCCGACGCTAGTGAAGTTCTTTTCTCCAGCACGGCTCGCAACCTGGTACCAGGGAAGAACGTCGACGAGCTAGATTTCTTTCTGGCTGACACGCAGAGCGGTGTCTTGCAATTGCAACGCACCAGCGACAACCGGTCCTACAACAACGGCAATCTAAATCGGACCGGCACACACCTTGTTCTAAGCACTTCACGGACCACATTTGTTGGACCTATCCTGAATACGTTTGACTTGCTCAATCGCACTACGAATACGGCGACCACTATACAAGCCAACCCACATCAGCCGCGCTCAGGCAACAGTGAATCAACGACCAACTCGCTACTCCCACTTCCGTCCGACGGGAGCCACATTGTCTTTGAATCATTTGCCACCAATCTCGTGAGCGATGGCAGCAACGACAACGTTGAAGACATTTATCTCTATACTGAGCAGTCCGACAGCGTTGAGCTCCTCTTTAGCGGCCGTGAAGGCGCACAAACCGATTTGGAAGCTGCAAATGCTGATGGCAGCCTCTACCTGATAAGCTCCAGCATCGGTGATCTGGTGCCCAACGACACAAACAGCAGCATCGACTTGTTTCTGTTGAACAGCACAACAGGTGACATCCAACGCGTTAGCACGAACAGTAATGGCGACGAGTTAGCAACAGGAAGTGCCACAGGTGATTTAAGCGGTAACGGGCAGTTCCTGCTGTTTACTTCTGCAGAAAACCTGGTTGGCACCGACCCACTCCCGCCTGCAGCCGAACCACTGTATTTAAAGAACCTGCTGACGGGCGAGATTCAACACGTCGACAGAGCCACTGATGGCGGGTTTGCTGATCAGAATGCCGTTAGTATCAGTATTGATGGCAGCGGCCGATTTGTTGCCTTCACTTCCCAGGCCACAAACATCGGCGGCCCGATCGCGTCCTTTCGACAAGCCTATCTGTTCGATGCAAACACCGGGGCCGTGCGAGCCTTAACTCAAAACCGGCAGGGAGAAGCGGCCAACTCAGACATATTCCGACCGGAAATTTCCCAAGATGGCCGAAGTGTTAGTGTTCTCACGACGGCAACTAACCTTACCCCGGCAGACAGCGACCTGTTTCTCGACGTTTTTCTGATCGACGTCACCACCAATGACATCGAACTCATCAGCAAAAGTAGTGCGGGCGAAACTGCATCCACCGCTGCATTTGGTGGTTCTCTTAGCGCCGACGGTGAGGCGGTAGTGTTCACAACCGATGCAATCAATGTTCACCCCGCAGCAGACGGCGACCGAGAGCAAGTGTATTTACGCGATAGACGCACAGGCACAACAGAACTCGTGAGCATTGCAACCGATGGCACACCTGCAAACGACCGCAGTAGCGGAGGCGCGATAAGCGGCAACGGCCTAACCATCGCCTTCACTTCTGAATCCAACAACCTGGACGCAGACACGAATAGGCTAAGAGATGTCTATCGCCATCGCCGCAGCGCCGACACTACACAATCACCTCTGTTTTCAAGCGTGTTACCCAGCAGTAGAACGGCAACGGTTGCTTCCCCATTTTCTGTCTTTGTCACCATCATCGCCTCTACCGATCTCACCGGCTGCCGACTACGACTCGGCACCGCCCTGGGTGCAACCATGACATATGCAGAAACCGACCCGCTCAGCAACGAGATAATTGGTGCAACTAACGATGCCGTAGATCTCAGTGCCGGCTTACCCAGATCATTTGTTGTCAGCATTTCGCCAAGCGACGTTACCCCGGCTCAAGAACTGCCTCTGCAGGCCTACTGCGAATCGGGTGGTGTAACCGACGATTTGCCGGGCATCAACACGCTCGCGTTCTCGGTTACCGAAATACCCAGCGCTGATGTCATTGCACTGGCAGCCACATCAAGTGATGACGGCACCGTTACCCTACCCAGCGATGGCAGCTTTGGCGCCTTTGCGGTGGCATCGATAAACCTGGGCGCAAACAGCAGTATTATTGTGCGACCTAACATCAGCGGCGCTACGCTTAGCGATGTACTGGTGTGTGAAACCAACCCAATCACAGGTGATTGCCTGAGCCCGGCAGCCCCTCAAGTCTCGCTCGAGATCGCGCCGGACGCCACACCCACGTTCTCAGTATTTGCCCGCAGCGATAACGACATTCCGTTTGATCCTGGCAGCAATCGAATTGCGCTTGAATTTCTGGATGACAGCGAGGGAGTAAGGGGACGCACCAGCGTGGCGGTGCAGCGGTAGGTTACGCGCTCCTAATCCGCCGCAGTAAAATCTCCGCGACCTCTGCACCGTGCGAGTTCTGCAAAAAATGTCCGGCGTCTTTAATGCCGTCAAAGCTTGCGTTGCCCATTTGCTTGGCCCAGGTTTCGCCCCACTCCTGGGTGAACACATCGTCCGCACAGCCCCAGATAAAATGCACGTGCTTTTGCCAGTTAAGCAGCGCACGATAATGGCTGGTTTGCGCCGCACCATTGCCGCCGTCGTAATTATCAAAACAAATCGATAACGGGAACCGGCGCGCACCGTTGTAGGCACCGTCGGCCAGGCCAGCGTACGGTGCCGCGAAGCCTTTATAAATGCGCGCCGCATCGCCTTCCAGTTGTGGTGCTTCACCGCCCACAAAACCTGCAATCATTTGTTTTTGATCAATCAAGCCGGCACTGCGCACCAGCAACAACCCAAGGTCTGGTTTCTCTTTGTGGAACATGCCGCCTTCGTGCCAGTTCTTGTTCCAGCTACGAATCGCATCGCTGTACACAAAGTCGTCGTGATGCAGCCAGGTGTTCATAATGGTTAAGCGCTCAAATCGCTCCGGCATCATGGCGGCTTGCGCAAGACCAGTAGGACCGCCCCAGTCCTGGCACATGAGGGTGATGTTATTGAGATCAAGCGCCACAATGAGCGAGGTCAAGATTTCGGTGTGTCGGGCAATGGTGAACCAGTGTGGGTCGGTGGGCTTGTCCGAGCGACCAAAGCCCATGTGGTCTGGTGCTATACAGCGGTAACCCGCGTCCAGCATGCGCGGAATGATGTCGCGGTACAGATAGCTCCAGGTGGGCATGCCGTGGGTCATGAGAACCACGGGTGCATCACGTGAACCTTCGTCGATGTAGTGCATGCGCAGGTCGTGCCACAGGTGGTAGTGCGGCTCGAACTGAAAGTCTGTTAAGTCGGCAAAATTGATATCGGGGGTTCGTATGAATTCTGTCACGCGCTCTCTCCTATGCATCATTCGTGTTGTCACGACGAGTCACGGTATATTAGCCATATAGTTCGAGGCCAAACAATGACAGCACTTTCGATACACCGCACCAGCACTGCTGTGGGCGCCGAGATTCATGGGGTAAACCTCGCAAACCTGAGCGATGCTGAGTTCGACACCATCCGGCAAACATTCTTTGACCATGGGGTGATCTTCTTTCGCGATCAGAAGCTTACGCCTGAAGATCACATCGCCTTTGCCGAGCGCTGGGGCGAAATTAACGTGAATCGATTTTTCACCCCGGTTGAGGGGCACCCGCAAATCGCCCAGGTGCTGAAAGAACCCGATCAGCTCATAAACATTGGCGGCGACTGGCACACGGATCATTCCTACGATGAAGACCCGGCCATGGGTTCTATTCTTTATGCCCATGAGGTTCCAAGTAGCGGCGGCGACACACTCTTCGCCAGCATGGCCGCCGCGTTTGATGCGCTGTCGCCCGACTTTCAAGCGATGCTGCAAGGTTTAACGGCCCAGCATTCATCCCGGCATGTGTTCGGCATTGCGGGCGCTGCTGCCGTTGCCAACGGCGAACGCATTGGTAACCCCGAGCTTGCCACACAAGACGTTGAACACCCTGTGGTCATTCGCCACCCAGACTCGGGGCGCAAGTGCCTGTACGTTAACCCCGGCTTTACGCTCAACATTGTGGGCTGGAGCGCCGAAGAGTCGGCGGCACTGTTAGGGTTTTTGTACAAACACGCCTCTCATCCCCGCTTTGCGACACGCTTTAGTTGGGAAGCAGGGTCGCTTGCCATGTGGGACAATCGTGCGACCTGGCATAACGCGATTAACGACTATCAGGGGCAGCGACGCTACATGCACCGCATTACAGTCGCCGGCGTGCCGCTGCAGGGTGCGAAATAAAACGCAGACTCGCACTAAGCGCTAGATAATTATGGACCACGATAGATAACCAAGAAAACGCGTGGCATCTCATTAGAATTCGTGCAGAATTCATCAGATGAGCACGACGAGAAAATATAGCTGGACACTAAAGCTGGGGACGTTCCTGTTCCTTGCCAGCCAGCTCATGGCGTCTGACCATGCCCTCGAATTTGGCCATGAGCCACACGAGCACGATGGCCACACCTGTGTGGCGCTGCTTTTTGACGATCAGACGATAGTAGCATCTAACGGTTGTCTTCTTGTCACCAAACTTCTCCTTAGCGATGCTGTCGCTGTTGTACCCAATGCGCCTGAGTCAGCCAACAATGTCGCTCTACCCCCTGCCATCGGCCCTCCACTCTCAATCTAACGAACCCGCATTAGCTTGTTTTTTGCGCTTGACGCGGTCGTGTACGCACGACTGCGGGCGTTTTCCTTTAGAAATTTAGATTGAGACTCAAAGATGAACTTATCACTATCGCGAGCCGCGGCGCTTGCATTGGTAGTCGCTGTTGCGCCTGCGCAAACACTACCAGTCACCGCAGCAACCCCCGCCGCCGACGAGAGCACCCTTGAAGAAGTGTTTGTTATCGGCAAACGACGCGCCTATCAAGGCAACTTCGAAGACCTTGAAAACCCAACGGCGACACAGTTGATTAGCGAAGACCTGCTGCGTGAGGTAGGCGTGCTGAGTCTAAACGACGCACTCGACCTGTCGGCGTCTGTTGCCCGACAAAACAACTTTGGCGGCCTATGGAACGCCTTTTCAGTGCGCGGCTTCTCTGGTGACATCAACCTGCCTAGCGGTTTTCTGGTCAATGGTTTTAATGCGGGCCGTGGGTTTGGCGGCCCGCGCGATGTTGTCGGCATAGAGTCCGTCGAGGTGCTCAAGGGGCCCCGCTCTGCACTGTTCGGCCGAGGTGAGCCTGGCGGCACCATTAACGTAGTTACCAAGCGACCCGAGTTCGAAACCAGAGGCGAGATACGCTTGACGGCGGGACGCTGGGAACAGCGACGCGTCGAAGGTGATGTGCAAACTGTATTGGGCGGTAACGAAAACGTTGGCGTGCGTCTGGTGGGATTTTTTGAGGACGCCGAGAGCTTTCGCGAAACGGTTGAAACGCAGCGCTTTGGATTCTATCCGTCGATCACCTGGGACGTTTCTGAAGACACCAGCCTGACCTACGAACTGGAATACACCGATCAAGAGATTCCGTTTGATCGCGGCGTGGCCTTTACGCCGGAATTTGGCTTTACGCCCCGTCGTACCTTTACCGGCGAACCAGGCGACGGTCCTATTGAAACTGAGGTGCTAGGGCATCAGTTAGAGGTGCAACACAATTTTTCAAACAATTGGAGCTTGTTGGCCGGCCTTGGCTACCGCGATACTTCCCTTGAAGGCAACGCCACCGAAACAAACTTCTTCGGTCGGCAAACCCTGGGTGTTGATGGCAGAACGCTCTCGCGATTTTTCCGTTCAAGAGACTTCGATTCAGAGTATTTCGTCGCACGTGCAGAAATTGCAGGCGAGTTTGATACCGGCTCAGTACGGCATCGCTTGTTGATCGGCGGGGACTACGACAAATTCGAAACCCAAACGTTTATAGAGCGCTTCCGCGGTGGCTTCCTGGGAGCCACCCCCGATATCGCTGCACTGAACCCTGAGGACTTCCTGCTGCTGGATGTGTTGGACCCGGTGTTTGGTCAGTTCGATACCCCAATACCCGGCCCAAACACCGATCGTGATGAAGAGCTCGATGGATTTGGTTTTTATATTCAGGATCAAATCGATCTTTCGGAACGCTTCCAGATTCGTGTTGGCCTGCGCTGGGACGATTTCACCCAGGATCTAACTAACCTGCGAGCAACACCGGTAACCACCGCCACGTCAACAGACTCGCGGGTGTCACCCCAGTTTGGGGCGGTGTATCGAATCAACCCAGGGCTGAGCGTTTATGCGTCTTACGGCGAAGGGTTTCGTCAGCAAACTGGTTCAACTCTGGAAGGCTCACAGCCTGCGCCAAACCTGACCGAGTCCGCAGAGATAGGCGTGAAGGTAGATCTGGCTGAGTTTTACGAGGGCGTATCTGGCAGCCTGTCACTGACTGCGTTTGAAGTCGATCAAGACAATTTTCTGGTAAACGATGATCGACCGGAAGCAACAGCCGTCGGATTCTTCACAATCTCCGCAGGCGAGGCCCGGAGTCGCGGCATCGAGTTTGATGCTAACGTTGCCTTCGACAGCGGAACTAGCCTTTGGTTATCCTATGCCTATACAGATGCGGAATTCCGGTCGAGTTTCCTTGATGAAAACTTCGGCTCGCAAATTGAGGCTGGCGACCCGCTCATCAACTCTCCGGAACATCAGGTCAACTTGCAAATCAGCCAACGCTTTAAGGTAGCGAACGTGCCAGCGCAGGTAGGTGGCGGGCTGCTGTATACCGATGCGCGCGCGGGTTTCACCGGATTTGATTTCACGCTACCAAGCTACACCACCGTACGCCTGTTCGGCGAAATCGAACCCGTTGCTGGACTGTCGATTCGGGCAGACATCGACAACCTGTTCAATGAGGTGTTCTATACCAACTCGTTCGCGGACGTTTGGATTGAGCCTGGCGCACCCCGGCGCTGGCGCGTAACCGCGTCATACGCGTTCTAAGTGGTTTCTGGCGCGAGCGAGGTCTGTTTGCGATGCGGCGCTTACCGATCACCGAGCGTGTTTCTGTTCAAACGCGGGCTCGTCATTCTTCTGAAAGCGTTTTCTGCTTACAAGCACAAAGAGAAACACAACCAACCCTGGCTCAGTTACCTATGAATTCCTCATCTACGAATACGGTATTGTCGGCCACGAACCTCACCGTCAACCGTGGCGGCCAACAAGTGCTCAATAGTGTGAACTTTAGCGTCGCAAAGGGCGAGATATTCGCGCTACTTGGCGGCAACGGAGCCGGCAAATCGACTACCTTGCTGACCTTCCTTGGTTTTATTAAACCCATAAATGGAGCTGCTGAGGTTAATGGTGCAACCGTGCACAGTAACGTGAAAGCCGTGCATCAACAGATCGCGTACCTTCCAGAAGCCGCAAATCTGTACGCTCATCTGAACGCGTGGGAAAACCTCGACTACTTTTTGTCACTTGCCAAGGTTTATAACAGCCGCGTCGCTATCGATGCTGCCCTTGATACGGTTGGTCTTGACGCAGAGGCTCGAGAGCGACGGCTTGAGACCTACTCTAAAGGCATGCGGCAAAAAGTGGGTATTGCACTCGCGATACTACGAGAAGCGCCCATTTTGTTTTTGGATGAACCTACCTCCGGACTGGACCCCGTCGCAATCGACGAATTCAATGCCATTATTGAGGGCCTTGCCAAGCGTGGCACCACGGTGTTGATGGTAACCCATGATGTGTATGGTGCATGTCGGGTAGCACGCCATATCGGTTTGCTGCAAAGAGGACAGATGGTCGGGCACTTTGCCGCCAGCGGCGACGAACGAATCTCCGCCGACGAAGTCCACCGTATGTTCGCTGAGCATCACCGGCTATGACGGGCAAGCGAGACATGAGCTCCGTCTGGCGAATTGCGCGTGAGGAATGGCGCTATTGGTTACGCTCAAAAACTGCGTCCGCAGTGGGCGTTGCCGCTATTCTGCTCATTGTCACGTCGCTTACTACCAACTACGTACGAATAGACACGCAGCGCGAAGCACGACTGCAATTGCAGGCGGTGGCCGAAGAGACCTTTCGCAATCAGCCGGCTCGTCACCCGCACCGCATGGTTCACTACGGTCACTACGTGTTTCGCACCCCGGCACCGCTCGCCATCGCCGATCCGGGTGTAGATCCCTACACTGGCACGGTCATGTTCTTGGAAGGGCACAAGCAAAACACGGCCACTTTTCGCCGGGCTACACACAGGCACTAACAGGGCCGCTGGCAACGAGCGGCTGGGGGTTTGCTTGCAGCCGCTGCAAGCGCGTAACACGCTCATCATCAGCGCCCAGATAGTGAGCAATGGTTTGTGCAACCGCCATGGCATTTAACGTGCCAGCAGTTTGCATCTCTTCCAGGTCGGCCCAGTCTTTGGTGCGATTAAAAAACGCCTTAAACACGGCAAGATCTTCACAGCACAAAAACGGCAGCTGTACCCCGCCCAGAGTTTCTGTACGCACCCGGCCAGAGACCTCCGCATGAAACGGCGTGCTGTTCAGAAAAATATCAACCGGGGTGTGTTGCCACCACAACCGCACCTGCGTATCGCGCTGCAGTTGTGCGAGGGCCTTGGCCGGAGTCTCAACGCCCGCCGGCAAACTGGCACATACGGACTCGGCCGCACTTGCATCCACAAACAGATTCACGTCAATGTCGATGGTGGCGCGTGCTGCTTGAGTACACCAGGCCAGCGCCAACGCGCCACCAAACGCATGCGGCAGCTCGGCACCTCGCAGCGCCTCATGCAACGCAATGATCTTCTCGATGAGCGTCATTCGTTGGAGCGTGCGCCAAAGCGAGGAAACTCAAGCGGCGGCCGCGAGGTTTCGTAGCGTGAGGGAAACTGTTCCGCCAGCTCCAGTGCCTCCGCCAGCTCCTCACCCCGGGCCAAGCCATTGCGCCAGCGCACTCGTGGCCGCAGCTGAAAATCGACGGCAAACTCGCAGGCCTGCAACACCCGCAAAAAGGTCGCCACCGACGGCACCTTGTTGCCCTGCTCATAGGCACTAAGCGTGGCGTGGGAGGTGCCGGCTCGCGCACCTAACTCCCGCAGGCTCAGCCCCGCCGCCAACCGCGCGCCCCGTAACAGTCGATGTGGGCAGGTTTCCGCGGCCGGCACTTCGCGCCGCGGTGCGGGGGCATCTGCTGCAGCAGGGTTGTGGGAAGGAACCGCGGATTCGGCCATGGGAAACTCCATGGAATGGGTTGGGTTGGTCAGAGCATGTATGGTATTCGATTGGATACCATTTGTCCAATTCGGAGAATTATGGACACCCAGGCTTCAGGTGGAGGGCTTCTGGTGCAGGTTGAGGACACCCAGCAATCCATAACGCCCCGCCCCAATCCCCATCAGGCGTATAGTGAGATCAAAACGACGCTGAAAAACCGGACCCACGATGACCGCAGTACCCACAATTGACCTGTTACTTGCTGAAAAAGATCCTGCCGAGCGAGCCCGCCTGGACGCCGCTTGCCGCGATCACGGCTTCTTCTTACTGGCCAATCACGGCATTGCGCCGCAGATAGATGCCATGTGGCTGGCCTCCGAAAAATTCTTCAGCCAACCTGCCAGTGAAAAGCGCAAATTACTGCGCAGCAAAGACGAGCCCCTTGGCTACTACGATCGCGAACTCACCAAGCGCAAGCGCGACCTAAAAGAAGTATTCGACTTCATGCCGCCTCGCCCCGAGGGCGACATGAACCAGTGGCCCGAAAACAACCCGGGTTTTAAAACCGCCCTCATCGATTTCACCGAGCACGCGGGACAACTCGCTGCTCGTACCTTGCGGCTCATTTACTTAAGCCTGAACGCCGACAGCTCAGTCGCCGCCGAACTGCCCAAGGGCAAAGACCGCAACAGCAACATCCGCCTTAACTACTACCCCGTCAACGACCCACTCACCGCGGACGAAGCCGAGTCAGTAAACGCACTCGGCGACATGGCCCTGCACCACCACACCGACCCAGGCATTCTCACTCTGTTGGTGCAAGACAATGTGGGCGGTCTGCAAACCGAATCTCTAGAAGACGGCTGGATAGACGTGCCACCCGTGCCCGGCACCATCGTTGTGAACCTTGGAGATGCCATGCAGGTGTGGACCAATGACAACTATCGCGCCGCCATTCACCGGGTAACCCCACGCCACGGCCAGCCCAGATACAGCACCCCGTATTTCTATAACCCGCAGACCGACGCTGTGTTGGAACCACTGCCCGCCCTCGCCGGCGATGACGCCAAATACCATGCCTTCACCTGGAAAGATTTCATTCAAGCCAGAATGAACGACAACTATGCCGACCTCGGGGCCGACGACACGCAAATCAGTAACTATTTGATCGCGCAATAGGCTGCCTGCGCTGAATGCCCCACAGGCAGCAGAACACGATCAATCGACGTTCGCCTCACTAAAAGTTCCTGACTACGCCCTGCTATGGGTAGGCATGGTGTGCGCCGCCTTCGCGCTCAACATGCAGTTGGTCGCGCAAGGCTGGCTGGTCTACGAAATGACCGTCTCGGCCATGAACCTGGGCTGGGTCACCATCGCGTTCATGTTTCCGCAGGTGGGTTTCTCATTGCTTGGCGGTGTACTGGCCGACCGCTTCAACAAAAAGAAAGTCATCATGTGGGCACAACTGTTAAACGCCGTTGTGTCACTGGTTATGGCAGTGATTGTGATCACCGGCAACGTCACCTTCTGGGACTTCATTTGGATGGGGTTCTTAAACGGCACCGTACTGTCATTGTCCATCCCTGCACGCACCGCGTTCATTCCGCAACTGGTCGGCGAGAAACTCATGTTTAACGCGATGGCCTTTAACGGTGCCAGCTGGAACCTCGCACGCATACTTGGTCCCGCATTTGCCGGCTACATCATTGCCGTTATCGCCGATGGTGACACCGGCTCAACCTTCGGCGTGGGTATTGTCTATTTCATCTTAACCGGGCTATATCTGATTGCCTCCTTCACCGTGCTGTTCATCACGCACCCTGGCAAGACTGACGAAGTTCGCAAACACAACGCCATTACCGACGTTCGCGAAGGTCTCACTTACGTACTGAACTCGCCCATCGTTGGCGGGCTTATATTGCTATCGATCATGCCGTTTTTGTTTGGCTTAACCATCAATACACTGCTGCCCGCCTACAACACGGACGTGCTCGGCGGCGGCCCGGATGACCTCGGGCGACTCATGGCGGGCATGGGCGTGGGGGCCATTGTGGGCTCGTTAGGTTTAGCCAAGCTTGGCAACCTGCGCAACAAAGGCTTCTGGATGTTTTTAACCTGCGCTGGCTGGGGCCTGGCCGTGGCCTGGTTCGGCAACACCACCACCGTGTTCTGGGCCATGTTATCTATTGGCATCGTGGGCCTGATCTCGTCGCTGAACATGTCGATGAATCGTTCGCTGGTGCAACTGCAAGTGAGCCAGGACATGCGCGGCCGCGTAATGAGCATCGACATGATGTCCCACGGGCTTATGCCTTTGGGTGTTATACCTATTAGCTGGCTGGCCGAGCACTACTCGATACAGGTTGGGCTGTCGGTGAGTGGCGGCGTGCTGGCTATTTCCACGCTGGTATTGTGGCTGCTGCTAAAACAGGTGCGACAAATCGATCAGGGCTTTCGCAATGAGTGATTCCCCAACTGATGCTGACCTGCCCGCGGCGCTGTTTCAGCGCCAGGACAACTCACCCGATGAGTTGTTTTACGCACAGCCGCGCTTAGTCACCCACATCGACGACGCCACCATCAACGCCCTCACCGAGTTTTACGAGGAGTTTTTGCCACAGCATTGCGACCTGCTCGACCTGATGAGTTCGTGGATCTCACATCTGCCCGCCAACACGACCTACAAAAGTGTCACCGGCCACGGCATGAATGCACAAGAGCTAGCCGCCAACCCACGCCTGACCGACCGTGTGGTGCAAGACCTGAACACCAATCAAACGCTGCCGTTTGTTGACGCCAGCTTCGATCGCGCCACCATTGTGGTTAGTGTGCAGTATCTGATTGAACCCGTTGCCGTGATGCAGGAGTTGCTGCGGGTGCTACGCCCCGGTGGCAAGCTTTGCATTGCCATGTCGCACCGCTGCTTTCCCACCAAGGCTATACTCGCGTTCCATCAACTCTCGGCCCAAGATCGCGTTGCGCTGGTGCAGGAGTACTTGCAACGCGCAGGCTTCAAAGACATCACCTTTGTCGATCGCTCACCGGCCGGCGCCGACCCTCTTTGGCTGGTGATCGGCAGCAAAGCGCGAACCAACTAAACCCTAGCTGCCGGAGTAATTCGGCTCACGTTTCTCCAGAAACGCCGCCACACTTTCCTTGTGATCATTCGTGCGCATCAACTCGGCCAGTGCATCCCGCGCAAGGGTTTCGAGTTCGTCATTCCGTCCGGAGCGAGTATATTGCAACGCCAGCCGCGTGCGCTGCACGGCCAAAGGTGGGTTCACTGCAATACGCGCCGCCAACGCCTGTGCTTCTGGCACCAGATCATCAGGCTCAGTCAATCGCAGCACCACACCAAGCTCGTGGGCTTTTTGCGCATCAATCATATCTCCGGTTAACAACAGCTCCGCCGCACCGGCAGGTCCACAGAGCTGGGTAAGCGCACGAAAGCTGTCGGCCCCGGCGATTAATCCGCGGCGAATAAACATCTGTGAAAACTTGGCGTTGGTGGAGGCGAGGCGTATGTCGGCCATCAGCGCGAGCTCAAAGCCATAACCCACCGCCGCGCCATTCACTGCGGCCACTATCGGCGTGTTCGACTTGCGCATGGTGGGCCCGGGAATCTCAAAGTCTTTGCCAGCAAGGCTGGTCAGGCCGTCACCACCCATCAGTTCTTCCACGTCGTCGCCGCTGCAAAACCCGCGCCCGGCACCAGTGAGCACAATGCACCCCACGTCGGCGTCGGCATCGGCCCGTCGCAGGGTATCGGTGGTGGCCTGATAACTCTCCAAATTAAAGGCGTTGAACTTGTGGGGCCGGTTCAACGTGATGGTTGCTACACGGTTGCTCACCTTATAAAGACAGGTATCGCTCATTCCTTCTCTCCTCTAGGATATTGTGTAAAGCAAATCGTTATCTACCAACCTTCTAGGAGACAGCCCGTTGGCGCAAGTAGACCTCACCAAGTCAGGCATTGATCTTGGCATTGTCACCAGCAACCCAGACGCTATGGTGGCCTTCTATCGCGACACACTAGGGTTTCGTGAGGAACCGAGCACGCCTTTTCCCGCTGGCGGCACCATGCATCGGCTGTGGTGTGGCGATAGCCTGATCAAGATTGTTGCTCCCGATGCTGCGCCTGCAGAAAAGGCCGCGCCCGCACCTATCCCCCGCGCCTCGGGCTACCGCTACTTCACCATTTCGGTGAGCAACATCGACGCCATGGTTGCCGGCTGCGACGCCGCTGGCTACAAGGTGGCAGTACCAGTTACCGAGGTTCGCCCCGGCGTAACCATTGCCATGATCGAAGATCCTGACGGCAACTGGGTCGAGTTTTTGCATACCACAGGCTAATCACGGCGAGCACGCGCATGAGCAATCAAGAACAAATCGATTACTGGAACGGCAATGCCGGTGCTACCTGGGTGGATTCCCAGGAAAGCATGGACGCTATGCTTGCGCCCCTGACCGCGCCACTTATTCAGGCCGCTGGCGTTAAAAACAACGAACGCTGCATTGATGTGGGTTGTGGTTGCGGCGACACCAGCCTGCAACTGGCGCAGAGCGGCGCCAGCGTGCGGGGTGTTGATGTTTCACAACCCATGCTCGATCGTGCCACCAGCCGTGCAACCAAACTTGGGCTTGGCAACGCAACGTTTAGCGTGACCGACGCCGCCACCGAGAATTTCAACGCTGAACACGATCTGGTGTTTAGCCGGTTTGGTGTGATGTTCTTCACAGACCCCGTTGCGGCATTCAAGAACCTGCACAGCAGCCTGAACGAGAGAGGACGGTTGTGCTTTCTATGCTGGCAACCACCCCGCAGCAACCCATGGATGGCTACCGCCGGAAAAGCCGTTCAACCGTTTCTGCCTGAACCCGAAACCCCACCCGATCCACGCGCACCAGGTCCTTTTGCTTTCGCAGACAACGATTACCTGAATGGAATTTTGCAACAGGCGGGCTTTAAAAACATCGACATTTCGCCAGTAACGGCCACGCTGCACATCGCTGATAACCTGGATGACGCCGTCGATTTTCAGCAACGCATCGGACCACTCGCGCGCGCACTGTCTGAACTGGAAGGCGATCAACAGGCTCAGGCTATCGCCGCTGCGCGCGCAGAACTTGGCGCCCACATGACCAGCGACGGTCTGAATCTTGGTGCTGCCTGTTGGCTGGCGCAGGCAACTGCACGCTAACCAAACCGATGAGCACCATGCCACGACACAATCCAACTAGCGTCAACTGGACAGAGGCAACCGACGATCGCGGTCACGCTACTCTGGAAGTGCACATCGAGCTCGACCACGGTGCGGGTCGCCCCATTAC
>CAZSYU010000038.1:0-33523 GCA_964611345.1 uncultured Pseudomonadales bacterium
CAGTTTACCCAGCAAGCCGGGTAAGGCGAGCAGTATTACAACCACTACCAACAGTGTAATGGTGAGTTTTTTCATGGTGTCGTCCCTGAATCTATTTAGTCAGTATTTAAGTAGTCACTGGCAAGCCAGTGTACCTATGCCAGCCCGGTAGTGCCTGTATTTGCAACTCAGACTCGTCAACGGCCAGGCGCAGGTCAGGGAAAGCTTTGAGCAAATTGTTGATGCCCAGCCGGGCTTCTGCACGCGCCAGGTGTGCGCCCAAACAAAAGTGAATGCCGTGACCAAAGCCGAGATGATGGTTTGGAGTGCGAGTGATATCGAATTCGAGCGGCTGCTCAAATACGCGCGGATCATGATTAGCCGCGCCAAACAGCGGCATAACCGGTTTGCCCTTGGGTATTGTCACACCGTGCAGGGTAACGTCTTTCAAAGCGTAGACGGGTTTGGTGCCCTGTATTGGCCCACGGTGGCGCAGAATTTCTTCGACCGCCGTGTTGATGAGGTCAGGGTTGTCCTGCAGTTGCGCGCGTTGCTCGGGGTGCTGGATAAGCGTAAGCACACCGTTGGTAATGAGATGCACGGTGGTTTCGTAGCCCGCGATGATCAGCAGGAACACCATGGCGAGCAACTCGTTTTCAGTCAGTCGGTCGCCGTTGTCTTCCGCCTGTAACAGGCCGGTGAGAATGTCGTCACCCGGATTGTGGCGCTTCTCTTCGATAAGTGAGCGCGTGAATTCAACCACCTTCGGCATGTCGAAGAACATCGTCCGAAACAGTCGCAAGGGGCTAAAGCCTTCGCTCAGCACGCTGAACATCCGCTGGAATTCGGGCATTGCCGCGCGGGACACGCCCATCATGTCGGCGATCATGCGTACCGGAATTTTCAGTGCGTATTCGCTTTGCAGGTTAAACTCACGTTTGCTTTGCAGTCCATCCAGTAGCTCCAGCGAATAGGCGTCGATGTTGGCCTCAAGCTGCTGTATCGCCTGGGGCCGGAAGGCCTGACGCACCAGGTCGCGCAAGCGCCGGTGATTCGGGTCATCTTCCTGAATCATGCTTTCGATCACCGGCTTTAACGACTTCGGCACCGGGATCGGAAATCGACTGCCGCCTGTTGCGGTGCTGCGATTGCGCACAAAGCGGGGGTCTTTCAGCAGGTTGGCGCAGTCGTCATAGCGCGCGACGGTAAACATTCTCATTACCGAGATCTTTACCTGGTGCACCGGACGTTGTTCACGAATCTCGTCGAGTATTGCGAACTTGTTGTGCAGAAACGCCGGACTGCCGAGGTCCAGTGGCTTATCCAGATTGACCGCAGTCATGGGCTTAGGAACTTCTCAGTAACCGTCCGGGGCGTGCGCCGGTATCGGTGTCGTTTTTGCGAGTGCGCACACCGTTCACCCAGGTGCCGATGTAACCGGAGGCTTCCTGCAGTATGCGATTGCCGCCCGCGGGCAGATCGCTCAACACTTTCATGCTGCCGAGCTGCAGGTTGTTGTGATCGATCAGGTTTAAATCCGCACGCTTGCCTACGGCAATCTGGCCGCGATCAGTAAAGCCGTAGAGTTCGGCGTTGTTCAGAGTTTGCTTGTGCACAATCAGCTCCAGCGGCAGCTTGTCGCCGCGGCTGCGATCCCTGGCCCAGTGAATAAGCTGATAGGTGGGTGCCACACCGTCAAAAATCAGATTCACGTGCGCGCCCGCGTCAGACAGGCCGGTAATGGTGCTCGGGTGAGCCAGCATTTCGGCAATGGCGTTGTGATTGCCTTCCACATAGCTGCCGCCGAGCAGTATTGCAAAACTGTTGCCGTCCTTTTCCAGCAAAAAGTCGTACATGTAGTCGTGAATGTCCTGACCCTTGGCCTGTGCGCGTGAGGCGAACGCGGTTGCGGGGTCGGGCTCGTAGTCGACCGGGTCTTCGAGTGGGTGCAGCACGCCGGCTACCTCTGCAAAGATCTTGTGCAGGCCAGCCATGGGATTGGTGCTGGTAACAGGGGCATCTTCTTCGCTGAGGATGGCCGCCTTGATCTCGGGTTTTTGCAGCTCCGCCACGCGCTCAGCTAATGGCAGATGCGCAAGCTTCAAATAGGTCGGGCGCTGCTGGAACATATGGTAGGTCGCAATGCTCGTGACCAAACCGATGGGGCGGGATGCGATTTGTGGACGCACGTTTAAGCCTTCGGCGTTGGCGGCTGCTGAACGGTCGAGCACCTCGCGCCACACATCAGGATGATCCGGCACCTGAATTTGGGTAAACGTCATTGGCCGACCACTGGCCTTTGCGATGCGCTTGATCATCTCGAACTCTTCGAGAGTGGTTTGCTTCTCGCCGCCCAGCTGCGGCATGTCGCCAGCGGCAGCCGCAGGGATGAGTTCAAACACGCCCTTGCCAGTGCGCTTCATGCCGTCGGCGATGGCGAGCAACTCTTCTTCTTCTGCGAACGTGCCAGGCACTTCATTGCCGGTAACCGAACGATGGCCGATGGTGCGGGAGGTGGAGAAACCAACAGCGCCTGCAGCGACAGCCTCTTCGGTGAGCTGTGCCATCTTTGCCATGTCTTCGGCGGTGGCAGGTTCGTGGGCGAGACCGCGTTCGCCCATCACAAAGTAACGCAGGGCGCCATGCGCGATCTGCGCAGAGATGTCGAGCGAGTATTCACGGGTGGCCAGATAATCGAGGTATTCCGGAAAGCTGGTCCAGCTGCCCCAGGGCATGCCTTCGTAGAGTGCGGTGCCCGGGATATCTTCGACACCTTCCATTAATTCAATCAGCTCTTTCTCACCACCTGGGGGCACCGGTGCAAAACCGACCCCGCAATTGCCCATAACCACGGTGGTGACGCCGTGGGAGAACGATGGATCGATCTCGTCGTCCCAGGTGACCTGGCCATCGTAGTGGGTGTGCACATCGACCCAGCCGGGTGTTAGCAGGGCGCCCTTGGCATCGATGACCTCTTTGGCTTCGGCTGCGATGCTGCCCTGGGTAGAGTCGCGTCCCGAGACGGCTGCGATTTGGCCGTCTTTGATGGCAACGTCGCCGGTAAAGGGCGCACTGCCCGTGCCGTCAACGATGTTGGCGCCGGTGATGAGTGTGTCGTACATAATCGGTCCCCGATGGTGTGTTCCCTGTGCCTAATATGACACAGGTTTTGGTGATTTGCCGGACCCCGTCAGACGCGCTACCTTGGAGGCGGATTAGCGGCGTATACACTGGTTTAACCACGCCGCAGGAGGGCTTTATGGCCGAGATTCACGAGATTCACGAGATTCACGAGAGTCAGATGCTTCGCGAAGGCGCGAACGAGATACCGGATTGCCGGGGAGGGCTTGAGAATCTCGACGAAGAACACGCCTATGTAATCGACGATATCGATGGCATGGTGCCGCAGGATCTGCGCGGTACATTCTTTCGCAATGGCCCGGGCCGGCAACGCATTGGCGAGGCCAAATACGGGCACTGGTTTGATGGCGATGGCATGCTCTGCTCGTTCTCTTTTAGAGACGATGGTGTACATTTTCGCAACCGCTACGTGCGCACCCCGAAGTATATCGAAGAGACCGAAGCGCAGGCGGTGAAACACCGCGGCTTTGGCACTCAAATTCCGGGTGGCCTGCGCAAGAACTTCCTGAAACCGCCAGCGAACCCGGCCAACACCAACACGGTATGGCACGGCGGCCATTTACTGGCGCTCAACGAGGGCGGCAAGCCCTGGGCACTTGACCCGGCAACCCTTGAAACCAAGGGCGAGTTTACCTATGACGGTGCCTTGAAAGGTCCCGAGGTGTTCAGTGCCCACGGCAAGATCCACCCGCGCAGCGGCGACTACATTAACTTTGGTGCAGGCATATCAGGCGTTGGCCTCAAGGGCCCCAAGCCCTGTTTGCACATCTATCGCATTAACCCGGAGGGCAAGCTGTTTAAGCGCTCTGCCGTCCCCATGGACAACTTCCCGTTTTGCCACGACTTTGCGCTCACCGATAAGTATGCGGTCTTTTTTACCGGCAGCATCGTGTTCGGCAATATGCTGCCGGTGATACTGGGCACCCGAACGATCTCTGATCAGATCCAGTTTGATGCATCCATACCCATGCAGGTGATTGTGATCGATCTCGACACGCTGGAAGAAGTAAAGCGGTTTGAGAACGCGCCAGGTGCGATGATTCATTTTGGTAACGCGTTTGATGATGGCGATGAGGTGGTTGTTGACGGCATGTACACAAGCGACTTTGAGGCGAATTCAACACTCACTGACGTGTTTAATCCCGATGGTCGCTTTGGTGGCGGCACCTACTATCGCTATCGAATGAACATGAATACGGGCAAGGTCGATACCGCAAGAGTGTGTGAGGTGGAAGCTGAGTTTCCAACCTTTAATACCGATTACACCGGTAAGAAGCACTCGGTCACCTACACGGCCTGCAGTGTCGATAACGGCGCGAACAGCTTCTTTAATGGCATCCAGCGCATTACCTATGATGGTGATGGCACGCTCGTTGAGCTGCCCAAGGGTAAATATGGGGCTGAGCCGCTGTTTGCACCGGCCGTTGGCGCGACCCGTGAAGACGACGGGTACGTTTTGGAAGTGGTATACGACGGTTGGTCGCATAAAAGCGAGCTGCAGATTTTTCGTGCGGACGACATTACCGATCATGTCTGCACTTTAAAGCTCAAACACCATGTGCCGCATCAGTTTCATGGTCATTTTACGACCGACATTTTTTAACCGATATTTTTGATCAATATTTTGATAGATAGATTTTCAGGAGCCAGTTTATGTGTGACGAAAACACAATTGCCGATGATGAAGCGTTGTTGGCCGCGCAAGGTAAGACCAAGTTAAGCCGCAGACAGTTCACAGCCGTCAGCGGCGGCGCTGCCGTGGCGACCATGCTGCCGGTTACCGGGTTGGCCGAGGAGTTGGTAGAAGAAATAGCCGCTGCCGCGTTGACTGAGAGCGAGGTAACCATTACCACGCCAGACGGGGAAGCAGATGCCTTTTTTGTGCATCCTGCAGAAGGCAAGCACGCGGCGGTGCTCGTATGGCCCGATGTGATTGGGCTGCGCGACGCCTATCGCTTGGTGGGTCGTCGACTAGCGGCGTCTGGTTACAGCGTGTTAGTGGTAAACCCCTATTACCGCTCGGCCAAGGCGCCCGTGGTGCCGGCCGGGGCAAGCTTTCGGGATGAGGCGACCCGTGCGGTGGTATTGCCAATGGCGCGCTCGCTAACACCCGCGACCAACGTTACCGATGCCAACGCATTTGTCGGCTGGCTGGATGCGCAAGAGGCGGTAGACACCAGTCGTAAGGTGGGTACCACCGGCTATTGCATGGGTGGCGCCATGACCATGCGCACGGCGGCTGCCTTGCCCGGTCGGGTTGGGGCGGGTGCTTCGTTTCATGGTGGGCGCCTGGTAACCGATGATCTCGACAGCCCACATCGATTGGTGCCCGTAATGAATGCGCAGTTTTTGATTGCCGTTGCAGAAAACGACGATAAGCGTGATCCGGTGGCAAAGTCAGTGCTGGCGCAAGCGTTTGAGGCGGCAGAACTCACAGCCGAGATCGAAGTGTATGAAGGCGCCCAGCACGGTTGGTGTACGCCGGATTCGGCTGTGCACAACGAAGCTCAGGCCAATAGAGCCTGGGGACGCCTGTTGGCAACGTTTGAAACTGCGCTGGCCTAAACACTGTGACCATCGAGATTGTTAACCACACGAGTCGACCGGCAGAAATCAGGAACTACGAGACCTCGCGTTACACCAGTCGCGACTACATGGAAGCCGAATGGGATGAGGTGTGGCGCAAGAGCTGGTTGCTGGCCGGGCTGGTTAGCGATGTGGCGCATACCGGTGATTACTTTGTGTTTGATATGGGGCGCGAACAAATCCTGGTGACACGCACCGCGGCGGGAGAGGTGCAGGGGTTTTACAACGTTTGTCAGCATCGCGGTAATCGGCTGGTAAACGACGAGCGCGGCAACGCCACCGGTTTTCGATGCGCGTACCACGCCTGGACCTATGAGCTGGATGGCAGGCTCAAGACTGTGCCTTATGAAGAGCGCTTTGTGCAGGGTGTGCCTTGCGCGGAGCGATCATTAAAGACCGTGCATACCCAGGTGTGGGACGGTTTTGTGTTTGTTTCCCTCGAGGCCGAGCCAGAGCCACTGCTCGACTTTTTGGGGCCGGTTGCCGAGCATCTCAAGGCTTATCGCTTCGCCGACATGACGCTTACCGAAGACCAGACGGTGCACCATAAGTGCAACTGGAAGGCGGTGGTCGATAACTTCAGCGAGCTGTATCACGTCGATTTCTTGCACCCGCAGCACAAGCGCATGGTGGACTGCTGCAACGACACGGTGCATCTGTTTGAAAACGGCCACACGGGATTGGCTGTGCCGGGTGCCACCGTAAGTCCGCGGTTTCCGGTGCCGGACGAACCCACCGATATTCAAGCAGCGCAGCTCCAGGGCCTTGGTCTCGACCCTGCCGATTTTAAGGGACGAGTGCTCGACGTACGTGAGGCGGTGCAGCAAGGCAAGCGCGCCCTGGGCGCGGCGAATGGGGTGGATTATTCGCGCTTCAGCAACGAGCAGCTCTCTGATGTGTGGCAGTACAACCTGTTTCCTAACGTGATCTTGTCATTCACCCCGGAGCATTGTTGGGTGTTGCGCCCGCGACCACATCCCACAGATCCGCAGCAGTGTTATTTCGATAAGTTAACGCTTTTACGATTGCAGGATGATCCTGCTGGCAAAAGCCAGGTAAAAGGTGGTGTGTTTGGTGCCGGGCGGGGTGCGGCACAGAGTGAAGCGGTGCTCGCTGACACCGAGTACGTGCGCCCCGAGCGCGATGTGTTTGATCACCTGGCCATTATTAACGGTGATAAAACCATGACCGATACTATCGACCAGGATATTGAGCTTTTGGGTGGCGTGCAGGCAGGCATGGCCTCACAGGGTTTTGATTCTGTGTGGCTGAACGACGACGAGATGCGCGTGCAGCACTTTCACGATGCACTGGATGATCGAATTCCCCAATCAGAATCTTGATTGGGTGAGCGTTACATCGGCGTAGGCCCAGGCGGCCTCAAACTGCGCCTGCACTTCTTTTGCCTCGGCTGTTTTGCCTTGCAGTGTGAGGCTTTGTTGCAACCCATACAGTGACCAGCCGTTGTTTTGATTCCAGCGCAGATCGCGCCGATACACCGCCTCGGCCTCTGCCGGCCGATTCGCGGCAAGGAGTGCAGCACCCAGATAGTGCCGCACCGGTTGGGACCAGTCGGGTGGCTCGGTGTAATTGTTCTGGTCTTCGATGGCAACGGCAGCTTCAAACGCCTGGATCGCGCCGACCATGTTGCCGCTGGCCTGCTTGATTTCGCCAACCAACCCAAATGCAGCTAGCTTTAGTACGGCTGATGCAGGTGTTGCACCCACGCGATACTCGTCGGCGTTTGGTGAGTTCGCCAGTGCGCTGAGTTTGGCGGACTCTATGCGTGCTTTTTCGAGGTCACCTGTGGCCGCGTAAGCGCCGCCCAGCACGTAGCTCCACATGCCGTCGAGATATGGCCGCCCGGTGTACTCCGGCGTGTGCGCGATAATCTTGTCCCACTTGCCAAAGATGCGATTGACCAGCCAGGGGCCAGAGATGCGTTTTTGACCGCCGCGCAGGTCGACGTTTTGCGGCGTAACAAAGGCGGCGGACTGGTTTGCGGCGTCGATGGCGTCGGCGTAGTTGCCCTGCACCGTGGCAGCGTAGCGGATGAAGTCGATGGCGTGTGCGGCATGGATGCGATGCGAAAGTGAGTAGGTGCCAATGTTGGGCAGCGGTTTGTCGCCCCAGTGTTTCGCAAACTCTTTGTCCACTTGCTGCGAGCGGCGATTGTTAGCAATGGCCTTGCTGTATTGACCCACACGCACATAAATATGCGCCGGCATGTGCACCACATGGCCAGCGATTGGCATGGTGGCTTCCAGGCGATCGGCGGCAGGCAGCGCGCGTTCGGGCTCAAGCGAAGCTTCGAGCAAATGTATATACAGGTGGTTGGCACCGGGGTGGCCCGGCGTTTTGGCCAGCACTTGTTCGAGCGCGGCGGCAACAGCAGCGGTCTCTGATTTTGGTTGCCCCTCTGCGTCCCAGTAATCCCAGCGTCCGATGGACATGTAAGCCGCCGCATAAAGTGCCCCGATGTCGGGGTCAGCCGGGTATTTTTTATGCAGTGCACGGGCAGCGTCAAGGTAGGCCTCATCGCGCGCTGCATCGTCAGCAATCGCTGCTTTGTCGTAGAGCACGGCGAGGGAGTTAATAAGTTCGCGTTCTTTGGCGGTGCCATTTCCACTCAGCGCAACGGCTTTGTCGATGGCTTCTTTGCCAGCGCCCTTTGGATCATCGGGCAGGCGCGCATAGCGACTGTTGGGATTGGGCCCCATGGCCTGTGCCATACCCCACCAGGGCATTGGGCTTTGCGGATCTAACCGCGCGGCTTCCTGATGGGAGGCGATGGCTTCGGGAAAGTAGAAGCCCCAGGAAAAACGCAGGCCTTGATCGAAGAACGCCTGGGCAGAATCGCTGCTGGTGCTGATGGGGCGCGCGTAGGTGCCCGAGCCAGGGACCAATACAGCGAGCGCCTGTGGATCGTCTTGCGTTGTTACGGCTGGTGCAGCAGATGGTGTTGAACCAGTTTGAGTACAACCGCTCAGCACGACGCACAAGGAAGCTGCAAACAGCGTGTTGCTAAATCCCTTGTGGCTCATTAGTTTGCTGGGCTGGGGCATGGTGTTCTCCCGGTAAAAGTCAGGGCGCAACGTCGGGCCAAACGAAACCGTCACGGTTTGGCATAACAACATCGTGCAGTGCGGTGGCGTCTAGGGTTTGGTCGGCTGGAATGATGCGGTTTATGTACAACAGATACGCGGTAACGGCATAGAGCTCATCAGTGCTAAGTGAACCGGGCGCGTTGTAGGGCATGGCACGGCGAACATAATCAAACAGGCTGGTGGCGTAGGGCCAATAGCTGCCTACGGTTCGTTGTGGTCGGGTGCTAATCAACGTGCCGGCGCCACCGCTCAGCGCATCGTTGATGCCGCCCTGGCCTTTGTCGCCGTGGCAGGCCAGGCAGTGGGTTTGGTAGACCGTTGCGCCGGTAGTTGCGTTACCGGATCCCTGTGGCAGACCGCGACCATCGGGAAACACGGTGATGCTCAGGCGCGCAAGCTCTTCTGCTGGCACCGGAACACCCAGTGGCTCGGGTGCGTCCTTATTCGTGGCGTCGGTGGCAGCGTTATTTATTGCAGTAGTCGACGGCGCAGTAGCAAGCGTTAGAAGCGCGGCTGCGCAAAACCAGATCGCGCGGTGCACAGCGGAACCATCAGCGAGCCGTTCATCACGCATAGGTATTCTCCACGCGACCATCGCGGCGTATCTGCCAGTTTTGAATAGCGTTGTAGTGATAAAAAGACTTGGCACCAAACTGCTTGATCCATGCGCTACGCGTGGGTTGTACGTTGCCCGCGGTGTCGGTCGCGCGCGACATCAGAAGGCCGGGTTTGCCGTCCCATTGCCATGCGGCGCTGAAGCGGTTAAGCGCAAGCGGTCTGGGTGCGCCTTCCAGTTCGGCGTCTAGCCAGTTTTTGCCATCAGTAGAAACTTCAACTCGTGCGATGTTACCCGTACCACTCCACGCCAAACCGCTGATTTGATAGGTACCGGGTTTATGCACGTGCAGTCCGGGTGAGGGGCTGGTGATAACCGACTTCACGCCCATATCAAACGTGAACCCTTCCGCTTTGCCGCCTGGTCGCAGGTCGGTGTACTTGGAAGTTTCTTCCCGGCTCATGGCGGGGCTATCTGCAACTTCCAGCCGGTGCAGCCACTTGATCGACATGTTGCCTTCAAAACCCGGTAGGAACAGACGCATCGGATAACCGTTTTCGGGTCGCAGCCGTTCGCCGTTTTGATACAGCGCAATAATCGCGTCGTCCAGGCATTTGGCGAGCGGCACGCTGCGATTCATGCGAGCAGCATCGGCACCTTCCGCGATGACCCAGCGAGCGTTTTTATTCAGCCCAACTTCGTCCAGCAGATAAGACAACGGCACGCCGGTCCATTCGCTGCACGCGACAAGCCCGTGAATGTCCGCGCAGTTCCAGTCGATTGGCTTGGCGCTAAGCAGAGGTGCGCTGTTGCCCGAGCATTCCAGAAACTGGATGCGGGTGGTCATGGGGTAGCGATGCAGTGTGTCGAGATCGAAGGCAAGCGCACGTTTTACGGCGCCGTGAATAACGAGTTTATGTTGGGCAGGGTTCAGTGCGGGCACGCCGGAGTGATGGCGTTCGAAGTGCAAACCCGAGGGGGTGATTGTGCCACGCAGATGTTGCAGGGGCGTGGCGGAAGCACCGGCACCCGTCGTGCCCGTTTGGGAACGAATGCGCGCGCGAACCACATCGGCTTCGAACTCTGAGGGTTGGCCGTATTTGCGCAGAGCGGCGCCTGGCCGTCTTTGGGGGAGTTCTTTAACCGCGTTGGCCGCACTGGCTGCAACAGCGGGCGCGGTTGAACCGGCGACGAGTAGCGTGGTGCCAGCACTGATAAACCCCCGGCGCCCAAGTATCGGCTGCTTAGTGTTCCCAGTGCCCGTCGCTGTGCTCATGTCTCACTTTCCCCCCAGAAAGTTCTTCGGCGGCTAGCTTACACCAGAGCGAACTTGCCTACCGTACAGCCCACCGCGAACAACGGCACAGGCTCGTAAAAATCGATATTGGCCGGTACGCCAGCCGCCGCAGCAGCTGTTATAAAGGTGCGAATCTCAAACCCGCCCTGGCCGGCCTCGGCGTAAGTTTGCTCGTCGGTGTAGGAGAGCAGTGCTGCCTTGTCGTGCGCAGCAATTTGATCCAGAAATTTACGATCCCAGGCCTCGTTGATCTTTCCGGAGTCTGGGGTGGCGGGCCAGTGCGAGACGCCGCCGGTACCGATGAGCGCAATCTTCTCGGGCATGGCGTCGCAGGCGGCGCGCAGTGCCTCACCAAAGGCCCAGGCCCGCGGCAGTGGGGTAAGCGGGGGTCCCTGGCAGTTGATGTTCACGGGAATGATCGGCAGTTTGTACTCAGGCGTTAAAAAATGCAGCGGCACCATTATGCCGTGGTCACATTTCCACTCTTCCGCGTAGGCCACATCAACGGTTTGCATTACATGGCTGGTGATGCGCGTGGCGAGCGCTTTGTTGCCCGGTATGGTCGTTTTAGGGATTTTTAACCAGTCAGGGTCTTCTATTGGCCCTTCGTGCTCGTCGCCGGTGCCAATGCAAAAAGCGGGCATGTTGTTCATAAAAAAATTGGCGAAGTGCTCCGCGGCCACCACAATCAGCGCCTCGGCACCGGAGGCGGCAATGTCCTGCCGTTGCGCGGCAAAGGCTGCATACAAACGGTCGCGTTGATCCGTGTCTTCAATCATGTCGGCGCGGCCGGTGATGCCCGGGGCGTGACTGCACACGCCTGCATAAACCAGAGTCATGATGTTGCTCCTGCTTTGTCTGGTGAAGAGTCTTTTCCAGTATCTTCGGAAGTAAAACTCGCACCGTCGCCGGTCATGGCGTACACGCCGTCGCGCACGGGGCCGTGGGTGCGCACGCCTGCACGCATGCGTTCAAGGTAATCAAACCACTCAATACCAAGCAGGGCGGCAAAGTGCATGAGTATTTGCCCGTTCACGCCCAGCACGTACAGCTTGCCGATGTCGCCGTCGATGAGTGCGCTGCGTTCCTCGTCGGTCAGCGTGTAGTCATCGAGCATGGCCTCAAGATCTGTGCGATAACGCTCGGCAAGCCGGGTATCCCGGTTTAAGTGATAAAGAAACTTCTGGACCTGATAGAGGCTCATTAGTGTGCTCTCCGGTTGGCGATAGCTTGGTTCGACGTACTGTGTAGTACTCGCGCGGGCTCAGGCGCCCAGCTTGGGTACAGAGTGGGCGTCTGTTGCGATGCAGACATTCTTGGTTTCCATGTAAAACTCAAAGCTGTAGTCGCCACCGTCGCGGCCGATGCCGCTGGCTTTCATGCCGCCAAAGGGCGAGGGTAGGTGGCGATTGTTTTCTGAGTTAACCCACACCATGCCAACATCAAGGTCGCGTGCAAGCCGTATACTGCGACCGGTGTCGCTGGTCCATACGTAACCGGCGAGACCGTAATCAACAGAGTTGGCGATTTGAATGGCCTCGGCCTCGTCTGTGAAGGCGATGCTGGTAAGCACGGGGCCAAAGATCTCTTCCTGCGCGATGCGCATGGTGTTGGTTGCACCGGTGAACAGGGTGGGCGCCACAAAGTGGCCTTTTCCGTCGAGCGGTTGTGGGCTGCCGCCCACCGCAACCTTGGCGCCATCTTCTTTAGCGATATCGAAGTAGCTGCACACCTTGTCGAAGTGGCGTTGGTGAATGAGTGGCCCAACCTCGGTGGTTGGATCGATAGGATGGCCGACGTTCAGCTTGCGCACGCGCGCTTCGAGTTTCTCAAGAAACTCTGCCTCAATAGACTTTTGAACGAGCAAGCGGCTGGATGATGTGCAGCGTTCGCCGTTTAGGCTGTAGATCATAAACACGACGGCATCGAGTGCACGATCAAGGTCTGCATCTTCAAATACGATGACGGGGTTTTTACCGCCAAGTTCGAAGTGCACGCGCTTAAGGGTGTCAGCACCCTGCTTCATAATGTGGCTGCCAGTGACCGACTCGCCCACAAAGGCAACGGCCTTAATCGCAGGGTGTTCCGTGAGTGATTTACCAGCCGCCTCGCCCAAACCATTGACGGTGTTCATTACGCCATTAGGCAAACCCGCGTCGTGCATGATTTCGGCGAGCAGGGCCGCGGAGCAGGGTGACCATTCCGCAGGCTTGTGTACCACGGTGCAACCGGCGGCGAGCGCGGGCGCGATCTTCCAGGTGGACAGCATAAAGGGCGTGTTCCACGGCGTGATAACGCCCACCGGGCCAATGGGCTGGCGGATGGAATAGTTAATGTGGTCAGTAGCGGGCATAGAGTTGCCGTCGCGAGCGGTTGGCGCCATGTCGGCAAAGAAGCGAAAATTCTCGGCTCCCCTGATTGCCGCCTTGCTCATAAAGCGCAGCGGTTGGCCGGTGTCCCAACTTTCTACTAAGGCAATCTCATGGGCGCGTGCTTCGATGCCATCAGCGATGGCGTGCAGAATTTTGCGTCTTGCTGCACCACTGATGCCTGCCCATTTGGGAAAGGCGTGTGCCGCAGCGGTGCAGGCCAGGTCGATGTCCTGGGCGTCCCCGGCACTAACACTGCCCAGCGGCGAGTGGTCGATGGGGGATTCGTTGTCGAAGGTGGCCCCAGACACGCTGGGCACACGTTTGCCGTTAATGAGATGGCCCAACGGTTCGGCTTTAAAACGCTCGATGTAGCGCTTCGTGTCTTTGAGGTTGGTGGCGAAGGTATCGCTCATGGCGGGATGCTCTGCGTGTTATTGAAAATTAGGCTGGTAATCACCTGAAGAATTAATTTAACATGTTAACTATTGAATTTGAACCAGTGCCGGGGCGACTTGACCGTGAAATTTCTAAGTTTTTTGTATAAAGGGCAAGCCTCCTTCGGGGCGGTAGTAACTAACCCTGACCCACAAGACAGCCCAGCGGGTGTGGTTGACCTGGGTGCCCTGCACCCGGAATTTCCCGACTTGCGGGAAGCCCTGCGCGCCGCAGCACTCACCCGCCTCGCCGCCGAGGCGGCCACCCGGCAACCTGACTACGCCCTTGCCGATATCGACTATCTGCCCACCATTCCCAACCCTGAGAAGATCATCTGCATTGGCGTGAACTATGCCAACCGCAATGCAGAGTACAAAGACAACAGCGAGGCGCCCAAGTACCCCAGTGTGTTTATGCGTACACGCGAGTCACTGGTGGGGCATGAGCAGCCGGTGTTTGATCCACCAGAATCTGACCAGCTCGATTACGAGGGCGAGATTGTGCTGGTGGTGGGCAAAGAGGGACGCCGCATTGCCGAGGCCGATGCGCATAAACACATTGCAGGCATGACCATTATGAACGAAGGGTCGCTGCGCGATTTTTTGCGGCATGCAAAGTTTAACGTAACCCAGGGCAAAAACTTTGAAGGCTCTGGCGCGCTTGGCCCGTGGCTGGTGTCATCCGATGAACTGGACCCGTTTGGTGAGTTGCAGGTGATCACGCGTGTGAATGGCGAGGAGCGGCAAAACGACGTCACCAGCAATCTGATGTTTCCGTTTCGGTATCTGGTGAGCTACCTCTCAACTTTTTACCGCCTGCGGCCAGGCGACATTATTGCGACTGGCACTCCCAATGGTGCGGGCGCCCGATTTGATCCGCCAAAATACTTGAAGCCACAAGATGTAGTAGAGGTGGAAGTGCCAGGCATTGGTGTGCTTAGTAACAGCGTAATCGCCGAGCCGGTGTAAGCGCGTTCGCAGCCAGCCAGCTATGACCGAATTACGTGACATTCAACTCAGTTTGCCCATGCAGTTGTTGCGGGCGCGTGAGTCAGCGATGGCGCACTTTCGGCCGCTGTTGCGCAAGCACGATTTAACGGAACAGCAGTGGCGCGTGATTCGAATATTAGCCTGTGAAGCCTCGCTTGAGGCGGGTGAGTTGGCCGAGCGCAGTATGCTTCTGGCGCCAAGCCTCAGCCGAATTCTCACGCATCTTGAAGCCGCAGGAATGGTGCAACGTAAACCCCATCAGGGGGACCAGCGCCGCTCGGTGCTGGCGTTAACCGCGGCGGGTAAAAAGAAATTTCGTACGGTGGGTCCTCACTCTGAGGGGCTGTATCACACCATTGAGGCTCGATTTGGCCGCGCCAAACTCACGCAGCTTTATGCGTTGTTGGCGGAGCTGAATGAGGCGATTGAAGAACCCGAGGAGGTTGAGTAGTTGTGTTAACCGAGCAACAGATAGCCGCGGCCGCCGCAGATCTTGATCGCGCGGAGCGCGAGCGCAAACAAATCAAGCCGCTAACGCTTGAGCTGCGCGATATGGATATGGACGACGCCTACGCCGTGCAAAAAGCCTGGATCGATTTGAAGGTGGTGCGCGGCGCCAAGATTACCGGCTACAAAATTGGCCTTACCTCAAGAGCCATGCAGCAGGTGATGAACATCACCACACCAGACTTTGGTGTGCTGCTGGACGATATGCACTTTGCGAGTGGCGGAACCATCACCGCAGGCGATTTTCTTGACCCGCGAATAGAGGCAGAGTTTGGGTTTGTGTTGAAGAAGCCGTTGCAAGGCGAGAACGTGACGGTTGCGGAGGTTATGGACGCCACCGACTACGTGGTGCCTGCGCTTGAGCTTATCTCTGCGCGCAGCACCCGCACTGATCCCGAAACGGGGTACACGCGAACGGTGTTCGACACCATTGCGGATAACGCAGCTAATGCGGGTTACATTCCGGCTGATAAGCACTTTGACCCTGCTGATGTGGATTTACGCTGGTCTGGGGCGCTTTTGTATTTGAACGGCGAAGTCGAGGAGAGCGGGCTAGGGGGTGCGGTTATGGAGCATCCGGCGCACGGTATTTGCTGGGTGTGCAAACGCTTCGCAAGACACGGGGTTGGCCTGTTGCCTGGACAGTTTGTGTTGTCGGGTTCGTTTACGCGCCCGATAGCGATTAGTGCCGGAGACGAGGTTGTGGCCGATTATGGCGCGTTGGGCAAGATCCACGTGACGGTTAACTGAATAAGCAGGGGGAAACAGTGGCTACATCCAACACAGAAGGTACGGCGCGGCGCTCTATAGCGATAGAAGGGCTGTCGCATCAAACTGCGATTCCGGTGGCGAGCAAGGTAGGGCCGTTGTTGGCGTCTAGCGTTATTGCGCCGTTTGATCCCGGTACCCGTAATGTTCCGGATTCAATCGAGGCGCAGTATGCGAATATTTTTCGTCATGCAGAGTTGATGCTGCAAGAGGCGGGTGGTGGTTGGGAGCATGTTGTGAAGATGGAGTTTTGGTTGGCGCAGGCCGCTGATCGACCGGCGTTGGAGCCATTTTGGGTTGAGCGTTTTCCGGATGAGGAGTCGCGACCTGCAAGGCATACGCATGTTGGGCAGGTGAAACGGATGAGTGGGTCTTTGCTTGCGTATATTGAGGTATGAAGAAATTACTCGAAAAAGTACGCGAGGTGTTGTTTGAGGCTGCTGTCTGACTGCTGAGCAGCGTTTGGGTTCTGGCACAGCCGAACGCTCACTTGCTGGTGAGTTGGTGTGTGACATGGTTAAGAGCGTTTAGCCAAGCAGGGCGAGCTTTATATGTTCAAGAAAGGTGTGCATGACATCGAATCGGGTGATGGCGGTTCAACGTGCCACTCCTCACAACAGGGCGTGTAGCTGTTATCGACCTCACTACCACAGAGGCCGTCCTAGTAGGCGAGTCCGTACCGAATTTTCTCGATGGACCCATTCGCTTCTCAAGCGGAGTATCTGCAGCGGTAGCAGCTGATGGTCGTCTGTTTGTCGCCGATGGCGACAGCGGAATACGGGCTGTGGACACAGGCTCTGGATCAGACGTCGTTCTCAGTCGATAGAGAATCTGGAAGGCGATGGGTTTAATGGGCACGTGCAAGCTATAACTTGAATGCCCTGGCTACCGTGGACACCTCCAAGCCTCATCGGCTTATTGCTCGTGAATTGCCGAAGACGCGTTACTGTAAGACCCATGCGTAGTTATTCGCAGAATCCAGCCTCTAGTTAGCGGAAGAAAGTACAAACCCTTTCCCATGATTTTCGAACTCCCATAGCGCCTTAGAATGGAGATTCGGATGTCGTTGGAGGAACTCGCCATAGGCTTTTTGCTGGCCCAGCTCATTGCTTTCGCCATAGGAAAACCAGTCGTCGAATAATAAGATTGTCCCAGGTTGCAGGTAAGGATCCATCCACTTCAGCGCCGTAGCAGTAGAAGAGTAATAGTCACAATCCAGCAAAACCACCGAAGCAGGTTTAAACGGATGCTGTTGCCTAAGGTGTTCGGTCAGGGAGTTTTCGTAGTAGCCTTCCACAATAGTCACCGTCGACAAATCAATTCCTTCCGCAATCAGGTTTTTTTCAACTTCCTCTCTAGAACAGGCGAATTGGCCTTCGAAAAATCGGCCATCGACCTGATCAATACCTTCTGCAGGTGGCAAACCTTCAAAGGAATCAAAACCGTATAAATTGACTTCACCTAACTTTAGTTCGTTGCAATGGTTCCATGCCTGAAAAAAAGTGTAGCCACGAAACAAACCAAATTCGTAGTAATCACCAGCGACGGTGCCGTCACGCTTTAAAATATATTCGAAGGAATGACGAATCGCACCAGGAGCCCCCGGGCTTAGAGTATGGAACGAGTTGTTTATTTTATGGTAGACCTTGGAGGAGAACTGAAAAAGCGGCGGATAATCAAGCAGCAGATCGACCATGATGGATTTGAAATTCATTTTGAGCCACCTGAGGTAATACTTCACTATGACCATAACACAGGCGACTTTATCTAAACTTTAGTTTTCTCCAAACATGAAGCTAAATAATCGAGTGTTAAAACTTCACCGTGATGCTGAGCACTGTTAAAACTTCAACTTCCGGTTCGAGAGAAATAAGCTCGGCGCCCTAAAACGTTCATAACCGGTCGCATACGGAAGGCTTCGATACTTGCAAAGCAAAAGTCAGCAAAACAGATCAGGAATGCTGGATGAAGAGGGTAAGCTGTTTTTGTAAAGCGGTTACGCTTAAGACTTGCCCTACCGAATATTTTCTCGACGGTACGCGGAACTAGGAGGTTGTAGTGAGTGACATCGTACGAGTTGCAGCGAGCGAGGGCGTCGGGCCACTCAATGCAGACCTTGATGCTGTGATCGCTTCCAACTCTCCCGAGTCGCGAAATCCGAACCACTCGACAATGGAGGTTTTTTACGGCTCCAAGACCATTCGATTCGACGGCATACCAGACAAGTCGGCGACCTTTGTCGAGTTTCTGAGCGAGTGTCCGGCTCTGGATGTGTGCGAGTACTTCCTCAAACCGAATTGTCCCGACTATTTGCTCAACACGTCCCAGCTGATCCAAATCGGCCCAGGCGAGGCAGCACAGCGCCTTCACCGCGATGAGAACGCATGGCCGAAGCTGCACAGCGATAGCCCACACGTTAGCATGATGATCATGCTGGCTCTCACCGAGTTCACGATGGAGAATGGCGCAACGCAGGTAGTTCCTGGCTCCCACCTATGGGATCGCGACCGCGTCCCGGAACCGGGCGAGATCACTTGTGCCGAGATGAATGCTGGCGACTCGCTGTTCTGGCTAGGTGGCACACTTCACGGTGGAGGCGCGAACAAAACTAAAAATCAGTCTCGACGCGGACTGGGGTACGGCTTTGTTGTTGGTTGGATGCGAACAGCCGAGAATCTCTTTCTCACCGTGCCGATCGAAAAGGTCCGGAAGATGCCCACGCGGGTGCAGGAGCTCCTGGGTTACAAGCCTCTCTTTGGTCTAGGCGTTGTCAACGTGGGCAGTCCAATGGCGCTGTTAGAATGATGCCCGCCTTACACTCATCAAAGCCAGCTGGCTTCTACCACGTCCCTGACCCTATCGCATCGGTGCTTCGTGAGCACGCGGCAAGGTTCTGCATAGCGCTTACGCAGTTATCCTGCCGGCTCTTTTCCGAAAGTCAGAGCTTGCGCATTTTGGTTGAGACCGAGCAATAGCAACGACGCGGTCGTAAGTAGCAGTATTCTGAACATCGTAATTCCCTCACATAAGTTCTTAAGACTGACTATCGCACCCAAGAGTTACGGTGCTCCCCCATCGAAATAGCCAGAAAATTCGGCATCAGGTTTGACTAACCCAACATGTTCCGTCTGCCGATAGGATGTAGAAAGACGAAATTGCGGTTTTAAACAGTCGATTAGAGAATGGACATACGCGATGCCATCGCTCACTTGCTGGTGAGCTGTTGTCTGTCATGGTTATGAGTGTTTAGCCAAGCAGGGAAACAGCTGTGTTAAGGATGTAGACTGGCCCTCGTGGCAAAGATCAGTTTCAAACACTTCATAGTTTCGACCTTCACCCGGCTCTCCTTCCCCAAGCGCTGGCTACTGCGACTCTCCATCCTGGGCATTGTGCTCGGAGGGGGCTCTATGGTTTTGGGGCAAGCGGGAGATTGGTCCGCATCTGGCTTACGCACCGGTGGGGGCTACTTGCTTGGATTTGCGATTGGCGCCATGGTGCGCATCTTCTTCAAACTTAGTTTGTTTATCAGCGCCGGGGTCGCAGCGCTTGCGTTCGGCCTATCCCAGATCGGTCTGGTCGAGCTGCCCTGGGACACCCTTGGCGAAGTACAAACCGCCTTCGCAAGTGAAGTCTCCCAACAGACTGCAAACTTCAAGAGTTTCCTGACTAGCTATCTTCCCCCTGGGGTCTCTGGCTCCATAGGCTTAGCTTCAGGCGTTACCCAAAAGCCGGACTGGACAAGAGACTGACCCGACGTTGATTAGCAACGCTAGTGCAGAGTCATTGTTGAGGTTCGCGATGAAAAACCCCATTTGCCGGGAGCTTCCGTATATTCAACCTGAGAACACTCATACCTCGATTGGTTTAGGTGAACAGTTCCAGCATGATTTTGTCACCATCAACCGTCTGAGGATAGGAAGCACAACGTGCGTTTCCGGCAGATCGTAAGAGTACAGGTGGCCTTGTTTTGGGCTGCTCTATGACTGCTGAGCTGTTTTCTGGCGTGGTTGTTAGTGTATAGCCAAACAGGGCGAGCATCTAAAAACAGCCAGGCGGCAGCAGGCAAGGGAACTGGACTCACACCAATGAACCACGGCTCCTTTCTCCGTAGTATGCAAGACAAGTAGGGCTTTGAGAGTTTAGGCGCTCGATCCCGCGACTCCGCTTAAAGGGCTTGCAAACTACCACGCGCAAAATTTGCGGGATGAGCGAAAGAGCCAACCCTCAACTGCGGGCAAGTAGTTTCTGCGCGCTAGTCTGTTCCCACAACGCATTGAGTTCCTGCATCACAAGCGCGGTATGGCTGTAAAACACCAACTGCCCCGCATCCTCCACAGGCACCAGCCGGTACTTGCCCATGTCAGACAGCAGCCGGTGCATTTCTTCGAAGGGGGTAATGCGGTCGTGTTTGCCAACGACACAGGCAGAGGGCACCAGTTCGCTCGCATGCTCCAGTTGATCCCGCCAATCCGTCAGCGCCAAATAGCCGTCTTTGCAAAACGCTTCCACGCCCTGATAGACGGAGTGCGTTAACCCCTCAGACAAGGTGGCGCAAATGGTCGCATCGGCAATCGCCTGCATGTCTGGCGGGGAATTGGCGACATGAATCTCCAGATGCTTGCGCGGGCCCAGAATGTCGATGGCGGCCACACCCACGCGCACCAAAAATCGGGTGGCCAACTCTGACTTCAGCGACGTTTGCGCCATGATGCGCGGGCGTTTGGGCAGACTTGCAATCATAGCGTCGTCACAGCGGCCGCCAAAGCCGACATTTAACATGGCAAGGCTTCGCTTCGGTCGCTGCACCACAAAGTTGGCCGCGAGGCCAGCGGAAGACATGCTGCCCAGTAGCACCGTCGACTCATGATTGGTGTAGTCGAGCAGGGTGCACAGGTCGTCAATGGTTTGGGTAACCAGTTCATCGCCAGACAGGGCCAGCGCATCGGAATGCCCAAAGCCCGGTCGTGACGGTGCAATCACGTGCCAGCCGTTTTCCGCAGCCAGCCGCTGTGCCTCTGGCAACCACATCGGCCCGCCCATCATATGGTGTAAAAATAACAGCGGCCGACCGTTGGGATCCCCAAAATCCAGAAAGCTCATTTGCCGCCCATCGGGCAGCGACAGCCGGCGCCAACCCCGCGAATCCCTCGCCTGGGTGTTTGCGGCCTCAATGGCGATGCGTGTCTCACCTATCTGGGCAACCAGGGCAACGGTTAACCGAATAAGGTCGGCCTGGGAGCTGGCGTCGGTTTTTTCAAGCAGGCCGCGAATTTGTTTGCGGGTGGTGTTAATGGTGACGTGGCGAAGATCGCTGATTTGTTCCGGCGTGTAGCCCTGCACCAGGTAGGCAAGCGTTAAAAGCTCCGCCGCAGTTAGCCCAAATTCCTGCTGCAGCATGGCCTTGGTTTGCTCATCAAACTCAACGCTCGCCTCGGCAATAAGAAAGCGGCGATCGGCCGCATTCAGCTGGCTCCCATCTGACTCGGATTCAAGCTCGGTGATGATGACGCAGTTCTGCAGCTTGCCCTCGGGCGAGCGCAGGGGCAGCAATCGGGTTTGGCCGCGTTTGCTGGTCCAGCCCTTCAAAGAGGTAATAACCTGCTCGCGGAAGAACTTATCGGGATGGAAGTTAGCCAGGGAGCACGGCAATAGAACATCTTGGTTGCGGTTGCTGGCCGTAACTTCGTGGCGCCCGTTGCAAATAAGCGCGGGCCAACTAATCGCATCTACTGTTGCTTGCTCGGCGTCTATTGTCAGCCGCTGCCGCCCGAGCCGATTCAGAATTTCCAGGGCTCTGCTGAAATGCACGGCGTACACCATGCTGGTTTCTTGCCCCAAATCTTCTTTATCGGTGACCGTACCCAGATAAGTTTCCCAGGCGTCGAGCAAACTTTCGTAGCGTTCGGGGTCTACCGTTGAGGCATAGGCCTCTTCCAGCACCACCGGCAGGGCTCCGGTGGCTGAGCGGGTGGCGGTGGTTGTTGCCGTCTCCTCGGCCGATTCGACGTCATTTTCGCTAGAAATTTGGCTCAAAAGGTCTCTCCTGAGCCAAATGCTATCAATTTTGATGATGTACGGGCGATAACGTTTACGCATTATTGCCCGCGAGCGAAAATCGCTCACCTGGACGATACACCCAGGCGACGAACAACAAAGGCAGGGAGCCACTGGAAATCATGGAGAGAACGTATGTTCAGTATGTTTGGCCGTGGGCGGACGAGATTGCCGTCCACGGAGACTGGGGCGCAGGTAGAAGTTCAGGTTGGGCTAGATAGCGGGCCGTCCTGGCTCGATCGCTTAAGTCTTGTGTGCTTAATTTCTGGCGCTTTGGTGCTATTTGCGGCTGTTGGTCTCAAGTGGGTTGAAAAAGACCCGTCGGTAGACGCCTTTGTGCCCGCGGATCATCCGGCCGCCATCACGCGCGCCGCCGCCAAAGACCTGTTTGCTCTTGAAGACCCACTGGTGCTTGGCCTGGTGTCCGACAATGGCGAATCGCTGTTTACACCTGATGCGCTGCGCGCCCTTCGCCGAATGGCCCAGCAAATTGCCGAGCTGCCTGGCGTAGAAGGCGACCGGCTGGTGAGCGTGCTGAGCGAAAGCGCGATATTTGGTGACCTAACCGCCGCAGGCGGAGGCACCGGCGAGCTGCACGTTGAACGCATTGTGCCCGACGGGCCAATCACCGCGTCCATTGCCACACAGGCGCAACACCACTTTGCCAGCATGCCCATGATGCAAGGCCTGTTGGGAAGCGCCGATGGCAGTACGCTAAGTTTGGTGGTGCCCGTTGCAGACGCCAATGACTCGGTGGCGGTGTACCACGCCGTAATGACCATTGCGGAGGAGGAAACGCCAGAAGGCGCGCAGGCCCACATTGCCGGTGTTGCCGCCATGAACGCCGGGCTTGCCTGGATGGTAGACACCGACACCCGTTTGTTTGTACCCGCCGCCGTGCTTACCGTGTTGCTAGTGCTGCTTATTGCGCTGCGCACCTGGCGCGCTGTGGTTGGTCCCGCTCTGGTCATTGCCGGTTCCGCCGCCTTTGCCGTGGGTGCGCTGGGTTGGCTGGGTGGCAAGTACTATCTTATAACCACCGCCTTGCCGGTGGTGGTGATGGCGATGGCCGTGGCCGACAGCCTGCACTTCACCGCCTTCTACATGCGCGCCCGGCGGTTGGATCCGTTTGCTGACCGTAAGCGCGCGGTATTGCATGCGCTGCGCCATACCCGCGCACCGATTGCGTTCACAAGCCTTACCACCACCGCAGGCTTTGTGGGTTTGATACTGGGTTCTGGCATGCAGCCCATTCGTGAGTTTGGTTTGTTTGCCGGTATTGGTGTGCTTGGGGCCTGGCTGTTAAGCGTGACACTGTTGCCCGCCGTAATATTGCTGTTGCGGGTAGAACCCCGGCACAAACTTACGGGCGCGTCAGACCAACGTGCCGACGGCCTGGTGCGCTGGGTTACACAAACAGCATTCAAACGGCCAGGGGTCTCTTTTGCTGTGTTTGTTGCCGCCATCGGCGTGATGGCCTGGGGCAGCCAGCAGGCGCAGTTTGATTATCAGCGACAAAACTACTTTGAGGCGGACAACCCGGTGCGCATCGCAGACACCACGCTGAACTCGACACTGGACGGGCTCAACTTTCTGGACGTTGTGGTTACGGCCCCCGAAGAGAACGGCCTGATGACGACCGCCGCCATTAACGCAGTGAGCGAGCTGCAAAAAGAGCTTGAGCGATTTGAAGACGTAGAGCGGGTCACCAGCATTGTGGATTACATGGAGACCATGCACGAAGCCCTGACAGGCGAGGTGGGGGCTTTACCCCAGCGCACCAACGCACCGGCCCAGTACATGTTTTTGTACGAAGCCTCGGGGTCGCCGGACGACTACGAAGAAGAGATTGACTACGGCTACCAAAACGCGTTGTTGCGCGCTCAGCTAAAAACCGACGCCTATCAGGAAACCCGCCACACCGTTGCCCGGTTTAAGTCGGTCATTGAAAGCTTTAACGCAAGCCATGCTTTGCAGGCAAAAATAAGTGGCCGGGTGGCGGTGAACGAAGGTTGGATGGGATTGCTTGCGGCCAATCACTTTGTGGGTTTGCTGGTGGCGCTACTGCTGGTAGCCGGCAGCTGTTGGGTGGCCTTTAAGCAGGGGGCACTTGCGTTACTTGCCATGTTGCCGGTGTTTACCGGGGTGCTGTTTGTGTATTCGCTGATGGGTCTGGCCGGTATTGATTTGGCGCCCGCTACGTCCATGACCAGCGCCATTGCCACGGGGCTGGGCGCAGACTTTGGCATTCACCTGATTGCGCACATTCGCAGGGAACGTGCCGCCGGGGCCACGCTGCAGGAAGCGTTCGATTCACGCTATTTGGTGATTGGCCGCGCCTGTTATTACTCCGCCATTGCGCTGACTGCCGCACTGTTGGTGATTTGTTTGAGCTCGGCGCCACCGTTGCGTTGGTTTGGCGCGCTGGTCGCCGCCGGCACCCTCGGCAGCCTGTTTGGTGCCCTGTTCTTAATACCTGCGTGTCTCGGCTGGATTGAGCAAAAGAAAACCACACCTGTTTTAGCACCCATTGCACGGAGGAAAGCGTAGTGGACCTGACCCAAAAAACTCTCATACTGAGCGTGTTTTGTTGTGCGCTTGTCTGCACCTTTGCCACTACCGCAAACGCGAACGAGCAGGCACTAACGCCTGCCGAACTTGCGCGGCAGGTTAATGAGCGGGCGGCCAACGAGGGCCGCACGGGCATGATGCATTTTGTGCTAACCAACAAACGTGGGCGTCAGCGCAAACGCACCGCGCGCATTTTCCACGCGGACGTAGAACATGAAACTAACGTTGCGATCTTCTTCACCGCCCCCAGGGCGATAGAAGACACCGCTTTTCTGAGCCTTGACCGGTTGCAGGCGTCCAACGATGAAAACTGGCTGTTTTTACCGGCCACGGAACGGGTGCGGCGGCTGCCGACCTCGGAGCGGGGTGACTACTTTATGGGCACTGACCTAACCTACGGTGATATTAAAGATAACTTCAAGTTCTCACCCGATGACTGGCGGTTTACTGGCTGCAGCGAAGCGCAGCGCCCGGCTACTGAGTTGCCCTGCCTGGTGGGCCATGCAAATTCTGAAAAAGTAGCTGCAGAACTTGGCTACGGACGCTTTGTTGCCAGCATCGACCCGGACACCTGGTTTCCAAAGTTCATTCGTTACTTTGACGAAAAAGATGAGCCGCTAAAAGAAGTATCGATTAAAGAGCAAGAGTTGATCGGCGGGGCCTGGACTGCCATGGCGTTTACTCTGAAGAACTTGCAGAACGAACACACCACCGAGGTGAATTTCACCGACATGCAGCATCAGCCCGATTTGCCAGAGGCAGTATTCGACGCGGAGGAGCTCGAGTTTGGTGTGCCTGAGCTTGCAGAGCTTTAGGCCGTGCGCATAACAAGAGTAGTGATCTGGCTGCTGGCGGGGGGACTGTTCAGTGGTGCCACAGCACTTAGTGCCGCACCAGCAAAACTCAGTGCTTCAGGCAGCTACTGGGGCGGGGTGGAGTACGAAGGCGGCGACACAGCGGTTAACCGGGTATCATTGCAGGCGCAGCTAAAGAAGCGTTGGGGGCGTGCACTGCAGCTGGACGTTGAGCTCGGTATTGACGCCTCGGAAGACCGTGCGGGCTTAGGCACCACGTCAAACTATGCGCCGCTGTCGAAGCCGCTGTTAAGAACCGAGCACGTCAGGGGCCAGATCGAGCGGGCGACATTGCGTTATCGACATGAGGATTTTTCGATCATCCTGGGCAAGCAGGCACTGGCCTGGGGGGTGCTGGATGGGTTGCGCGTTGCCGACCGGGCCGGACCTGTTCGACGCCGCGATTTTGTCCTCTCGGAACAACGCCCGGAGCGACTCGGGCGCTGGGGTGTTCGGGCCCGCAGCGATATCGGCAGCACGTCTATTGATGTGGCGGCGTTCTTTGACAATACAGCCGACCAGGCGCCCACACTGGGCAGTGCGTTTTTTCCTTCAGCACCCCGTTCGCTGGGCGGCTTTGATGGCCGCGCGCTTGCAACGGTAACCGAGTTTGCTGTGGCAGACCGCGGCCACGGCCTTGCGCAAACCACCTGGGCCATGAGGCTCGCGCGCCGAATTGGCGCCTTCGACGTGCAACTTATTGGGTTGCACGGCCCCGACACCGAGCCTTTGATAGCGCCGCTGTCTGCCAGAGAGATTGAACTGCGTTTTCCCACCCGCTCGTTGGCGGCGCTGTCATTGCAGCGCTCGTTGGGGAGCACGGTGGTGCGCTTTGAGGCGGCATACATTCCAGATCAAAGCGTGAATTTGGCAACCCCTGGCCAGCACGACCAGGTGGGCCGGCTGTTGGCCGGCGTTGGGCTCGACTTTCGCATCTTGGGGGGGTGGTTTGTGAATGCGCAGCTGGGCTTAGATCAGCTCGAAGGCAATGCGGTTGCGTATGCACAGCCAGACACACAGCTGGTGGCCACTCTTAGAGCCCAGCGCAGTTTTGTACAGGACCGCCTGCGGTTGAAGGCGGAGTTTATTGGTTCTCCCATAGATTCCGACGGTTACTTTGGGGCCTCCATGGCCTGGCAGGTGAACGACAGCGTTAAGGCCGCCATTGGAACGGACCTATTGTTTGGTGACGAAACGGATCTGTTTGGCCAGTTCGAGAACCGCTCAAGGGCGTGGATTCGACTCACCTATTCGCCGTAAACACAGGCGGCCCGCGCCACGCGCGGGCTGCTGCTATAAGGTTATAAACATTCAATGTAACCGCCCGAAGGAGGTGATTGCCATCAGATAACGATAGCAACTAGGATGCTAACTGCGATGCTAAGTGAAGCAACTTGGGCAGGGGACGTTGAACAAGACAGCAGGGGTACTAACAACCCAAAAAATCCGAGCGCTAATCGATTCTAAGCAGTTTCCCCAGATCAGAAGCCGATCGGACCTCGCCACCGCGCTCACAGTCGCAGGCTCGCCCATAACGGTTCATGGGGTAGACGCCTGGTTTAAGCACGTCGACTCAAACTACGCCCTTGCGCGGCGTACCTTAGATTCCGAACACCCGTCTTATGCCGTACCGAAAAGCCGCTGGATACCAATACTCAGACTCTTTGAACTAACCCTCGACCACATCGAAGTAGATGACGGAACGTTTCGCAGGCAGCTCTTTAACTCGGCTCGCCAAAAGGTAGCGACTGCGACACTGCCGACGGTTCTCGCCCGCTGTTGGTCACCTGCAGTAGAGGGTTGGGTCAAAACCGACGAACCAAGCCTGCAACATCTTGGCTTTAAGGTCGTCGATGTTCAGAACAGTTCCAGGCACTCCGATTGGTCCATTGAGCGGCGCTTATCCAGCGCCCAGTGCGGCCTGCTCTATCTAAACCCAGCGACAGTCCATCAAGCGTTAGCCTCTGAAGTACTTAGCTATGCCAGTAGCCAGTCTTTTCCATTGGCTATTTGTTGGGACGGCGAGCCCACCGCATCGGCGCTCGCGGCTCTAGACTTTCCCGTAGTGCAGCGCAACGACACTGCCACTGGTTTAAACGCGGCGCTTTGCGCAACTTTGGGGCAGCTGAGGACACGAACTTCGACCAACTCAGCGCCCATGCATCCACTCGACGAGACGCCTGTGATCACCCAGCGACCCTCCATCGCCGTATTGCCGTTTGCAGATTTCACTGGCGATCAAAAACATCAGCGGCTAGGTCTTGCACTGGCAGACGACATCACCACGCTGTTGTCACGACTACCGGAGCTCTTTGTTGTCTCCTCTAGCAGTACCCGCATCTACCAAAACCAGCTGCCCGATACGCGTACTGTCCGTGACCAATTGGGCGTTCGATACATCCTGGAAGGGAGTATTCGAACAGGTCATGACAATAGTTTGCGGGTAACCGCTCAGCTCGTCGACGCGGTAAACCGGAGGGGCCTATGGGGCGAACGTTACGATAAGTTGGCAGCAAATCCGCACACGGTGCTCGATGAGCTGTCTGTCGCTATTTGCGCTCAGCTGGAACCACGAATCAGGCTCTCGGAAATCTCAGAGGCGGCACAGCTTGTAACGGCTCCGGCATGGCAACAGTGTCAGGAAGGCTGGATGTGGCTCTACGTCGATGGCCCCAAACCCAAACCCGTTAGATCATTGGAGCTGTTTGCTAAAGCCCTCGAGCAAGATTCCAGCTATCCGCTGGCACATGCCGGAATGGCGGTTGCAATAAGTACAGCTATTCTGTGGGGCGGCGAGTCGCCCGCCAAGACAAAAGTTGCTAAAGAACACGCGCTCTTTGCGTATGAACGATTGCCACAAAATGGCGCCACACTCTACGCCATGGCCATGGTTCATTTTGTCCAAGCAGGCAGCCTGTCTGTGCCGATGAATTACCTCAAAGAAGCCGTTGCGTTCGAACCCAGCAATCCGATGTATCATGCGATCTACGGGTATCTGCTTGCACACAGTGGTGCGGCCGAAGAAGGCCTGGAGCGCTGTCGATACGCAATGAAGCTCTCACCTGTTGACGCCAGCGAGACTTTTCTTTGCTATATGCTGGGCAATGCTCAAATCGCTACTCGTGATTTTGAAGCCGCGATAAACACGATGCGGCAGTGTGTGCTGATCGACGAAGTGGATTTTGTTTGGCTGATGATTGCCTATGCGCACTTCGGCTTAGGCCAGATCACACAATGCCGTCAATGCCTCGAGCAGATCAAACAACCGCGGCCCTTAAAATTCTATCTCTGGGCCGTTAACAATCGGCTTTGGATGGGTCATAGCGAGGCCGATAAAGCGCCATTTGCTGAGATAATTCTGGAATGGGCAGCGACCTGGACCGTTCCCGCAACTTAATCTGATTGGTTTTGACCGGCCAACCAGCTCATGCAAATCAAGCGCGCCTCCACCGGGTCTGTTTTGGCTAACTCGATCATTCCCAAAAGTGGCGGCGGGAGTGGTGTTGTCGGCTGGATATCTACCGGCGGCGTGCTGGGGGCGTGATCTGAGCGCAGTGCCTCAGCGGCGTTCAGGCCGCTGCGGATCGCTCCTTCCATGGAGGTTACATCGGTGTCGTGTTGGGCGTAGTCGCTGGCGAGGTAAACATCATCTACATTGAGACGAGTCTGCGGTCGGTAATCCCAGGTACCGACGTCGTTGACGAATAACGGGACATCATCGTTCAGGTGCGGCACGAAAAACGCCACGTCATCTACTATTTCGGGGAAGTAGCGCGCAAGCTCAGAGCGAATCGCTTTGACGAATCCGCCAGCACTCAACCCTTCAAAGCCTCGAGAATTTGCTGCAACGAACTGGAGAACTGTTCGCCCTTGCCCCTTGAGTCTTGGCCAATGGCGTGAGATATCAAACCCCGTGAGTCCGAGCGGTGAGTTTGTCAACGTAAAGTGCTCATCGATCATGCCATGCAGTTCGGTTTTGAAGTGCACATCAATTGCAGAAAAAGTGTTCGAGCGAAGGTAGTGTAGCTTCGAGACTGCAGGCAATGCGGAGAACAGATTGTCATCTGCAAACGTACGTAAGACCTCGAGAGGAATGCAAAGCACTGCGGGGCGACCGGTAATTACCTGGGTGCCGTCGATGCCCTCTACCGAGACCGTGATGCGGTTTTCGTTGCATACTTCGATCCCAACCAAAGAATGTCCAAAATGACAGGTGAAGGAGCAGTCGTTGTCAGCCGCTGCTTTCTCGATCGCGCTGCGCATGCGCTGAATCAAAATTTCATCGAGGCTGCCTTTTAGTCCGTCCCAGTTCGGTTGTGAAAACACGGGCAACCACTGCCGAAAGACATTCCGACAGGCGCGTGAGGAAATGTCTGCGTCGCCAATGGTCAAGGCATTTAGAATAAAGCTGTTCAGGCTGATCGGGTTTTCTTCTGAGTCGTAGTCTCTTGATCGCAAAAAACCCTGCAGGGTCAGCTCGTTCACTGCAGTATCCGACTGCAAAACCAGATCACAGATACTCATTATTTGCTTGAGACTGGGAGGCGGCTCTTTTGCAAACGGCTGGCGTACACCATTTACGGCGACTGGAATGTCCAGATACTCCTGTCCCTCATAGACATCGTCTTCACCGATGCCGATCTTCTTCCAGAGTGCCCGCATGTTGGTGTACCACTTTGGAAACACATGGTACCCGTGATCACTTTCGACACCGTCTGGAAGACAGAGCGAAGGGTCGAGCTTTCCTACCCCATCAAACAATTGGGGATGGGCATCAGCTCCAGCTTTACCCCCCAGGCGATTGGTTTTTTCGAACAACTCTACGCTCAGGCCGCGCTCTACCAGCTCGAGTGCTGTTACCATGCCGGCCAGACCACCACCAACAATGACGACAGAGGTTGTCGTTTGCATGCCTCGATTCTCAATTATCCAGTCGGTTGATTGTCGCCAAATGGCGCGTCTCCAAAACCCCTCTTCGCGCCCTATGCGTGAATTGATTAAGTGCGGTTAACTACGGAAAATTGTTTATCTCATTGATTATTAAGATGATTTATGGGTTTTTGAGGACAGCCGACCGTACTTAATTGCCCATCCAGTCTCGGCCATAGTAGAAACCTCGGCTACAGGGAAGGTCTGCTGTGAAGGGGACAGGGATGTTCCCGTCTTGGTTTCCCGTAATCGAGATCTTTCTACCGATGACCCGCAGATGCAGCAGACCGAAGTGTTGGCTGAATTCAACGGAGAGTCGCCCGAGGCGTTTTCCAAGGGCTTCAGTGCGCTACGTATTGTTGGTAAGAGTCCCGATGGCTGGTGCTACTCCAACGCCTAGCTAGGCCGGTTGCTCCTGATCCTTGACTACGCTCAACAGGCACAGCGCCAACAGCAGAGTGGCGACCACGCCCGTCGCGCCAGCAACATTAGGTGGTAGTGTAATCCCCCCAAAAGGCCCTGCTTTTGCAGGGCCCTCAAATTCTCAGATTTGTTTCGATTTACGACGCGCAAATCCTAGAACTCCGATTGCCAATGCAAACAGTGGCAGTCCTGCTGGCAGTGGTACCGGAGAAACACCCCCGCTTGTTGTAAGGTCCACAACAATGCTGTCCCCTGCAACGGTTGGCAAACCAGCCACATCAAACCGAACAAAGTCGTCCCCAAAAATAATGTCCTCCACGCCTATCCCGCCAAAAGTGGACGAGAGGCTAACGCCTGAGATGACGCTACCATCAGCAAAATCGAGATCTTCAAATGAGATAAAGTTGCCGCCGTCCGGATTAAACTGATTCCCGGGTGCAAATCGGGTAGCGAAGGGAGAAATGAAGCTAAGCTGAAGTGCGTCAGCATGGGCGAATGATCCACCACCAAAGGTCACGCGATCAAGATCGGTGTTATTCACTGTAACCGAGCCTTGTGCGCTGACGTCTGCAACAGTTGGGAAAAGGCTAAGAATTTCGATACTGTCACCAAGCAACGTTGTTGCTTGAACAGTGCCACTTAAAAGCAAAAGCAATGTGCCAGCGATACCCCCCAAAAAGGTCTTCCTTGTTGTCATTTCAATCTCCTTAATATGGAAAAATTTCAGGTTGTTTGTCAGGTTGTTTGGACGATAGCTAGGAGATTATTTGGCTGTCAAACTTTGACAGCTACGTTTTTCACATTGCAAAATTCCGGGGAGGAAATGCGAAGAACGCGGCGCTACCTTTAGGAAACAGAGTACTGCATATCCATCTGATAATTGGCGTTTTTCCAACCTGCCGCTATAGAAACCTTAAGGAGAAGTCGGTTTCGCGTTGGTCAAATTTTCACTTTGCAAATTTCAATTTGTAGCCCAAACATGAATATTCCCAAGCCTTTCTATGTCATTGTTGACGTATGAGGCCATAATTCGATCAATCGAACGCCGCGTAATCAGTTTGTGATCTTCTGCAACTCCTAATGAACTAACCATCTTCCAATGCCCATACATCAGGCAGACAAAGAGGTAGCTGATCTCGGCGCAGTCTTCGAGGCGAAGGCGCGGGTATTGCATCTTGATTTCTAGTTGAAGTAGTTGACCAACGAGCGTGTACTGCGCCCTCAGGTTCGATTTCACGCGGTCGGATCGCGCTGCAAAAGCCATAACAGCATCGTAGCATTGATCATCGCGTGGCTTGGGGACCTCTTCCACGAGGTCGAAGTAGAAATCAAAGATAAATTGCAGTCTCTTGGGCCCTTTGAGAGTTTCAACGCCGTTGACCAGAGCCATTTGATATGCTTCTGCGAGGAGGTCACAGGTGTCACACATGAGATCTTCAGGCGTGTCAAAATAATAGCGCACAAGCTGCCGTGAAAGTCCTGTGCTTTCAGCAACTTGGCTATAGGAGGGAAGCGTTGGACCTTGGTCTTGGAGTAAGCTCTGCGCACCTTTCACGATTTGTCGCTTTTGTTCATCTCTATTGTTCACAGTAGTCTCCCTCAGTCGAAATTCCGCTAAGAAGCCGAGAAGCGCTGCACCCGGCAAATGAGTTTGTAGATGCGGTAACAAGCAACCATGAATTTCATTGTGAGACAATCGCAAAGAAGTAGCACAGTTCTGTACAAGTCATAAGACGGCCATTGGCGTAGCTGCAGCGCATGCCCGCTTTCGCCCCGCACACCAAGTCATGCAGGGAATCAAGGCCGCAGGCCGCCACGCATCGCCGGGCCGACCCACGACACGGCGATTTGCAACTGTCAGCCTTCACAGATTGGTCAAGGCTAAACCTGCACCATAAAGTGCCGGTTCCCACCTCTCGGTGCGCAATTTAGGTGGATACCTGGCCGCTTATTGCGTCCGCACGGCAGTGGTTGTGCCACCCCGAATGTTGCCTGCTGAATCCCTGAAGCGGATGAAGATCCGATTTGCTACCGGGTCTGCCGCGATGGTGTCCGTAGGCTCCACGAACACAGCAAAGGTAGCGAACTCACCTTCGGCATAGGTGAGGGTAGTTTGCGCACCAATGTCACCACTGCATGCACCCGTGTCAGGATCTGTTTGGCAAAGACTCAAATTTGCCGGAAGTGCAGCAGCGCCGGTTTCAAGTGACACGGTGATGTTATCTGTAATGCCGAGATTGACAGAGGCCACAGCAAAAAGCGCTGTTTCTCCCTGCGGCGCCACAAGATCAACAACCGTCGTGATGCCTACAACATCCGCCACGGGAAAAGTAGTTGCCGAAAGTAATAGCGTATTGATGCCGACGATGCTGTCTACGGTAGCTCCCGAGTCACAGATGTAAGTTAGGGGAACATCAACGCCGTCAATCTCAACACTTGGAGTCACCGCGAGCAGCAGGGTTTGGGTTGCACCCGCAGCCAGGTCGAAGCGTTCGTCAAGCCCGCCGACCAGCTCGTTGGTATTGGGGTCGGTGCGCACAAAATCGAACGCGCCGAGTGGCCCGATGCTTGGTGACACCCGACAGCCAGTTTCCGGGCTGTTGCCTGCGTTTGACATCACCGCGAAGAACGTTGCCGTGCTGCCGATTTCTACAGACCGGCTGGAGGGGAGCACGGCAGACACCAGGGTTGATAGGCTGCCGAGAACTGCTGCTGGGAGTGGCTCAGCCTTCAGATTCTGAGAAAAAAGCAGTGCCAGCAAACACAGGGCTGATGCGCTAGGCTGTTTCATGGGGAACAAGGATCCAGAGTTTCTGTTAAAGACTTATGCGCAGAAACCCTCAAGATAGGGTCAACTTATAACCTATACCTTCGAAAATTCTTCCGGCACTTCCCAGTCTTTGGGCATGTGCGTGAAGTCGAAGAATGGCTCTTCGTCGCCAGCGTCAATCGCGT
>CAZSYU010000039.1:0-33491 GCA_964611345.1 uncultured Pseudomonadales bacterium
GCTGTTGCCAAAGATTGCCCTTATGCACACATACATATGAGCACCAGTAAAACATGCTGACAGTGTCTGCTCGACTAACTGTGAGCCTGTTGTCCCGGTAGTACGCATTAGCGCCCAAAAAAGTAGCTGTATCTTGTTATCGAACCCCGTGTCAGCTGCAGCCGTAAACGCGCTCTATTTACTGGTTAACGAGGTCTGCCACCCGTGTCGTCGCACTGCGCAAAAGCTGCGCGACAACCACGAGCCTAAAACGCTCAAACCGGTCTATTGCACGGCTTGTGCATTCTTGCTTGCGCATCCTCGTGCCCTGTCTGCTGGTCTTATATTTTTATGCAGCAAACAAACCATAGAGTGCGTCATCAAACTGACGCTATATACCGCCCCACTCAGCGGTAAACGAAGCATCCGCAATGCCCATTTGGATGTCAAGGCGGACAGGCCAAACCCCCTAAATTCCTGCACTTTTCCAGTAAATTGTTGCCTGTTTAACAACAATTAGCCGCTTGCCATCGTGCTTTTCGCGCAAATTCAGGAATCGAGGTGTTTGGCGAAAAAGTCAAGTGTGCGGTTTTTGGCGCTCATCGCCGCCGTCGCATCAAAACTTGCCCGATGATCGCAGTTGAACCCGTGATCCGCGCTATACACATGGACTTCGACAGCCGGCTGCTGGGAGCGCACCTTCTCAACGTCTGACAGGGGTATGTGGGCGTCCAGATCGCCAAAATGCATCATCACCGGGCACCGGGCAGTGCGCGCCAGTTCACCAGCCACGCCACCCCCATAATACGCCGAAACCGCAGCCACTCCGGTGAGCTCGCAGGCCGCCAGCCAGGTCATTAGCCCGCCAAAACAGTACCCGACTATCCCAACGCCGCTGTGGGCACCACCCACCCCGCTACTCGCGCCCAGATGATCAATGGCCGCCTGCACATCAGCGAGAGCGTTGTTGCGATCAGTGTGGTTGAACGCCAAATCAATGCCCCGCTGCATGTCTTCGCCCTCATAACCCAGCTCAATATCGCGTTCTACCCGGTCAAACAGTTTTGGCGCAATGCTGTGATAGCCCGCCTGGGCGTATCCATCCACCACTTCCTGAATGTGGCGATTAACGCCAAAGATCTCCTGAATCACTACCACAGCGCCTTTGCCCGGCCCCGTCGGCTGCGCCTCGTACGCGCCTGGCGCAAACCCGTCTTGTGCCTTAATGCTGATGTGTCCCATTGATTGCTAACTCCTTATTTTGTCTTGAGTTTGTTTTTCGTTTCGAGAATCGGCTTTAAGTGCATAATCGCGGATATGACGAGCGATGACCAGATAGGGTAGGCTGCGCGTGAATGGCCAGTAACAAACTATTGCTTGTAGAAGACGAGCCCGATATCCGCGAGATGCTCGACTTCACTCTGAGCCGGGCAGGCTTTGTCGTGGACACCGCAAGCACAGCCGAAGACGCGCTGCGCCGGTTGCTCGAAAGCACACCCCCCGCTGTCATCATTGTCGACTGGATGTTGCCCGGAATGGAGGGCGTCGACCTTGCAAAACGCCTGCGTGAGGAACCAGCGACCCGCGAGACACCGCTTATCATGCTCACTGCTCGAGGCGAAGAAACCGACAAGCTCAAAGGTTTTAATGCCGGCATCGACGACTATGTCACCAAGCCCTTCTCACCGAAAGAACTTATCGCCCGGATAAAAGCACTACTTCGACGTTCCGGATTGCCGACCGAGGGAAGGCTTGGGGCGGGGACAATGCTGCTCGATCTGCACGCCCACGAGCTGCGCATCGCGGGTGAGGTTGTCCCGCTCGGCCCTACTGAATTCCGCTTGCTCGAGTTTTTGCTGAGCCACCCCGGACGTGCGTTTAGTCGTACGCAACTTCTCGATCACGTCTGGGGACGCACCGCTTACGTGGAAGACCGCACCGTTGATGTACACATTCTGCGCCTGCGCAAGGCCCTCAAGCCCCACGCGCAGGACAAAACCATAGAGACGGTTCGCGGCGTTGGCTATCGGTTCAACGCGGCTAGCGTCGACCCAGAGGCGCCGTCATCAGGTGGTGCCCACCGTCAACAATAAGCGTTTCGCCAGTAATCAGGTCACCACCACACAACAGCAGCAAGATGGCTTCTGACACGGTGTCCGGGGTAGTGGTCATGCCCAGTGGCGAATTACGTTCCAACGTCTCTTTGACCTTGTTGTAACGCTCCTCACCCATGCCTTCGCGCAACCAGTCGCCCTGAATAAAACCGGGACAGACCGCGTTAACGCGCAGCTTTGGACCTAACGCGCGCGCCAGGGATAATGTCATGGTCACCAGAGCGCCCTTGGAGGCTGCGTAGGCGACGCTGGAACCGACTCCTGTCACGCCAGCGATTGAAGCCACGTTCACGACACTGCCCCGCCCCCCTCGCAGCATGGCGTCACGGCAGGCACGCACCATCTGGTAGGCACCAATCGTATTTACTGCGTAAATGTCGTGAAAGTCCTGCGCCGCCAAACCGTCAAGATCTGCATGGTCGCAGAACTTTGTGGTGCCCGCGTTGTTTACCAGCCCGTCAATTCGGCCCCAGCGCGCCTCTGCGGCCTGCGCAAGTTTGCGGCACTCGGCATCTTCCGCCACGTTGGCCTTAACAACCTCAACCTCAACGCCCAGGGCCTCGCAGGCGGCACGCGTCGCCTCGGCCCCATCGCGATTACCGGCATAGTTAACCACTACGTTCGCACCTCGCTCGGCAAGCTGGCGCGCACAGGCCGCTCCTACGCCTGACGACGACCCGGTTACGATGACAACCGCACCTTCCATTTCCACCGTTGCTCTCCCCTTCGGTTTTCTACTAACAGTGCATTAGTATGGTGGATTACCTTCGAGTGAGGAAATCTTCATGTCAGAGAATCAAGCAAACGCAGACACAAGACCAACCAACATCGAAGCGGTCCTGTGGGACTTTGGTGGCGTGATTACTTCTTCGCCATTCGAGGCCTTCAGTGCCTACGAGGCTAACAATGGTTTACCCAAGGACTTCATCCGCACAATCAACGCGACCAATCCTGACACCAACGCCTGGGCGCAGTTTGAATCAAGCGAGATTGATGCCGACGCGTTTGACAGCCTCTTCGCCGCTGAGGCACGTGCAGCCGGTCATGAAATTCCGGGTAAAGAAGTGCTGGCCTTACTGAGCGGGGACATTCGGCCACGCATGATCAACGTGCTGAAAACCTGCAAGGCACACTTTAAAATTGCCTGCATTACCAACAACGTCAAATCTGGCGCCGGACCGGGCATGGCTCGCAGCAGTAAAAAGGCCCAGCAGGTTGCGCAGGTGATGGCGCTGTTTGATCACGTCGTGGAATCCAGCGAACTGGGGATACGCAAGCCTAACCCCAGAATTTACGAGGTCGCCTGCGAAGCGATTGGCGTAACGGCTGACAAGTGTGTGTTTCTCGATGATCTGGGCATCAACCTAAAACCGGCTCGCGCTCAGGGCATGCAAACCATCAAGGTAATTTCCGAAGCCCAGGCCATAGATGAACTGGCCAGCATCACCGGACTGGCAATGCCACCAGCCTGAGGTGCTCCCTTACCCAGGTTAGGCCTGGCGTTTGAGCGTAACCGCTGCATCCTGCACTGCGCGCACGATCTTGTCGTAACCAGTGCAGCGACACAAATTGCCGGCCAGCCAATAGCGAATCTCCGTTTCAGTAGGATCAGGGTTTTTCTCGAGTAATGCCTTGGCGGCAACGATAAACCCGGGGGTACACACGCCACACTGCAATGCGGCGTGCTCAAGAAACTTTTGCTGCAACACGTGCAACCCATCCTCAGAGGCAACACCCTCGATGGTTTCTACGGTTTTGCCGCTGACCTCTACTCCGAGCACCAAACAGGAACAGACCAGCGCATCGTCAAGCATTACCGAGCAAGCACCACAGTCACCAGTGGCGCAGCCCTCCTTGGTACCGGTCATACCCAGCGTGTCGCGCAAGGTTTGCAATAAAGTTTCTTCCGGCTCACACAAAAACTCGTGTACTTCGCCGTTAATTTGGGTAGCTACGTGAACCTTCGACATTGTGTTGTCCTTCTGCTTACTCTGGAGCGATGACTGCGCCGGTTAGTGCGTGGGTACTGCAGGACCTAGGATTTGGCCCGCTCATAGGCTTTGGCCGCCGCACGCCTGCACAGCACACCGACCACCTTACGCCTATATTCCGCCGTGCCGCGCTTGTCTGATATTGGTTTCGCAAGGGCAGAGCAAGCATCGGCTGCCGCCGCTAGCGCTTTGTCCTCAAGCCTGGACCCCACCAGCGCCGCCGCGGCATCGGGCACCACCAGTGCGGTGGTTGCCACGGCGCCAATAGCAACCTTGGCAGCGGTGCACTTGTCGCCATCAACACTCAGGCGCACGCCAGCGCCGGCAACCGCAATGTCCATTTCTGTCCGCGGAATGAATCGCAGATACGCATCACCACTGTGGGCTGTGGGTCGGGGAAAGGAGATGCCCAGCAAAAACTCTGATGGCGCCAGTGCGTTGGTACCCACACCAGTGACAAAGTCTTCAGCCGCAAGCTCACGCTCGCCATCCGCTGACGCAATGTGACAAACCCCGCCGTTCGCAATGATTGCCGGAATAGAATCGCCAGCTGGCGAGGCATTACAGAGATTGCCGCCCATCGACGCCCGGCCCTGAATCTGGGTGGAACCGATGAGATCCACCGCCTCCACCAGCCCAGGAAACAGAGTTTTCAGCTCCTTATTGTCGTTCAGTACGGCTCCGGGTATCGCCGAACCGATGTAAACCCGCTCCGCCCCAAGCTCGAGCCGCTTGGTTTCTGCAAGGCTCTTGATATCGACCAGCGTGCGCGGCGTGTCGTCGATACCCCTGAGTTGCACCAGAACATCGGTACCCCCGGCAAGTAGCTGATAGCGCGTCTCGTTGGCTGTTAGTGCGCCGAGCAGCTCGACCGCCTCAGCCACCGAATTTGGTGCGCAATACTCAAATGACATAGCTCTCCCCCTATGGATGCCATGCCTAGTGTAACGCGGAACCGCCTGGCTCTCATAGCCTGCCAGAGCCCTCTCCCCGGGCTATACAGACGCGCTGAAACAGTTGACTACTGGTATTGTTCACCCGCCAGTCTATGCACTTGGCCTGATAGAAAACACAAGAGAGAAGTCGTCCATGAGTCTGCTTGAGCAGCAAGAGTTTCTTGCCCACCAAACCACCCTTAGCGGTCGCTGGGAGGAGGCGCTGAGCGCCACTAATCATCACTGTGTCGTTATTTCCGCCGGCACAAACCAGAACTATTTTTTAGATGATCAGGCCCCGCCCTTTCGTCCCAATCCGCACTTTGCGCAGTTTTTTCCTGATCGCAATAGCGAGCACTGTGAGCTGGTGCTGTTGCCGGGGAACAAACCGCGGTTGCTGTTTTATCAGCCTGCGGATTACTGGCACCTGCCGCCCGCGATTCCGCGCTGGGCAGAGACCTGCTTTGATCTTGAGGTACACAACACTCCCGAGTCGCTGGGGGCCGCCCGCGATGGGTACCTGAAGGGGCAAAACAACGTCGCTCACATAGGCCCAACGCCGCTGTCTGCAGGCAGCCATGTCAGCGCCCACAACCCGGCAGACCTCATAGCCCATCTGGATTTTTTACGCTCGCAGAAAACGCCCTTCGAAGTCGCCGCTATTCGGCAGGCGACCAGCCACGCAGTCACAGGACATGTGGCCGCCAAGCAGGCGTTCGACGCCAGCGCCTGTGAGTATGAGATATACATGCAGTTTCTAGCCGCTACAGGAAACACCGCCGGTGAGTTACCTTACTCTGCCATTGTGGCACTGAACGAGCACGCGGGTGTGCTGCACTACCAGCACTACGATCACAGTCGACCACCCGCCCATCTGAGCTTCCTGATTGACGCCGGCGCCTCCCACCTCGGCTACGCCAGCGACATTACTCGCACCTACAGTGGCGCAACAGCCCCCGCAGAGTTTGCAGAACTGATTCGCCTGCTCGACCTGGAGCAACTGGCGCTCATCGACGGTATTCGCGTTGGGCAACCCTATGAGGCGATGCACACCAACATGATCGAACGCATCGCCGGCGTACTCGTTAACTGCGGCGTTCTTAGGTGTAGCCTCGACCAGGCCATCACCGAACAACTCGCTGATCCGTTTATGCCGCACGGCCTTGGGCATCTTATCGGCCTGCAAACCCACGACGTCGGTGGCCAACAGGCGAACGTCTCAGGTACCCCTGCCCCTCCGAGCGAACGCTTTCCAGCGTTGCGCCTGACCCGACCGCTGGAGACCGATTCGGTATTCACCATCGAACCCGGCATCTATTTTATTCCGCTGTTGCTTGATGAGCTGCGCGCCACAAGCGCACCGATCAACTGGACCTTGGTTGATGCACTGTTGCCCTGTGGTGGCATTCGCATAGAAGACAATATCTGGCTCACAGACGCTGGTGCAGTCAACCTCACGCGTGAAGCCTTCGCCAATCGAGGGGCAACTGCATGAGTGGCATTGCCAACAGCACAGCGGCAGATGTTTTAACCGTCGAGCGCCTATTCTCTGCACCTGCAATCAACGGCGAACTGCCTTCGCACATGAAGTTTGCCCCCGATGGCAAACACATCGCCTGGCTCCAGGTGGCCGAAGACGATAGCGAACGCCTGGACCTGTGGCTGTTTGATGTAGCAACCGACACAACCCGACAGATCCTGGATGCCTCGATTGTCGGCCAGGGGGGCATCCTGTCAGATGCAGAAAAAGCAGAGCGCGAACGCAAACGCCAATTCACGGGTGGCGTCACCGACTATCACTGGCACCCCGACAGCGCCCGCATCGCCGTGGAAATCGACGGCATGCTGTATCTGGTTACTCCGGCCAGCGATACACTAACAGCCCTGACCCCACCTGGTACGCGCCAAACCCATCCCAAGTTTTCACCCGACGGAAGCACACTTGCCTTCGTTCGCGACTACAACCTTGTGCTGCTCGATATTGACGATAAGCCCAAAGAACGAGCACTAACAACCACCGGCACCGAACTATGCCATTTCGGTTTGCCTGACTTTATTGCGCAAGAAGAGATGCATCGGTTTGACGGTTATTGGTGGACGAGCGATTCCAGCGCCATCGTTTATACCCAGGTTAACAACTCAACAGTTGAGGTATCTCAGCGCTACGAAATCGATGCCGATAATTTTCGCGTTATCGAGCAGCGCTACCCCTACGCCGGTGAGGCCAACGCCACAACCAGGCTGGCACTGCACAAGTTAACCGACGCAGAACCACAGTGGATTACCTGGCGAGATAACGCTGACGACTACCTTTGCCGGGTCGATTGCGCGCAAAACAACGTTTTTGTGCAGGTGCAAAATCGCGCCCAGCAGCAACTCCAACTGAAGCGCTGGGAGGCAGACAATGTTGCCGCCCAACCACGGATACTGCTTACCGAAACAAGCACTACCTGGATAAATCTGCACAACAATTTCCGCGCGCTCGAGCAACAGCGCTTTCTGTGGACCTCAGCGCGCGCGGGCTACGAACATCTGTATCTGTTTGACCCCGCAACGCCAGAACCAACCGCACTCACCAGCGGTCGGGGCTATGTGAGTCAGGTACTGCACGCCGACGAACACGGGGTCATGTTTACCGGTTGGCTAAGTGAGCCCACCGAGCAGCATCTGTATCGCTGCCAATTCGCGGCAGGGAGCGTGAGCGCAGCCCGCGCACTCACCAGCGGCAAGGGCTGGCACGACGTCAATGTTGCTGAAGCCGGCACAACATGGATCGACAAGCAGTCAAACTTCGAGCTGCCTGCGGCCCTCGAGTTAGGCACGCTATCAGCCTCCGGCGAAGTAGAACGCCAGACCATCGCCTCACTCGCGATCGACCACAGCCACCCCTACGCGCCATACCTTGCCCGCCACATCACACCAACAATGGCCAGCATCGATGGCGCAGATGGTGAGCCTTTGTATTACCGACTCACCGAACCAGCAAACAAGGTGCAAGGCCAGAGCTACCCCTGTGTTGTGTACGTGTATGGCGGTCCCGGTGGTGCGCGCGTGAACTGGGCCTGGCCGCCCCTGTTGCTGCAACTGTTTGCAAGTCGCGGCTTCGGGGTTTTGGAACTGGACAATCGCGGGACTGGCAATCGCTCTAAAGCCTTTGACGACGCTATTTACTTACGCCTGGGCAAAGTCGAGGTGGAGGATCAGCTACTGGGCGTCGAGTTTTTACGCACGCTTGCCTGGGTAGATGCAGACCGTATTGGTGTTTTTGGCCACAGCTATGGCGGTTACATGACCGTGATGTGCATGGCGCAGGCGCCCGACGCTTTCAAGGCCGGCGTATCAGTCGCGCCCGTCAGTGGTTGGGAGCTTTACGATACACACTACACAGAGCGTTACTTAAGCACTCCGCAGGCGAACGCTGTGGGCTACAAGCAGAGTTCGCTGTTTCCCTACATCGATAAGCTCCGTGGCAACCTGCTGCTCATACACGGCATGGCCGACGACAACGTGCTCTTCACCAACTCCACCAAGCTCTACAAGGCACTGCAGGATATCGGCACTCCGTTTCAAATGATGACCTACCCAGGCTCAAAGCATGCCTTACACGAACGCAGCGTATCTATTCATCGCTTCAATGCACTTTTCAAATTTTTCGAAGACAATCTGTAACAGAGAACCCAATGGCCGACACAATCATTACCTTACGCCTGGCCGAACCCTCAGACGTGGAGCTGCTGGTTAAATTTAATAAGGCACACGCGGCCGAGGTTGAGGACAAAGGGCTTGACCCCGATGTGCTGCGCAAGGGCATCTCCCATCTTATGGAGGAACCCCATGACGGTTTCTATCTCGTCGCCGAAGTGCCCACCAAAGACGGCAAAGACGTTGCCTCTGCGGGGACACTCATGGTGACCAAGGAGTGGAGCGATTGGCGGAACGGCCAATTTTGGTGGATTCAGAGCGTCTATGTGCACCCGGAATATCGCCGTCAGGGAATCTACAGCGCTCTGCACAACGAGGTCGCCCGCCTCGCACGCGATGCGGGCAACTGCTGCGGGCTACGCCTGTACGTTGAAAAAGAGAACACCGGTGCCCAGGCAACCTATCGCGCCCACAATATGGAAGAAACCTACTATCTCATGTTCGAAGAAGACTGGAGCGCGGGCTAAATCCTCGCGCGAGGAGCTGCTTTTTTGTGGGCTATATTTTGTGGACCATATGTTGAGCTAGCTGCCGGTCTGTTCTGCGGATTGGGACAGCTGCATGCGTGAAAACAAACGCCGTGCGTTTGCACTGGTTTGAGCGGTTAGCTCGGCAAGTTCGCATCCGCGCAACTGCGCAACAAAAGCAGCGGTATCTGCCACAAACGCAGGTTGATTCTGCTTGCCCCGGTGCGGGACTGGCGCGAGCCAGGGCGCATCGGTTTCTACCAACAGCCTATCGGCAGGTACCAACTTGGCCACTTCCTGTACCTGTGCTGCGTTCTTAAAAGTGACAATACCAGACATCGAAATGTAGTAACCAAGCTCCAGCGCGGCTGCGGCCATTTCCCAGGTTTCTGTAAAGCAGTGCAGCACCCCGATCACGTCGGGTGCAGCACGCATAATCGCCAGAGTATCGTCACGTGCATCGCGGGTATGCACAACAACAGGCAGACCGCGTTCTCGCGCGAGCTCAAGCTGCCAGGCAAAACAATCGCGTTGAGTTTGTTGTACCCCTGTATCAGGCTGCCTGGAATAATCGAGTCCGGTTTCCCCCACCGCGACAACTCTTGAGTGACCCAGCGCCGTGGGCAACCAGTGCATGGCTTGCGCGACGGGCACTGCGGCATCTGGGTGAATTCCGGCGGTGGCGAACACGTCGGTATGAGAGTCGGCGAGAGTGGCAACATCGGGCCAGCCAGTTTCATCCACAGCAATACAAACACAGGCTGCTACGCCGCGCGCTCGCGCAGCTGCCAAAGCCGACTCAGGGTCATCCAGATAGTTCAGGTGGCAATGGGAATCTATTAACAGCTCGGTGCTGTTCACTTGGGTCGACTCAGCGGGTAGTTGGGCTACATCGTGTGTGTATGACGATCAGACTGCAAGGCGCCCGCGAGATAGGTTTCGATCTTGTTGCGAGCAATATCGTCCTGGTCATTGAATTGCACCCCAATGCCAGCCGCCCGGTTACCCTGCGCGCCTTTTGGAGTCAGCCAAACGACTTTGCCCGCCACTGGTATTTTTTCAGCCTCATCCATGAGGTTCAGCAACATGAACACTTCATCGCCCAACTCATATTCCTTTTTAGTGGGGATGAACAACCCGCCGTTACGAACAAACGGCATGTAAGCTGCATAAAGTACAGTTTTATCTTTGATTGCCAACGACAAAATGCCGTTACGGGCGCCGCGCTTTGCTGCCACCTGAGTGATTCCTTTTACGTCCAGACGTATGATCGTGAGCTTGCAAGCGGGTGTCAATTCGCCCACGTGCGCCGAATCACAAAATGCTGTGGCAGATGGCAGTAATCCCCCTCACTGGCTCCGGATTGCCAACAAAGTACTAAAACGCAGCAGCAACCGTTCTAATAGTAGCCGCCGATTGATGCCCGCATGGTAGGTGGCCAACTGCCGAGCCTCGCGCAGTTCGTCAACAAACTTGAACAGCTTTTCGAGCTTTTCAGTCGAGACTACCCGCTCCCCAGCGTCCTTCTGCGCCACCAGCGAGGCCGCGCTGTATGCATCTCCCGAGACGAAGGGCGGCAGGCGAGCCGCAACGATCGCGTGCACATAGCGCTGCCAGGCTGCCAGCAACTCAGGAAGCTCACGTTCAGTCCAGCGCTCCGCCACAGAACTAATCAGATCCCTGTCTTGCACCACCCCTGCCAGCAACGGCCAAATGGGTTCTTCACCCCCAAGAAGAGCTGTCGCAACCTGTTCCGGGGCCCCCAAAAACTCAAAGCGCAGCATCGCAAGTTCCACCGGTTTGATCGCCGCCGCGAGCTCGGGATCAGTCTGCGCAACTAACTCGGTAATGAAATCGCCCGTGTCGAGGTCTGCGCCAGGAGCAATCACCAGAGTTTGACAGCGGCTGCGAATCGTCGGCAGGAGCTGGCCGGGTTCACTCGACAGCAGCAGCCAGTGACTGCCAGCCGGCGGCTCTTCCAATACCTTAAGCAAGGCATTGGCGCTTTCTACGTTCATGCGATGAGCATGCGGCACGACAATGACTTTCTTGCCGTTGCCTTGCGCCGTACGTTGGATAAAACCTACGGCTTCGCGAATCTGCGCAACCTTGTAAAATAGCGAGCCGTCTTCCCGTTCGAGCCATTTCAAATCGGGATGGGCAATCTCTTCAGCCTGCAGCCGCGGCGCTAACCCCAATAGTTCACACACCACTACGGCGGCAAGGCGGCGTTCGCACCAACCCAGCGGTGAACTCAAAAGCAGAGCATGTGGAAACCGATCGCTATCGCTCAGCGTGAGCACAGACTGGTACGCGTCATGGAGCCACGCTGGCAGCAGCGCTCGTGCCAGTTCAACACGTTGTTTAGCGCTAACGGAGTTGGCCACTTCAGTCATGCTCTGGATTCAGCAGAGCAGCCAGTTTGGCCCCAAGCGCGCTGACAACAGCGCTTTCGACGACAGCTAGATCGAGGCTCGCATCGATCACGGCAAAGCGCTCAGGTTCAGCTTTCGCGCGACTCAGATAACAGGCTCTGACGCGCTGGAAAAACTCCCGTTCCTCGCGCTCAATACGATCAAGTTCACGCTTGGCAATGCGCTCAAAAGCAATGTCAGGATCGATATCGAGATACAGCGTAACGTCGGGGCGCAGGTCACCCTGGACCAGCGTCTCAAGGGTAGCGACCAGCTTGCCGCCAAGTTGCCGGCCTGCGCCCTGGTAAGCAAAGGAGGCATCAGTAAACCGGTCGCTCAAGACCCAACGGCCAGCGTTGAGCGCCGGTTTGATAACAGTTTCAACGTGCTGCGCTCTGGCCGCAAACATCAATAACAGCTCAGCCAATGCATGCATTGGCTGCTCTGATTCATGCCCCGCAACCTCCAGCAGCACTTGCCGAATACGCTCGCCCAGCGCGGTGCCACCGGGTTCACGGGTGACCACCAGGTCAACTCCCTGGGCGCGCAAAAATTTCTCGATCACAGCAAGGTTCGTCGTTTTGCCGACGCCCTCTGAGCCTTCGAGCGTAATAAAGCGTCCGCGAGCTTGCTGGTCTGCTTGAGGTGGTGTATCTGTTTTGGGTGGTGTATCTGTTTTGGGTGGTGTAGATGCTGGCATGAATAGGTTACCGCTTGAGCTGGTAGCGTCGCACAGCAGCGTTGTGTTCCACCAGCGACTTCGAAAATTGGCTGGTGCCATCCCCGCGCGCGACAAAATACAGATACTCCCCCTCGGCGGGTTGCAGCGCGGCCTCAATCGAAGCCTTCCCAGGCAATGCAATAGGCGTTGGTGGCAAACCAAATCGAGTATAGGTGTTGTAGGGCGTATCCGTGCGCAGGTGAGCGTAGGTGATGTCGCCCGCAAAATCTGCACCAACCCCATAGATAACGGTGGGGTCTGTTTGCAGTTTCATACCAAGTTGCAGACGCCGGTTGAACACCTGCGCAATCGTTGGGCGATCACTGCCCCGGCCGGTTTCCTTCTCGACAATAGAGGCAAGTATCAGGGCCTCATAGGGGCTCGCGAGTTTTAGTCCCTGCGTGCGCTCGTCCCAGGCATCAGCAAGCACCCGGCGCATCTGTTCATGGGCTCGACGCAACACCTCGCGGTCGCTCGCTCCCCGGTTGTAGGTGTACGTGTCGGGAAAAAACCAACCCTCGGCCGGACCCGGTGCAAAGCCCAATTCCGCCAACAGATCCGCCTGCGCAATCTCCGCCAACGTATGTCGCAAGTGGGGCGCCTCACGCAGTGCCTTTCGCATCTCCCGCACTGTCCAGCCCTCGATAAATGCAACGCTGTAACTCACCTGGCCTTGCCCTGCACTCAGGCGTTGCAGCACAGTTTTTGGAGTGGCCCGGTCGGGCATTTGATATTCCCCGGCCTGAATCCTCGACTCGACTCCGGTTGCCTTCCCAGCCAACCGCCACAATACGGGTGTCTGTATTTGTTCAGCGCGCTGCCAGGTAGCGACTAACTCACCAAAGGTGGAGCCCGCAGGAACCAACAGAGTTTGACCCGCCAAGCCATCAACGGGGGTTTCGTACCAGTGTTTTGCGGCGTACAAACAGGCAATGATCAGGGCGAACGAAATGCCAACGAGCGCGCCAAAGGCTCTGCGGAGTGCGGCAGAGTTACCGATCACGGATCACTGATCTGACAGACGACCCATGACAATCGAGCCGTTAGTGCCACCAAACCCAAAGGAGTTCGACAGGACCACATCGATCTTCATCTTGCGAGCGTCGTTTGCAACAAAGTCGAGATCACAATCAGCGCTCTGATTTTCGAGATTTATTGTTGGCGGCGAAATCTGATCGCGCAGGGCCAAAATGGAGAACACCGCCTCAACGGATCCGGCTGCACCGAGCAAATGGCCAGTCATGGACTTCGTCGAATTGACCACCAGATCGGGCGCGTCACCAAAAACTTTCTTGATGCCCATTACTTCGGCTACATCTCCCAGCGGCGTGGAGGTACCGTGCGCATTGATGTAGTCGATGGCGGAGGGCTCTAATTGCGCATCATCCAACGCGTTCTGCATAGCCGCCTGCCCCCCCGAACCATCTTCGAGTGGACTTGTGATGTGATGAGCATCACCGCTCATACCAAAGCCCAGCACTTCGCAATATATGTCTGCACCGCGCGCTTTTGCATGTTCGAGCTCTTCGAGCACAATAACCGCAGCGCCGTCACCAAGGACAAACCCGTCGCGATCGTCGTCCCAGGGGCGAGATGCCCGCTCAGGCTCGTCATTGCGCGTTGAGAGTGCCTTCATGGTACCAAAGCCCGCGATACAAACCGGCGATATTGCCTGTTCGCTACCGCCGGTGATCATAACGTCGGCATCACCCGACTGGATCAATCGCGCGCCCAGCCCGAGATTGTGCGTACCCGTGGTACAGGCAGTGACCACCGCCAGATTCGGCCCGCTGAAGCCGTAACGAATAGACAATCCGCCCGAGATCATGTTGATGACGCTGCCGGGAATAAAAAACGGGGATACCCGACGCGGACCGCCTTTCAACAGCGCACTGTGAGTATCTTGAATGGTCTGGATACCGCCAATGCCGGAGCCAACAGTGACCCCTACCCGGGCTGGATCGAGACTGGCGTTGTCAGCAAGCTTCGCGTCTTCTATCGCCTGCACTCCCGCCGCAATGCCATACTGAATGAACTTGTCCATCCGGCGAGCTTCTTTCTTGTCGAGGTAATCGGTGACCTCAAAACCATCGACCTCGCCGGCAATCCTGACGGAGTAATCGCTGGTGTCGAACAATTCGACCGGACCAATGCCGCTTTTACCGGCGATAGCTGCTTCCCACGACTCGCTCACCGACGTGCCGAGCGGACTCAGCATACCCAAACCGGTGACAACAACTCGACGCTTGCTCATGTGCTCTCCCTGGTTGCCTCGCTAGCTCTGCTGGTCTCGCTGACCCTTCACGCGGTGCTCAACAATAACCGGCTGGAACCCGCTGGGCCGACCTGAGATCGGCCAGCCTGACTCAGAGAGTCAAACTTTACGAAAGGCAAACTCTCCGGAAAGAGGTTGGACTAACTCCTTGAAAACCCTACTGATGGGCCAAGATGTAGCTGACAGCTTCCTGGACGGTAGTGATCTTTTCAGCTTCTTCGTCTGGAATTTCCGTCTCGAACTCTTCTTCCAGAGCCATAACCAACTCGACCGTATCAAGCGAATCGGCTCCCAAATCCTCTACGAAAGAGGCGTCTTTCTTGACTTCTTCTTCTTTGACGCCCAACTGTTCACAGATCAGCTTCTTAACGCGCTCTTCGACTTCGCTCATGCTTGGACTCACTCCGAATCAATTACCGTGGTGCAGGGCGGGGCGAATAGTACAGAGGCGCCTAAGCCAATTCAAGTTGACTCAGGTCCAGTAACCCACCCTCTAATCGCCCTTCTAGCTGTGGTTAATGTGCGTAAAAACCGCCCGGCAACGACTGCACTTTAGCGTGGTTGACTAACCGAAGAAGAGACCACCATTCATGTGGATTGTCTCGCCGGTTATGTAGCCAGCAGCGTCCGAAGTCAGGTAAGTCACCAGGCCCGCGACCTCGGTCACCGCCCCCATACGGCCCAGCGGCACTTTTTCCAGCATGGCGGCACGAACCTCAGCGGTGAGTTCGGCGGTCATGTCGGTCTCAATGAAGCCGGGCGCCACCGCATTAACAGTAATGTTCCGGGAACCTACTTCCGCTGCCAGTGAGCGCGTGAACCCTTCAAGTCCGGCCTTACTCGCCACGTAGTTGGTCTGGCCGGCATTGCCCATCCGCCCAACGACCGAGCCAATGTTTACAATTCTCCCCCACCGCGCCTTCATCATGCCGCGCAACAATGGTTTGGTGAGTCGATACAGCGACGTCAGATTGGTATCAATGACCTCGTCCCACTCCGCCTCTTTCATGCGCAGGAACAGGTTATCTCTGGTAACGCCTGCATTGTTCACCAGTACCGTCGGCGCGCCGTGATTTTCCGTGAGCACTTTCAGTGCTTGGGTTACCGACTCTGTGTCGTTCACTCGTAACTCAAGACCTGTGCCCTGCTCACCCAGGGTTTCTGCAATGCCTGCGGCGCCCTGTGCTGAGGTTGCCGTGCCTGCAACAAAAAAACCCTGCGCCGCGAGCCCTTGAGCAATCGCTGCACCAATACCGCGTGACGCGCCGGTGACTAGCGCGATTTTCTGGCTCGAGTCTGTCATATACCGGCATCCTGACTAAGTAATTGAGCAAGCGCCGCGGCGCTGTTTAGGGCAGTGGCTGAGATTGATTTGTTAATCCGCTTCTGCAAGCCACACAGCACCTTGCCTGGACCACACTCTGCGATTTGGTCGATCTTGTTGGCTGCCAGTGTTTCCGCACATTGGGTCCAGCGCACAGGATTGTGCAACTGGGCTTTGAGTTTCTCTGCAATCTCTTGGGTGCTGGTAGCGATAGTGGCGTCAACGTTGTGCACGATTGGCATCCGCGGCATTTTAAGCTCGACAGCAGAGAGTCGCTGCGCCAGTTTGTCCGCCGCGTCGCGCAATAACTTAGAGTGCGATGGCACGCTCATGGCCACTGGCAGTGCTCGCTTGGCTCCGGCCTCTTTACAAGCCTCGATGGCCTGCGCAACCGCGGCTGCGGAACCGGCAACTACCACCTGACCTGGTGCATTGTAGTTGGCTGGCGCCACTTCACCGGGTACGTTCGCGCAACAATCGAGAATCTGCTCATCCGACAGTCCAAGAATGGCCGCCATGGCACCGGCGCCTTCTGGAACTGCCTGTTGCATCAAGGTGCCGCGATCACGCACTAGCGTCACGCCGTCTGCAAGACTGAGCGCGCCAGCGCAGACCAACGCGCTGTATTCACCAAGACTGTGACCGGCCATCATGGCGGGGTCTGCTCCACCAAGCTCTTGCCAGACGCGCCAAATGGCCACGCTGGTTACGAGTATCGCCGGCTGGGTAAACTCGGTCTGACCGAGTTTATCGTTGGCATCCGCATGAATGAGCGCGCCAATGTCATAACCCAGCGCAGCACTGGCTTCGGCGAGTGTGTCATGTACTGACGAAAATTCATCAGCAAGGGCATCCAGCATCCCGACGGCCTGGGAGCCTTGGCCAGGAAACACAAACGCAAGACCAGCTATCTGTGGTGCTTGTCCTGTTTGTCCTGCCGCTACCTGTTCGTCTGCCATCACTTTAGTCCTTCACACCAAAAAATGCTCATTAAATCTAACTGCCTTCACGTAAGAAACGCATCAAACACCCGCTGCGGCACCTTCGCCGTAAACTCGTCATGCGCCTGCAAAATGGCCGCGGCAAAGCCCGTGGCATCTGCCCGTCCATGACTCTTAATGACCACGCCTGACAAGCCCAACAACGATGCGCCATTGTAGCCTTGTGGATCGTAGACGTCTTCGAGATCCCGCGTGGCAAGCAGCCGCTCGAGCAGCCAGGCACGAATACCGCCTTGTTTGCGCAAGCGTTGCAAGTGACTGACAAGCAGATGCTGGGCCATCGATGCGGTTCCTTCGATCGCTTTCAGCGCCGTATTACCCAGCAACCCATCACTGACTATCACGTCAGCTCGGCCGTCAAACAACTCGTGCGCCTCAACAAAACCGACGTAGTCGAATCGCATATCGCTCTCGAGCAACTCAGCCGCTTGCGCGAGTACCGCTGGCCCCTTCGTCACTTCCGCGCCGATATTTAACAGGCCAACCCGCACACGCTGCTGTGGCGGCAACGATCCACCCGCCAGGGCGCTGCCCAGCACGGCAAACTGCCCCAACTGTTGCGCACTGCAGCCAATGTTGGCACCAAGATCGAGCATCCATACAGGTTGGGTTTTGCCTTTCAGCAACTTACAGATGGCCGGTCGCGACAGACCGGGGGCACGCGCCACCAACGCCCTGCTTAACGCCATCAACGCGGCCGTGTTTCCCGCGCTGACGACAGCATCCACTGCCCCGTCGCGCAGCAGTTCGAGCGCTTTGCGCATGGACGAATCCGGTAGCCGCCTCAGGGCAGTCTGCAGGGTATCGGTTTGCGCCACATAGGCTTCGGTTCGGAGGTGACTGGCATTCAGCATGCGCGCGTAAGCCGCGACCTCTGGAGGGCCCACCAGAGTAAGATCGAGAGCATTGAGAGGGAGGTCCCCGACGCGCTGGAGCAACACGTCCGGCGGGTGATCGGCCCCCAACAGGTCGAGGGCTATACGAACTTTGGCCAAATCAGAACAGCGGGGTGCAGCGACGACACCACTCGCGGCGGATCAGAGCGACCGGCGCGCCTTAGCTGCCGGCCTGAATGACCTTGCGGCCACGATAGTAACCATCAGCACTCACGTGGTGCCGACGATGCGTTTCTCCAGATGTCGGATCAATCGAAGTTTCTGGGGTCGACAATGCGTCGTGGGAACGACGTTGGCCACGCCGTGAGCGGGTCACTTTGCTTTTTTGGACGGCCATGTGGCTACTCCTGAATTAGCGAACTAAATCGATACCGGCACAGACCTTAAGTATCTGCAGCGTCATCGAGTAAATCTCGAAGGCCAGCAAAGGGCAACTGCCGATCACTGGCCACCTGTTTCTCATCACCGCCACTCGCACCCGCTGTCTGCGGACTGCTCGGCGACACCTTCTGCACCTGCGCCGGGTAACTCAACACCGGGGCCTGCGGGCAGTCGGCTTGCTGACACACTCTGTCGGGTAGTGCCAACAATAAATCATCTTCTACCAGCGCCGCGAACGACACCGTAGCGCTACGGCTGACTATCAAGTCGGCCGCGCCGAGCGCCAGCTCCTTTGCAGGAGGCTCTGCACTCAGCCAAATCAAGCTGTGCAATGGCGTTGCCAGCGTAACAGCTACCTCTTCCGTACACCGCTGGCACGGCAATAAAACATCAGCCGCAGCTCTGCCTCGGACCACCGGGCGATCATAGTCATCAAGACTAAACTCAAGCTTCGCCGTTACCCCGTGTAACTCCACCAGTGCCGCCACAAGCCGACTCAATGGCTTATCAGCACCCTGCGCGACCTTGTCCAGAATCGCCTGCTCGCCGCTCACCTTATCGCTGTAGGGGAGCGCCACCGGAGAAAGATCCGCCGGTATCACGGCATCGATAACAAACTCGCAATCGTAGGTTGCGTTGCGGCGAGCCGCTTGCAGTACATCTACGCTGTCTTGAGGGTGCACCCGAGCCATGGCGGCGCAATGATAGGGACGCATCGAGTGGCTGTCAAAGCGGATTACAGATTTGCCCGCACCCCTTGCCTGAGTACTGCTAAGCCCCGAGAATCAAAGCACTTTTTTCATATATTTGCAGGCCGCGCCATGTCCGCTCCCAGGAATGCCAAGAACAGCCCGCAGGGCTTGCTGCTGGCGTCATCCTCCCGCTACCGCCGGGTGCTGCTCGAACGCCTCGGACTACCGTTTGAGACCGCAAGTCCCGACATTGATGAGACTCGCCACAGCGGCGAATCCGCACAAGCTCTGGTGCAACGACTGGCGGCGGAAAAGGCCGCAGCTCTGGCCCAGCACTACCCCAATCACCTCATCATAGGCTCCGATCAGGTCGCGAGCTTGGATGATCAGGTATTGGGCAAACCGGGCAGCATCGACAAGGCCGAAGCGCAGTTGGCACGGCTCAGTGGTCAAACCGTCCATTTCTATACCGGTCTTGCCTTGCTCAATAGCCAAACCCTGGCGGTACAGGTAGAGCTGGATACCACTGCGGTTGAGTTTAGGGAGCTGTCCGGACCAGAAATCAGCGCCTATGTCGCGCGCGAGACACCGCTGGATTGTGCCGGGTCTTTCAAATCAGAAGGCCTGGGCGTCGCCCTGTTCGAAGGCATCACAACCGCTGATCCCGCCGCCCTCATTGGTCTGCCGCTGGTACTCTTATGCAACATGTTACGAGCTGAAGGGATGGATCCATTGGGCCGCCCGGTGCGCGTTCCAGAGACGATCTGAGTCGACGATCTGACTCAGGGCCGGTAGCCCACCTTCGCGAACAGCTCACGCAGGTCATCAGGTACGGGGGCGACAAAATCCCCTGTGAGTTCGGAGCCAGTGACACGCAGTTGCGCCGCATGCAAAGCCAGGCGCGGCACGCCAAGGCCCTTACCACGCAAATCCGCTGCGGCGCTCCCATATTTGTCATCGCCCAACACCGGATGCCCCCGACTCGCCGCGTGAACCCGAATCTGGTGGGTACGCCCCGTCTTTAGCGTGGCTTGCACCAGCGTCGCTGCAGTACTCTCATGTAACACCTCGAATTTGGTGTGGGCTGGCTTGCCGCTCGGGTCCACCCGCACACGGCGCTCTCCGGTTTGGGTCGCGAAACGCAACAATGGCTCCTGCACGCGCACCACCCGCCGCGGCCAGGGTCCATCTACCAAAGCCAGATAGCGTTTTTGAGTTGTTCTGCTCTCAGGGCGAAAGGCCTGCTGCCAGAGCTTGAGCGCACTACGCTTCTTCGCCACCAGCAACACACCGGAGGTTTCCCGATCGAGTCGGTGCACGAGTTCCAGTTTGGGCCCCCGCAGAACCCGCAGTGCCTCTATAAGCCCCCAGCTCACCCCGCTCCCGCCGTGCACCGCCAGACCCGAGGGCTTATTGATCACCAGCAGATCGTCGCGTTCTTCCACGATCGCCGCTTCAAGACGAGCCGCCAATCCCTCTGGCAGCTCGGTCGGCGGGGATTGGGCCGCTGGCAGTCGCACGGGGGGCAAGCGAATCTTGTCGCCCCTGTGCAAGCGAGTATGAAACTTTGCGCGACCACCATTTATGCGGACCTCGCCACCCCGCACCATGCGGTAGACCCTGGACCGGGGCAGATTTCTGAACTGCGCGAAGAGGAAATTATCGAGCCGTTGCCCTGCCTCGTCGTCGACAAGTAGGTAGCGAACCCCTCCGGAGACCGGCCGATCGCTCATTCCAACTTTCCTAGACGTTTGAGACACTTAGCAAACACTGTTATATTCGGCCGCAGTTTTGGGGGGCAAGCACCCTTTGTAAGGTCGCGTGTAAGGTCGCGAGTTTACCCCATCTGCTATCCAAGTCGTTCGCCACAGCGCAAGCTGTAACGCAATCATTGGCCCCGACGCGCAGATAACCTTCACAGGTCCCAAAACCCAGAAGACGACTACCAGAAGACGATTAAAAAGAACGAACAGAAAAAACAAACCTAAAAACACACAAAAAATAGTAAGCACAAACAAGTAAGACGGCAAACAGCCAAGGCGCGCGGCCCGGCCCGCCCACTCTTCCACGCATTAACATCGTGATTAAAGAGTTCGCGAACCAAGAACACCCGGTCCAAAACAGACACAGCGTCGACAAGAACATTTGCGTTATGGAACCTCAGGCCTGACCTGACTCGATAACCTTCGAAGGCCCTCCCCAGAGCACCGCGGACGTTGCGAGCGAATGGAGGGGCTTCCAGCAGCAAGATCAGCCCCTGCGACGACTATTGGGGACCACCGCACGCACTCTCCCTGGCGTGCCCGCAGGACATGACAGCGCTCTTGTCGAAACGCCCACTCTGGCGCGACTTTCCGTACTACCCGCCTGCCTTGTTTTACAGGAACAGCGCACCAGTTTGCGCAGGCGCCACGCCATCGGCAGCGCCATAACGGAAAAGAATTAGAGAATTACGATGAAGAGAATGCTAATCAACGCAGCCCAACCAGAAGAGGTCCGGGTCGCACTGGTCGACGGTCAAAAGATTTACGACCTCGACTTCGAAAACTACTCCCGCGAACAAAAGAAGGGCAACATCTACAAGGCCCGCGTAACTCGAGTGGAACCCAGTCTGGAGGCGGCATTCGTCGACTTTGGCTCTGAACGCCACGGCTTTTTGCCATTGAAAGAGATCTCTCGCGAGTACTTCAAAAAAGGCGCGGACTCCGGTGGTCGCTTGAATATCGCCGAGCAGGTTCGCGAAGGCCAGGAACTACTGGTACAGGTCGAAAAAGAAGAACGCGGCAACAAGGGCGCCGCGCTAACCACCTTTATCAGCCTAGCCGGCCGCTACATGGTGCTTATGCCCAACAACCCTCGTGCCGGTGGCATCTCCCGCCGGATCGAAGGCGAAGATCGTGATGCGTTACGGGCGGCACTGTCTGCACTGGAAATCCCCACTGGTATGGGCGTGATTGTCCGAACTGCCGGCGTCGGCCGCGGTGAAGAAGAAATGCGCTGGGACCTCGACTACCTGTCACAGCTTTGGGAGTCCATCTCCACCGCCGGTAAACGCGAACGTGCGCCGTCTCTCCTGTATCAGGAGAACAGCGTGATTCTGCGCACTATCCGCGACAACCTGCGCCGTGATATCGGCGAACTGCTCATCGATAGCAAAGAGGCCTTCGAAGAGGCACAGCGCTTCATCACCCAGGTCATGCCCCACTACGCTGAGCGCATCAAGTTTTACGAAGACCCCATTCCATTGTTTAGCCGTTACCAGATTGAAAGCCAGATCGAGTCTGCTTTTCAACGTACGGTTAAGTTGCCATCTGGTGGTTCTCTGGTCATCGACCCAACGGAAGCGCTGGTGTCTATCGACATCAACTCTGCTAGAGCCACCAAAGGCGCGGATATCGAGGAAACCGCGCTCAACACCAACCTTGAGGCGGCCGAAGAGATTGCCCGTCAACTCCGGTTGCGGGACATGGGTGGTTTAGTGGTCATCGACTTCATCGATATGAACGCCAGCAAGAATCAGCGAGCGGTTGAAAATCGCATGCGCAGTGCCCTTGAGACTGACCGCGCCAGAGTGCAGACCGGCAAGATTTCGCGCTTCGGGTTGCTTGAAATGTCACGCCAGCGACTGCGACCTTCGCTCGAAGAATTGACCACGGAGCCGTGCCCACGCTGTACCGGCCAGGGTCGCATTCGCGACACAAAATCGCTGGCACTGACGATTTTGCGCGTTGTCGAGGAAGAGTGTCTGAAAGATCGCAGCTCGATGGTTCGTGTGCAGGTGCCTTTGGCCGCAGCATCCTATCTACTCAATGAAAAACGTGACGACGTTGCAGCGATCGAAAAACGGACTGCAGCCCGTGTTTTGATCATGCCCAACGTCAACATGGAAACGCCGCACTACTCGCTAGAACGCATTCGGGACGATGCTCTGCAAACCGAGGGGCGCGCAGCTAGCTATGAACTAACGGTCACCGAGCTCGATGAGCCCGAATTACCTACCCGCGAAATGCCAGTCACCACCAGACAGCAGCCTGCAGTAGCCCAATCTACGCCAACCACGCCTACCCCGGCGGCAACAACGACCGTTAACGATACTGCAGCTGCCGTGGCCGCTGCCAAGGCCCAGGACAATAAGGGTACCGCAACAGCAGCTGCTGCTGCGGGTGGTGCCGCCGCAGGCGTTGCGGTTGCCGCGGCGAGCGCCAAGAAAGGTTGGCTGACTCGTACTCTGGATAACTTGTTTGGCGGCGATACGCCCGCGGATGCGGCGCCGACACAACCGGCCCGCAGTGCGCGCACCGGAGGCAACACCAAGGCTCGCGCCAACAACAAGCGCCCCGACGCAAGAAGTGCGGGGAAAAATGCCGCCAAGAGAGACGGCGAGTCCAAACGCAGCCGCGGTGGCCGAGGCCGGGCGGGCGGCAATAATCGCAATTCTGGCGATGGTGGCGGCCGTAACCGCAAAACCGAAGGCGACAACAGGGCACCAGCGGCATCTACAGCAAGTAGCGCAAAGAGCGAAACAGCACCACAGGCCGCGCAACGGTCTCAAGCACCGAAAAAGGCGGCGCCAAAAAGTGCCAAGCAACGCCCCACCGACGAGACCCGCAAGCCTAGCGACGCTGAGCTGGCCAAGAGCAAACGCAAGCCTGTACGCGATCGCAGCGCCCTGGCCGAAGGCGCGGCGAAGCCTGCCACTGCCACACCCGTCACAGCGAGCGTTGCAGGCGCTACAGGCGCGGCAAGCACTTCAGTCGCGCAGGCAGCGTCCGCAGCAGCAGACTCGAGCCCAGACACAGGGGCACAACCTCCAGCGACAAGTCTCGTCACAACCACTGCGGACACAACTACTGCGACCACGGCTAGTCCGAGTGCAGCCGGAGTCGAAGTTGCAGCCGCAACCCAGCCCTCAAGCGCAGCCACAGTAGCGAATAATCGAAGCGCTGAAGCTGTCCCTGAGTCGTCTATAAAAGTCGCTGAGGCTCCCCTAACAACAGCTGAGGCTCCCCTAAAAACAGCTGAGGCTCCCGCAAAAACAGCTGAAGCTGTCGATGAAGCCGCTGACGAAGCCCCAACCAGCTCCGGTCGGGCAGCCAACGATCCACGGGAAGTGCGGCGGCGCCAGCGCGAGGCCGAATTACGCGCCCAGGGCATCAAGTAACTCGAAAGGCACGCGGCGGCGGCAGTTTGCTACTGCAGCCGCTGCGGCTCCTGTTCCAAGGCAATTCCAAACTGCTCCGACACGCTCTGGCGGATGGCGTCTGCGTGGGCGTTGATGTCTGCGGCGTCTGCGCCGCCGAGATTCACAAGCACCAGCGGTTGCCGTTGCCAAACGGCAACCCTCGGTGCCGCGCGCTCTTTCCAGCCTGCCTGCTCAATCAAAGCAGCCGCTGAGAGCTTTATATGCTGCCCCTGCTGCCAACTCGGTACCTCGCGGAGGACGGCAAAGCCATTGGCAAGCAATTCTTCATAGCGACGCTGGGTTAGTACCGGGTTTTTAAAGAAACTACCGGCGTTTGGGTGGTGGCGCGGGTCCGGCAGTTTCCGCCGCCGCGTCCGCGCTACTGCTTCCGCAATGGTGGCCGGTCGCAGCGACTTTGCCTGCCCGGCATAACCCATTCGTGCAAGTTCATCGGTAATCCCGGCGTACTCCGTTCTAAGCTCCCCGTTGACAGGCACATTAAACCGCACCCGCGAAACAACCCAGCGGTCAGGCTGCTGCTTGAAACAACTGTCGCGATAATCGAAAGCACAATCGCTTGCCGGCAACCAATAGGGTTCGTTTGCTCCACCAGCTGTTGTTACCTGCCGATCAACCACTTCTACGGCGTCAATAAACTCCGCAACCTCTACGCCATAGGCACCGATGTTCTGAATGGGTGCTGCGCCGACGGTGCCCGGAATCAATGTGAGATTTTCTATTCCACCGCCCAGTCCCTGACCAATGCAACACCGCACGAACCCCTGCCACGATTCACCCGCACCTACTTCAAACCGACACGCTGCGTCTGTGCGCTCTTTGATCACAATACCGCCAATGAGCATGCGCACGGCGATACCCGACAACGTGCGTGGTAATACCACGTTACTGCCGCCACCCAGCACATGGAGAGGTTCAGCACGCGCAGCAGCCAGTACAATAGCAGCCTGCAATTGCGCTATTGAGTTGACGGTAACGCCATGAACCGCCTGGGCCGGCAATCCCAGGGTGTTAGGCAACATCATTGACTGGAGCTGGGGCTGGGCCTGCTGCGCTGGCATTAGTCAGTGCTCATTCAAAACAACTCAGCAAACAGAACAGAGTTGACTACTGGCACCGTCTGTCTGCACTTGACGAAACGTCAAGTTAACACGCGCACCACAAGGTGCTTTGCATCTGGGTATCGAATGCTGAAAGTCCTCCTGAGAAACACCGCGCATCATCAACAACGAACCGTGCTCAAGCTCAATAGATTGACTCTTGCGCCGAACACCTGGTGTCTTCTTTGCACTCCGCACCAGCATGGTTCGGGTAGCGCCAAGGCTCAAAGACGCAATCACGGGTTCGCGCCCCAGCTCTGGCTCATCATCCGCGTGCCAGCCCATCGCGTCATTGTGGTCGTTATACCGATTAAGTAGCGCGAAATTAAATTGCGCCTGCAGATCCTGTTGCAGTCTTGCTCGCAGCGCCTCCAGAGGCGCAAGCCAGCCACAAGCCCGATGCTCAGCACCACTGTAGCGATAGCCGACCCCCGAATCCCCATACCAGCAGACCTGGCGGGGCGAGCGCACCTCACGGCCAAACATCTGCACATGCTCAGTACGCCATGCCGCTTGTTCGAGCAAACCCGCGAAAAGTTCATCCGCCTCCTGGTTCGAGAGAAAGCCCTGAATCAGTTCGAAGGGTTCGACGGCACCGCGCATGTCCCGAGAGCGCCGCACTAAGCCAGCAACTCCCGGACGCGCGCCAGATCCTTTGGTGTATCGACACCCGCCGCCGCTGGCTCTACCGCCGGCAGCACGGTGAGCGAAATGCCATTTTCGAGCAGACGTAACTGCTCCAGCGATTCCTGTTTTTCCAGTGCTGATGGGGCAAGGGACACAAATTTCTGCAAAGCCGCTACTCGATACCCGTACAAACCGATGTGACGCCAACCCCAGGGCGCTGCAGGAACATCAGCTAGAGCTTCAGACTCAGTGGCTGCCTCTGTGTTTGGGGTCGCTGGGTTTGGGGTCGTAGGGTTTAAGGTCGCAGGCCCAATGCCAGACCCGTGGCCAAAGTCGTAGGGAATGGCGGCTCGGGAAAACAACAAAGCTCGATCACTTTTGTCGACAACAACTTTCACGCAATTTGGGTCCTGCCGGTCAGCTTCAAGCGCAATGGGCTCACGTAACGTGCACACATCAATGTCTGGCGCGCTAGCAAGCCGCCCTCCCACCTGGGCAACTAACGCAGGCGGCAACAATGGTTCGTCCCCCTGGACATTAAGCACGATCTCAGCGCCTTCCCACCCCCGTTTTTGCACCACTTCATAAACCCGGTCCGACCCCGATTGATGATCCGGTGACGTTAGCAGGGCGTCGAAACCAGCATCAATGACAGCATCTACAATGCGTTGATCATCCGTCGCCACGGTAACATCGATGGGGTTTGCCGCCGCGACCGCACGCGCAACGTGAACAATCATTGGCAGGCCGCCGATGTCAGCCAGGGGTTTGCCAGGCAGCCGACTGGATTCATAGCGCGCCGGTATCACAACGTGGAAGTCTGTCTCATCCGTATCAGCCATCTATTGATTCCTCGGAGGTCGGAGCGGACCGGTTACTGGGCAGACCAGAACTTGCAAGCCCCGATCGAGCCGGGACATCTTGCGGGACTCGCCGCATAACTTCTTGCAAGAGACGATCAAGGCGTTGCTCGTCGGCAGCACAGAAGACGAGCTGACGATTCAATACCCAGACCTGTTGGAGCCAGTCAGATACGCTCGCAACAGGCAGCGACCGCAGCTTGACCGCGTCTTTGCCCGTGGTAACTACCACAGAGTCGCGCGGCCAATCTGGAGTAAAACCCGAATAACTGGCGTGATCCGCCAATGCTCTCTGCGTTAGGGTGCAGCCCAACGCCAACAAATCTGCATGAAAGCGCTCAGGATTGCCAATACCGGACAGTGCTACACAGTGGTTTCCAACAAAGGGTGAATTGTCGAGCGCGACGGTTTCATTACTAAGCAAGTGAGTGGCAGACACGGGTCGCAACAAGCCACGCAACCGGGGAACACCCCCAGCATCACCAGTGGGGTTGCTTAGGGAGCCAGTATCCGGAGACTGAGCGCTGATCGCCGCCGAGCGGGCAGTTTCAATAACGCAGTCTACCGATTGTAATCGCGCAACAGGCTCGCGCAGCGGACCCACCGGCAGTAGATGGCCATTGCCGTGTTGTCGATGGGTATCAACCAGCGCAAATTCGAGATCTCGTTTTAATCGGTAGTGCTGTAAGCCATCGTCGCTGACGATCACATCGCAACCGAAGAGTTCATGCAACCAACGCGCTGCCGCCGCTCTGTCTGGGCCAATAACCACCGGACACTCGAGCCGGGTCGCAAGCTCTACCGCCTCATCTCCGCACCGGGCCGGATCACTCCGCGGGGTAACCACTCGCGGCCAGGTCGCACTGCTCGCACCATAGCCGCGCGCAACAACCCCGGCCTGCACGCCCTGTTTGCGAAGGCGTTCAACAACGTGCATCACCACAGGGGTCTTACCAGTACCGCCAGCCACTATGTTACCGATCACCACGACCGGCGGATGAGTTTTGTTGGTAGAAGATTCGCTGCGCTGGATCTGCGTCAGCGCCGTCTTGCGTCTGTGCTCTGCAATTGCGCCATACAGCGCTGACAACGGGGTGAACAGACGCAACCAGCCTGCTCGTCCGTACCAACGAGATTCAAGCAAGCGACGCACATAGTCGCGCACTACTGGCATCAGTTAGCTAACGTTCTCGACAGCTAACTCGCTGTCATACAACCGCGCATAGGCACCGCCGGAGTCCAGCAATACAGCGTGACTACCTGCCTCTACCACCCTACCCTTATCTACCACCAAAATGACGTCAGCGTTTTCGATGGTGGACAACCGGTGGGCAATTACCATGGTGGTGCGATCTCTCATAACTTCTTCCAGCGCCGCTTGAATGTGTCTTTCTGATTCGTTGTCGAGCGCCGACGTGGCCTCGTCGAGAATGAGAATCGGCGCATCCTTCAGTAGCGCCCGGGCGATCGCAATTCTCTGGCGCTGGCCACCTGACAGCTTGGTCCCGTTATCCCCCACCTCGGTATCGAGGCCTTCGGGTAACTCCTCGATAAAGACATCCGCATGCGCCTTGGCGATCGCCTGTGTTAGCTCTCCAGTAGTTTTTGTATGCAGCGCACCATAGGCAATGTTGCGCAACAACGAATCGTTAAACAGCACAACCTGCTGGTTAACGAAAGCGATCTGCTCCCGCAGGCTTTTCAAGTCATAATCGGCAATAGGCACGCCGTCCAACAGTACCGAACCTTCTAACGCATCGTAAAAACGGGGAATCAGGTTAATGATGGTCGATTTGCCGCCACCCGAACGTCCCACCAACGCAACTGTCTGCCCCGGTTCTACCGTGAAGTTCACGCCGTCGAGTACATTTTCTTTGCTGGTATCGTAGGCGAAACCCACGTCACGAAACTCGATGCGGCCAGAGATGTTGGCGGCAGACCGCGTACCAGAATTCATTTCTACCGGCTGGTCAAACTGCTCGAACACATCTTCGGCCGCCGCCAGCCCACGCTGTAACTTGGCGTTAACTTCCGACAGCTTTTTAATCGGCTTCGCCAGCAATCCGGCCAGCGTCATGAAAAACAACACATCGCCAGCAGACAGATCGCCACCAATGCTGGGGTTGAATAACAGTGCAATCAGAAACGCAAGCGCACCGGCGACGATCAACTGAATGATTTGCACACTGGCTGCTTTGGTCAAGATCATTTTTAGATTCTGGCGACGATTTCGATCACTCGCCTTGAAGAAGCGATGCTGTTCATAAGATTCACCACCGAATATACGTACAGCCCGGTGCCCATTAACCATCTCGGTAGCAACGTGCGTGACATCGCCCATAGAGCCCTGTATGCGCTGACTAATACGGCGAAACCGCTTGGACGCAAAGCGGGTTATCACGGCAACAATGGGGGTGACCGCGAGAAATATCAGAGACAACTTCCAGCTGGTAAACAGCATGGCGCCGATCAACAGAATGACCTTGGTGCCGTCCTGCATCAGTGTTTTCAGCGCATCCGATGCCGTGTCGCGAAGCTGTGCCACGTTAAAGGTGAGCCGCGATACCAGATGACCCTGGGCGCTACGATCAAAATAGGACGTCGGCATGTTTACCAGTTGGTTGAACAACTCAGTACGAATGCTATGCACTACATGAAAGGATATGCGGCCCAGAAAGAGTTCACCAACGACACCCCCAACCCCACGCACAAGGGCTGCCAACAACACCATCAAAGGAAAGGCCACTGCCGCGCTGGCGGGCGGGTCTTGCCATACGTCAACCACCTCGCGCACAAGATTCGCGAAGTAAACCTCAGCGGCATTGCCGAATAGAAACCCAATAACCGCTGCAATAAACAGCGGCCAAAGGGGTATCACATAAGCGAGTAGGCGTTTATAGAGCTGCCAGTCGGACGATTTCTTCGACTCAGCTTTCATCTTCCGGGTTTTGTGTGGTGATGCTAATTCGGCTCAACCCTACCTGCCCCGCAGCGTCCATGGCGCGAACAACAGATTGGTGAGATGAATTGGCATCCGCCGTGACGATCAGTCGTGACTTCAGATCCCCACCAGCGGCTTCCTTCAGGCCACGGATAAGCGTTTCTATTTTGCTGTTTACCAGCAGTTGAGAGTTGATCGAATACTCGCCTTCGCGACTAATACTGACTTCCAACACCTTGCCTTCGATCTGTTGCAATTCACCTGCGGCCTCCGGCAGGTCAATTTTCAACTGCGTTTCGCGAATGAAGGTGGTCGATACCATGAAGAAAATAAGCAGCAGAAACACCACATCGATCAGCGGTGTCAGCTCCACGTTAGTGTCCATGCTGTCGCTTAAACGCTGAACCTTCACGCTCGCGACTCGCTTTCACCAAGCGCCTCAGAAACCGACCGATCACCCATCATTATGTCGATTAGCTTGCTGCCTTGCTGTTCCAGGGTAACTGCATGCTCATCCACCTTACGGACGAACATACGGTGAAAGATAAGCGCCGGTATGGCCACAGCGATACCCGCCGCCGTAGTAATGAGTGCTTGCGAAATACCCCCGGCCAAAACGTTGGCGTTACCCGCGCCGTGCAACTGCAAGGCCTGAAACACTTTGATCATGCCAACGACTGTACCCAGCAGGCCAACCAGCGGGCTAATTGCGGCGATGGTTCCAAGCGCAGTGAGGTAACGCTGGAGTTCGTGCATGACCTGTCCCGCGGCTTCCTCCATCGCTTCTTTCATAATCTCGCGGCCACGCTTGGCATTTACCAGCCCCGCCGCCAGAACCTGCCCCAGCGGACTGCCAGTGCGCAGATCCCGCAGTTTCTGGGGATCGAGTTTTTTCTCTTTAACCGCGCCCCAGGTGTTCGCCAGTAAATCGTTAGGCGCGACCCGTGCTTGCTGCAGGGTCCACCAACGCTCCACCGAAATCGCAGCCGCCAATACGCTGCAGAGCAGGATGGGCACCATCAACCAGCCGCCCGACTGAATAAGTTCTAACACCGACGCAAAACTCCTCTTCGTCTAAATAAAATAAATCGCAATACTGTCCACTAAAGCGCTCTCGGCAACGCCGAACGGCGGGGAACATATACCGATTATGTCACCACACACAACCACGACCGGTAATGGGCCACAGACTGTGCGCATAACCGTCCTTATGCACCCAGTAATAGTCATAAAGGTTGACGGTTGGGTCGCAATGCGGGGTGATCATACGAAACTTTCGCCCAACTAGTGGTTCTTGTTGCCCTTTGGGCAAAATCGCAACCCCCTGCTCATCTCCGGCAAACTTGAACCGCGCGCCTGGCAGATCAACAAACTCGGGCGCGACCGTCTCCGACGCCATTGCTTTAAAACCGCAATCGAGCGTGACCACACCCTGCACGGGCTGGCTGATTGCGCTGGCCTGGATCGTTAACGCGGGGACAAAGGGCAGCTGCTCCCCCTCGTTCACCGCGCCAATTTTTTGGTACTCGACGTCCATGAACACATAGCTGCCCACCTGAAGATCTGTGAGTGCCGCAATTTCATGATCGATGTCATAGGTGCCGGTACCCGCACCGGTCACAATCTCGAGCTCAAAGCCGGCCTCTTTGATGTCCTGGGCAAGTTCCAGCGCCTTGTGCCAACTCGAAAGCGAGCGCTCTTGACGCTCCGCAAATCGTTCTACGTGTTGCAAATGCCCTGCATAGTGCTGAACACCACACAGCCGCAACAATGGATGACCTGCAATTCGCCTGGCGAGTGCAACCAACGCTCTGCCATCCCGATTGCCTGTCCGTCCCATTTCGACATCGATATCTAAAACAATGCCTAACTCCTGCTCGGCCGCTTCTGCCGCCGCGCTGGCAACGTCTAGCGCTAACTCGCTATCCAGCGCCAGTTTTAACCGAGGCGCTCGACTAAGCGTTTCAGCAATGAGACTAACCCTATCGAATGTGGTAACTGGCGAGGTGACAAGAATGTCATCAATGCCACCCAGCGCCTGGACAAAGGCTTCAGACACCTTTGCAACGCACACGCCAACCGCTCCAGCAGCGATCTGCCGCCGCGCAATTAGTGGGCACTTGTGAGTCTTGGCGTGGGGCCGTGGTTGCTTGCCGTGCGCCGCGAGGTGATCTGCCATGCGGGCTATATTCGCATCGAGCAGCACTTCATCGAGCAACAGAGCGGGTGTTGGCAGATCTTCAATTGGGCGCGGTTCGACGAGCTCAATAGCCTCGATTGGCCTGGCTGCCAATAGTTCCAACTCGATCATCTACCCCCCCTTGACCTGAGGCTTCAAACTGGGGTTTCAAACTGAGACTCCAGGCCGCTAGCGCTCCAGGTACATGTTCTCGTAACAGTAGTTTGTGGCTTCGACGAAGCCTTGTACAGAGCCGCAATCAAAACGCTGACCCTTGAACTTGTAGGCAATCACACAACCATCTTTTGCTTGCTGCAGTAACGCGTCGGTGATCTGCACTTCACCGTTTTTACCCGGCGGCGTCTTTTCTAGAATGTTAAAAATATCCGGCGTCAAAATGTAACGACCTATGATTGCCAGGTTGCTGGGAGCATCTTCCGGATCCGGCTTTTCTACCATGTCGGTTACACGAAACAGGTTCTCACTGATCTCGTCACCCGAAATCACACCGTACTTGTTGGTTTCATCCTGCGGCACTTCTTCGATAGCAACTATCGAGCAGCGAAACTGCCGAAACAGTTTGGTCATTTGTGCCAGGACACCATCATCGGATCCCATGCAGAGGTCATCCGCCAGTACCACTGCGAAGGGCTCGTCACCAACAACGGTGCGACCCGCGAGAATGGCATCACCCAGACCAGCCATGTTAATTTGCCGGGTATAGCTGAACGTGCAGTTGTCGATGAGTTCTCGAATACCTTCGAGCATTTTCTCTTTGCCTGTGCCTGCGATCTGGTGCTCGAGCTCGTAACTGATATCAAAATGATCTTCGATCGCGCGCTTCCCTCTCCCGGTCACAAACCCAATGTCAGTGAGGCCAGCCGCAAAGGCTTCTTCAACACCGTACTGAACCAGCGGCTTATCGAGAATCGGCAAGATTTCTTTGGGCATCGCCTTGGTTGCTGGCAGGAACCGAGTTCCATATCCCGCAACGGGAAACAGACACTTTTTGATCATCGCGATATCCTTTTGCTGACTCTTTTTCGGCAGTTAGTTTTGCATGACTTAGGGAGGGGGAAAACCGGACCAGGCTAACTGCAGAACTTTGAACTGCGACCCGTTCTGACACCGATTTGTCAAACATGCGCGAATCCTAACAGTGTAGTGCGGGGTCACAAGTAAAGGCTTCACATATCAGGCAGATTAAGTCGGGCTAACCTGTTTGATTTGGCGGCTAGATCGGCTCTAAGTGCCGGGGTGCCCGGGGTGTAAGTGCCGGGGTGTAAGTGCACGCGTGTACGTGCTGGGGTGTATGTGTCCGTGTGTCGGCAGGCGTTTAGGCCTGTTGCCGCACAGGACTATGGTTCACCGGCTCTGCATCAGCCTCGTGGAGTAACGCAAGCAGGTGGCGACAAATCAGGCGTCCGGTCTTAACCTCTTCTGGGGAGTAGGCTCGCGCCTTGCGCAACCGCCATTGCAGCTTGCGGGCCGCGGCAAGGTGGTCGACCGAGGCCTTGCGCGTTTCAAGAACAGGTGCAGGCGATTTGTCAGGCGCAGGAGAGTTGGCGAACAGGTCAGGGGTTTCGCCAACAGACGCTGTCCGCAACTTAGCTGTCGGTTTTGTTGTCTGCTCTATTGTCTGCTCTATTAGCGTCACGTGCCAAGTACCCTTACCCAACTACTGTATAAATA